>JAESRW010000162.1 GCA_016764395.1 Flavobacteriales bacterium
CGAATGACTTCGGTTACTCTAAGACCAGTGAGGAAACAGAGAAAATTTGGGATCGGGAAAAAGTATTGGGTGATATTGTTTGGGTTATTCGCAAATTTCAACCTGATTTGATTGTACTGCGGTTTCCTCCAGGTAGAGGCGGTCATGGACACCACTCTGCCTCAGGAACATTGGGCGTGGAGGCCTTTGGATTGGCAGCAGATAAAACAGCATATCCCGACCAGTTACAATATGTGAAGACCTGGCAGGCAAAGCGCGTTGTAATCAATACCGGCCGATGGTGGAACAAGGATATTTCTGCGGATGACGAGGGTGTCGTAGCAGAGGATATAGGTGGATATAATAAGGCACTGGGCGTTTCTTACAATGAGATGGCAGCTACAAGCCGTACCATGCACAAAAGCCAGGGCTTTGGTTCAACCGGTAGGAGAGGAGAGCACCTTGAGTATTTCGAACACGTAAAGGGAGAAGAAGCCAAAGTATCCCTTTTTGATGGAGTGGTAAGTGACTGGACAAGAACAAAGAGCGGTCAATCAGTTCAAGGAATGGTCAATAAGATAGTGGCTGAATTTAACATCCAGGATCCATCTACATCGGTGGGTGCTTTATTGGAGTTAAAGGCACACCTAAACAAACTTAAGCTCGACTATTGGGGGCCAGTGAAGATCGCGGAAATCGACAAGTTGATCGTGGATTGTATGGGACTTTATCTTGAAGCTGCAGCAAGTGATTATTCGGTTACTCCTGGTGATTCAGTACACGTATCATTTGAATTGGTGAACCGAAGTGGCTTGAAGGCACAGCTCAGAAGTATAAAATGTGCAGCGCTTGGCGCCAATTTAACAGTGGACAAATCTCTGGGCATGAACCTGAAATTAGAAATGGATGAGTCCTTCGTACTGGCACAAGATAAACAAGCAAGACAGCCTTATTGGCTTGAGAAACCCGGAACATTGGGAACGTATAAGGTGGAAGATCAGCAGCTAATTGGTGACGCCGAGAACAAGCCGGATCTGGTATTTGAGGTAGCGCTGGATATTGAAGGCACTCAACATGTTATCCCCGTGGCCTTGATCAACAAGAGGAATGATCCTGTCAAAGGAGAGCTATACCGTCCGTTTGTCATTACCCCCCCCGTATTTGTGAATTTATCAGAGCCGATATATGTCTTTGCCAGTGTGAAGCAAAAAGAGTTGGAGATTGTTATTAAGGCGGGTAAGAATGACGTTAGGGGCCGCTTAAGTCTATCCGTTCCCAAAGGCTGGGAGGTTTTGAACCGAAAACAGACATTCAACCTCAGAGAGAAAGGGGAGGAGCTAAAGCTAAAAGTAACGCTGAAGGCTGGTGCCAATGCTGAAAACGGTGTAATTAGCGTAGGGGCGATTATTGGCACCGTAGGTTATGGGCAATCTTTGGTCACAATAGCGTATGATCACATACCAACCCAAACCTATTTTCCCAAAGCCGAGGCCCAACTGATCAATGTCAACTTAACAAAAAGGGGTACTCATGTAGGGTATATTCATGGTGCAGGTGACGTAGTGCCAGAAGCGCTTCGCAATATGGGTTATGAGGTTGATGTACTTGAAGAGGAGGGCATTTCGGCGGAACAGCTAAGGAAATACAGTACGGTTGTGCTGGGAATTCGTGCCTTGAACACCAATGAACGCATCGGGTTTGTTATGCCAACCCTACTTGATTATGTGAAGAATGGAGGGAACTTGGTAATTCAGTACAATACGAGACACCGGGTTAAGACAGAGATTTTTTCACCATATCCGATCAAATTGTCACGAGATAGAGTGACGGAAGAAGGGGCTGAGGTAACTTTTCTATTGCCGGATCATGCAATCCTCAATACACCCAATAAAATCACGAAAGCGGATTTTGATGGATGGGTGCAGGAGCGAGGCCTTTATTTTCCTAGTGAATGGGATGAAAAATACGCCGCGCTATTGAGTTGGCATGATGAAGGCGAAGAGGCAAAGACAGGATCATTACTGGCGACAGAATACGGAAAGGGGCATTTCATTTATACCGGTATTTCCTTTTTCAGGGAGCTTCCGGCTGGAGTGCCTGGCGCGTATCGTTTGTTGGCCAATATCGTCTCTTACGGAAATGAGTAAAAGCGTGGGTCCAATAAGAACCGTCCTCTAAACAGACTGGTTCGTACTGGTAACTTGAGTAGTATTGATATATGGTAGCAGAAGATCACGAACCGGAAGAAGCACCCCCAGTATTTAAATCTTGGAATGGTTGGTATGCCCTGCTAGTTGGCGTATTGGTTTCCTTGGTGGGCCTGTTTTACCTATTTGCCAAAGCATTCTCATGAGCACACTCGATTGGATTGTCCTATTTGGTACGCTGGCCTTTATCGTAGGCTTTGGCGTCTGGAAAACGCGTGGAAGTAAAAACCTGGAGTCTTACCTGAAAGGTGACAATCAAGCGCAGTGGTGGGGGATCGGCCTGTCTATCATGGCCACACAAGCAAGTGCCATTACCTTCTTGTCTACCCCGGGACAGGCTTATAATGATGGGATGGGATTTATCCAATTTTACTTTGGCCTACCCATAGCGATGATCATTCTATCGGTCACCTTTATTCCCATGTATTACAAGCTCAAGGTATACACCGCCTATGAATTTTTGGAGTCGCGATTTGACCTAAAGACCCGAACACTGGCGTCGCTCTTGTTCTTGGTTCAGCGGGGCTTGGCTGCAGGTATAACCATTTATGCCCCTGCCATTATCCTCTCCACCTTGTTGGGGTGGAATCTCACCTTGACCAATATTCTCATTGGTTCCCTGGTGATTGTCTATACGGTGTCAGGTGGAACAAAGGCGGTTACACAAACGCAGAAGCAGCAAATGGCGGTGATGATGGGGGGAATGGTGATTGCCGGGGTCATGGTTATTTCTATGCTCCCTCAAAATATTGGCTTCTTTGATGCCCTCCATGTAGCCGGTAAAATGGGCAAGCTCAACATGGTCAATTTTGATTTTGATTTAAAGGACAAGTACAATATTTGGTCAGGGATGACCGCCTCTCTCTTTTTATTTATGTCTTATTTCGGTACGGACCAATCACAAGTACAGCGTTATTTAAGTGGCCGATCTGTCGCTGAGAGCAGATTGGGCCTGATCATGAATGGCTTGATGAAGGTGCCCATGCAGTTTGTGATTCTCTTTATTGGGGTAATGGTCTTCGTATTCTATCAGTTCACTCAGCCACCTATATTTTTCAATAAGGTAGAAAAAGAAAAGCTGGAGCAGACTGCTTATGCAGAAGCAATGAATAATATTCAGCTTCGATATAACGAGGTGTTCGAGGAGAAAAAAACAGCGCTGACCAACCTGGTGGAAGCAGTAGAGGCAGGGGATGAGGCCCTTGTTGAGCAGTCAACCCAAAGTGCCCTGGAGCTAGATGGGAAGTCCAAGGAATTAAGGGAGCAGGTGAAGGCCCTGGTGAGGCAATCCAATCCAGATGCCGAGACCAATGACAAGGACTATATTTTCATGACTTTCGTAATGGATCACCTTCCTATAGGATTGGTGGGCCTTCTTTTCGCAGTCATGTTTTCGGCAGCGATGTCCTCAACTGCGTCAGAGCTCAATGCACTGGCCTCCACTACCACGGTGGATCTATACAAAAGGTCGCTGAATAAGAATGGAGATGCCACACATTATCTTCAATCTTCACGTTGGTTTACCCTTTTATGGGGAATTCTTGCCATATCGTTTGCTACTTACGCTTCGTTGTTTGAGAACCTGATCCAGGCGGTAAACATATTGGGTTCTTTGTTCTATGGCTCCATCCTTGGGATTTTCGTGGTGGCTTTCTACTTCAAGCGCATTAAGGGCCATGCGGTTTTCATCGCCGCCATGATGGCAGAAGCATGCGTTTTATATATCTATTACCTCAATTTCACTGACACAGCCCCTGAGTGGCTGGAGATGGGATACCTCTGGTATAATGTGGTGGGCTGCGTGCTGGTAATCGGTTTCGGATATATGCTGCAACCGTTATTTAGGAATCAAGGAAAGGCAGCTTAAACAATATTTCGGAGCTTTGTTATCGCTCTCCCAAAGCTATTGAACCCCCGTCGTGGCTGGGACACTTACAACCTTCATTGCGAGGCCATTTGAAACCGTCATTGCGAGGACGACGAAGAAGGACGAAGCAATCCCCTGGCTACGAACCAATGAGCTTACTTCGTCCTCTGTATCAGCAAAGACGTTGAAGTCTTACTTTTTTATTTTGGCAATCAGCTCCTCGTTGCGCTTGATGTATCCAAAATCGCCGTCTTTGTAGACTTTGGCCATTTCCATGGATTTCTCAGCAGCTTCGATGGCTTCTTTCTTCTTCCCCAGGTCAGCAAGAATCTGAGCTTTGTTGTGGATATACCAAAAGGCATCTGCACGCTTTTCGATTGCAATGTCAATCCATTTAAGCGCCATCTCTAGATCTTCTCCTTTCTCCTGGTAGTATAAGGCTGCTTTTCTGTAGTCATTGGCACTGGGCCCATCGATGATGGTCTTCTTGATAGCAGCCATAACCGCCTCATCAGTCTTTACCCCAACCGGAAAACTTACCCTCACGTTATCCCATGAAAGAATGAGGTTAGCACCATCTTTTGTGAGATTTGAAAAATCGATTGTAAACGTCTCTACTACGTCAGTTAGTTTAGTTGGCTTGACGGTAAATCGGGCGGCATCTTCAGTTTCTGTATACTTGTCAGCTCCCCAGTTTTCCAGGCTTTTGCTAATGATAATCGTCCAYTCCGACTCACCTGGAATCGTGTAAATAGAGTACTCTCCAGCTTCTACTTCTTTACCACCTAGTGTAACATCCTCATTGAATTTGATTTTGGTTGAGGCGTTCGCTCCAGTTCGCCATACTTCTCCATATGCTACCAACTTCCCAAAAATCTCACGGTCCTTTTTTCCTGGACGGGAATATATTACCTCAAAATCTACCAATCCAACCGTTTGGCTCAAGGTTGCGGTAGGGCTAGGTGCAGGCGTTTGAATCTGGGCGTTAACATTCAGCGTTAAGCATATTAATGCCACGAGGGCAATACTTTGTAGTTTTTTCATTTTTTACGGTTTAAATTTTGCTGGCAAAGATATCATTCCTATCGATTTATGTTCATGAACAAAAGGCTAAACGACCTCAAAAGTGGTAAGTACTGCTAGATCATCAAATGCGCCAGTATTGAATTCTCAGAAGGGACGGAGCTCAATCGAGAATTTGAGACAGTTTAGGCGCGTTAAACGGCCCCTCTCACGGACATAGCCGCTTCTTGACATTATCCCAAATTTTGAATGCTGTTGTCTTTGAGTAATACGCTAAGAGGCTTTAGTGACTCCTTCAACCGCAACGGCTCATGGGTGGATCATTTTGCGCATTCGTTTAAGTGAATTCTAAAGATTGCGCCATTATTCGGTTCGCTTTCCACTTCAATTTTTCCGCCTTGGGTGTCTACAATACTATTCACAATATACATCCCCACCCCTTTACCTTCCACATGCGTATGCAACCGCTTGAACAGCCCTTTTACAGTCTTGGCGTTTTTAGTGGCATCAAAACCCAATCCGTTGTCTTTAACGATAAGACATATTCTGGATCCATATTGTTCGGTGCGCACCTCAACTACCAATGCTGTTTCTGGTCGTTTGTATTTTACGGCATTGGTCAGTAGGTTTTGCATAATGCTTTTCAAATGTACAGGCGGATAGTCAATCACTTCGCATTGGGAGAAATCCGTTGTTATGGTGGCCTCGGCAGCTTCCAATTGCTCTGAAATGCTGTCTTTTATCTCGGTGAATACCGCCTCAAAGCGCACCTGCTCTTTCTCATCCTTTAAAGTTTCCTTAAAGGCGATTACATCGTTTAGGGTAGATATGGTAGTGTGCAGTTTGCCGACGGCTCTGAATACCTTATCAAATAGGTCCCTGTTCATTTTGTCCCCTATTTGTGACCTGTCCATCATCCCAACCAATGTCAAAAGGTTGGTCAAAGGGGCCTTGAAATCGTGGGCGGCCAGGTAAGCGAATTCTTCCAGCTCTCTGTTGGATCTTTCCAATGCTGATGTTCGATCAGAAACTTGTTGTTCTAGCGTTTCGTTCAGTTGCTTTAACTTCTTTTCTACTTCACCCCGCTTATGCTCTCTGTACTGTATTTCATCCTTGAGGGTGGTCAATCCATAAATAATCCCATCGATAGTATCCTCATCTTTAGAAGTTTCTAAACGCCTCTCATAGTCTCCTGACGCTATTTGTAACACGTAGTCGAGGACTTGTGAAATCCTCTTCTCCGTTTTTAGTGTATGCTGCTCTTCGTTCATTTAAACTGTTGAAGCCAGGCTAATGCATCCTCCTCAATGGTAAACATCCTTACCGGATAGGAGGGTTTGTTGATTCTAATAAACATGCTACCCATTATTCGGGTTAGGTTGGAACCGATTAATATTCCTACAGCAGCGTAGGTGCTTATTACAGCTTCACTGTTCCCGTAATCTCTAGCCTCTGGACTCGCATTTTTCATCATACGTAAGTCGGCGAATAGTGGCAGCTGCATTCCTCCGCTCAATTCTCGATGTATTCTAAGCTCTTCTTTGGCTGTTGCTAATGTTCCCCGTTTACCTTTCAAATGAATGAGTCGGTAAATATGATCTTCAATCCAGAGTTCTGCTTGCCCTGTATTAATTTTTTCTATAAGCATTGCTTTTAATTTACTTGTGCGTAATAACCTTCAACATGAGGCAATGAATCACAATTGCAACCATCTGTGTTTTCTCTGTTTTTCTTGATTTATATTTATTTTTTAAATGTTCATTCTAATTCATTAGTTATAAGCGCTGTGCGCTCAATCCGAACGCCTGTAATTGTTACATCCTTTCAGGTTCATTTAACCGAGCGTCAAGAGGTCGTTCATTGATAATCTGGCCAAATTCAATTCCCCATGACTTCTCAAAATAGGTATATGTAATACGCTATCCCGGGTCATTTGGTATCTTAGATTACTCGATTATGCGTGCTAGTTTTCAACATTTTGACAGCCAATCTCAGTGAATTGACTGGTGTAATCGTAGCCGGCCCTCCATGTGTAAGTGTAATGAGAGATGTTACGTGTAGTTCACACCCTGGTTACCGGATGCTTCGTGAGCAGCAAGCAAAGTGAATGAAGGCGCTTAAATATTTTGGTTGGTAAATTCTATCGAAAAAACAGAGCCTTCATCAGGATTACTGTCCACCCAAATTCTACCACCCATGGTTTCAACTTGCGTTTTTGTGATGTACAAACCAAATCCTTTTGCATCGGGATGCTTATGAAATACTTTTCGGATCTTAAAAACATTGTCCTGGTGCTTATTTAAATCAATGCCCAGTCCGTTGTCGGCTACTGAAAGGATAATGCTGCCGTTACTTGCTTTCGTTTTGAGTTTTACGATGAGTTTCCTGCTCTGGGACCTGTATTTTATCGCATTGCTTATCAGATTGTGAAGGATGCTGGATAAATATTTGGAGGGGCAATAAATCTCGGGCGCATCATTAAAATCCGTCTCGATAATGGCCCGAGACTCATCTATCTGTCCGTCTAAACTATTGAGAGTTCTTCTCAGGGATTCTTCCAGATTTATCTTTTCTGATGCAATTTCCAGGTCTTGCCTAACTTGCAATGATTCCAGCAGTTCATCAAAGGTTTCATTCAAAATGCCAATTACAGGTTTGAGCTTTTCCAAAAGTTGATCCCGCTCGGCCTCATCTTTACTTTGGCCAATATAATCAACCAGCATCGCCATATTTACCAGAGGCCCTCGTAGATTGTGGGAAATGATGTTACAGAAATCTACCAATTGATTGTTTTGAAAGGCCAGCATGGCTGATTTTTGCTGTATCTGCTCATTGGCGCTTTCCAAATGCTCAGTTCGTTCGGCTACTTTCTTCTCCAGTAGCATATTGAGAATCGAAAGATTTTGCTCTGCTCTTTTCCGTTGAATCGAAATTCTGTTCAACAGAATAAACAATATCAACAAGATTCCTATGGCGATAAGGCTGATGGTAAGTCCTTGCTTTTGTTTGATCAGTATTTCTTCGTTTTTCCTGTTTACTTCTTTGAGGTTCTCGTTTTCTATTTGGGTCAACTTTGTTTCATAGGCAATCTNCAGTTTACCGATCAATTGGCTCTGTTTTTTTTGTTCGGTTTTTTCGGTTAAATCAGTGATTTCAACCAGCAAGTCAAGTGCTTTTTTGTAATGCCCATTCTCTTTAAGGACGCCCAAAAGGCACTGTTTTGACAATAATTTGTATAGATCAATATCGCAGGAATCGCTGATGCGAATTGCGCTATCGATGTATTCTACGGCAAGCTTTTCGTCTCCCATGGCATTGTAAGCCGTCCCTATCTTTGTATAAATCAGGGGTAATTCGCAGATCTCGCCATGGCGGAGGTATTCCTTTTGAGCAAAGCTGTAATAATCCAGTGCAGCCTGAAAGTTCTTTTCAATATAACTACTATATCCTACAATGAGGTAGTTCAAAGCATGTCCACCTGCTCTCAAGCTTGAATCAGGGTTTGTCTTTATGGAAATCTGGGCATGCTTTTTTGCATTGTCATAGTCCATCAGGTCGAAATAGCATTCTCCTACCTTTCCTTCAATCAATGCCTGGTAGGCACTTTTGTTCCAAACGTTCTTCAGGTACTTGTTGCAGTCCTGAAACTTTTGAATGGTTTCACCGGGTTTACCTGAAGATTTTAATATATCAGCGAAGTGATAGTGGCCGTAAAAGGTTTCTAGTTCCGTAAGGTCTTTTTGTGCAAGATATTGGAGAACCATATTCTGTGCAGAAACGTACTGGCTTGAATAGGTTAGGGACCTCACTCCCTTACTGAGCTCCTGGATTTTGGAAGACAAAGGCTGCGCTGTCACGGAAACAGTATATCCGCAAAAAATCAAAATTCCCAAAAGAAACCTTTTGCTTGCCATAGTTCAATTACTACATGTGGCTTGCCTTTGCCCGATTATTCTGGCTAAAGATAATCGTTTAAATTTCTTTAATGGCTGCTAATGGACTTAATTACAGTGTGTCTGGCCTGTTTTTGTTAATGATTTACCTATCTCGTTTCTTTAATTGTTGTTCAATTTTCTCAAAAGAAAGATTCTTTGCCTTAAGTAAGATGAGGTAATGATACAAAAGATCAGCCGCTTCATTCACAAACAGCTCTTCATTGTCATCTTTGGCTTCAATCACCAACTCTATTGCTTCTTCTCCAACTTTTTGAGCAATTTTATTGATTCCTCTCTGAAAAAGTTGATTGGTATACGAGCCTTCCTCATGTTCATCGATCCTTTGATTGATGGTTTGTTCCAAGCTGTAAATGAATCCTTTAGCCGTTTCCTCATTAAAACAGGAGGTGCTACCGGTATGGCAGGTCGGCCCTTCAGGATTGGCTTTTATCAACAGCGTGTCATCATCACAGTCCTTACTGATCTCATCAACCCAAAGGAAGTTGCCCGATGCTTCCCCTTTGGTCCACAGTCTGTTCTTGCTTCGGCTGAAAAACGTCACTTTGCCTTCTTCTTGTGTTTTTGTGAAGGCTGCGTCATTCATGTAACCAAGCATTAATACCTGTAAGGTGTGGGAATGCTGGATGATAACGGGTATTAAACCATTTCCCTTATTGAAATCTAATTGCATCGTATAGCTATTTTATGGTCTTTTAAATACTGTTTCAGTTCTGGAATCGATAGCTCACCAAAGTGAAAGATACTGGCTGCTAAGGCAGCACTCGCTTTCGATTCTGTAAATATGGTTTTAAAATGTTTTGGTATACCTGCACCCCCTGACGCGATAACAGGAATATTGATCAAGCTGCTTACTTGATCTGTGATCTCCAGTGCGAAACCGTTCTTTGTTCCGTCGTTGTTCATGGATGTTAACAAGATCTCTCCGGCACCTAGTTCTGCTACGCGTTCCGCCCAATCAAGTGTTTTGAGAGGAGTAGGGGTACGGCCCCCATGGATTACCACCGTCCATACTCCGTCAATCAATTTGGTATCGATCGCGACAACGATGCATTGACTTCCGTATTGTTCTGCTATCTGGGTGATTAATTCCGGGTTTTGAACGACTGAAGAGTTTAACGAAACCTTGTCGGCGCCTGCCCTGATAATGGCGCCAACATCTTCAATGGAGTTGATCCCTCCGCCAACGGTGAAAGGAATGTTGATCTGCGCTGCTACCCGTTCAACCAGTGCGACCAGCGTTTTTCGTTTTTCTATGGTTGCGGTGATATCGAGAAATACCAATTCATCAGCCCCTTCTTTTACGTAGCGCTTGGCCAGTTCTATCGGATCACCAGCATCGATAATGTCAACAAAATTGACCCCTTTGACGGTTCTTCCATTTTGAATATCCAGGCAGGGTATGATTCTTTTCTTTAACATAATTCACTGAGTTCTGTCAGCGTTAATCGGCTTTCGTAAATAGCCTTTCCAATGATGGCACCTTCACAACCGATTGCCTTTAACTCTTTTAGATCCTTAAGCGTCGTCACTCCACCACTTGCTATCAGGTTGACTGATGTATTAGAAAGGATTTCTTTGTAAAGTTCAATAGATGGCCCTGACAGCATTCCATCCTTGCTAATATCGGTACATACCACATCCTTTATGCCTTGCCGTTCATAGTTCTGAATAAAATCCAGTACATCGATCGTCGACTCTTCCAACCACCCATTGGTCGCAATCATTCGCTTCATGCAATCCGCCCCAAGAATTATTTTATCACTACTAAAGCGTTCGATCCATTTTTTGAACAATTCAGGATCTTTGGCAGCCACGCTTCCTGCCGTTATTTTGTAGGCCCCACTTTCAAAAGCGATCTTTATGTCTTGGTCACTCTTAATTCCGCCACCAAAATCGACCTTCAGTTTAGTTGCTGAAGTGATCTGTTCAAGCGTTTTGTAATTAACAATCTCTTTCGATTTAGCACCGTCTAGATCTACCAGGTGAAGAAACTCAATTCCATGGTCCTCAAATTCCTTCGCGACCTCCAGGGGATTTTCATTGTAGATGGTTTTGGTGTTGTAATCGCCTTTACTCAGGCGAACGCATTTTCCATCAATGATATCTATTGCAGGTATTATTCTCACAGCGCTAAAAAGTTTTTTAAAATGTGCTCACCAATTCCTGCTGATTTTTCAGGGTGAAATTGGGTGGCATAAAAGTTATCTCTTCGAATAGCGGAGCTGAAGGGCACTGTGTAATTACAGACAGCCACTGTGTCAACGCATAATTCAGCATAGTAGCTGTGCACATAGTACACGTCATCATGAACGTTAATGCCTTTAAACAGACTGCCGCTCAACCGTACGAAACTGTTCCATCCCATTTGTGGAACAAGGTCGTCAGCAGGAAATTTCTTGACCGTTGTGTCGAAGATGCCCAAGCAGGTGGTATTGCCTTCTTCACTCGACTTGCACATCAGTTGTAGCCCCAGGCAAATTCCAAGTACGGGTTGTATCAGAGAAGGGATGAGCAGGTCCAATTGGTGTTTTTTCATGTATTTCATGGCAGAGCTGGCGCTACCTACTCCGGGAAAGATCACTTTGTCAGCATTTTTGATCGCATCATGATCATCTGTGATGATGCTTTTATAACCCAAACGCGTTAAAGCATTTTGCACCGATTTGGTGTTTCCTGCGTTGTATTTTATAATTGCGATCATAAACGGCCTTTGGTGCTGGGAATACTGTAATTGTCTGTTTTGCTCACCGCCATTTTTATCGCTTTTGCAAAGGCTTTGAAAATCGCCTCAATCTTATGGTGTTCATTGTCGCCTTCTGCTTTTATGTTGAGGTTGCATAGTGCATTGTCACTGAATGACTTAAAGAAGTGCATGAACATCTCGGAAGGCATTTCTCCGATCATTTCCCGGTTGAATTGTGCATCCCAGGTAAGCCATGGCCTTCCTCCAAAATCTATGGCCACTTGTGCCAGGCAATCATCCATTGGTAGCAGAAAGCCGTAACGTTCGATTCCCCTTTTACTGGCCAAAGCCTGATTAAAAGCGGTGCCTAGCGTTAACGCAACATCTTCGATGGTGTGGTGTTCATCTATTTCTAAATCACCGGATACATTGATTTCGAGATCCAGGCTTCCGTGCTTGGATAGCTGTTCCAACATGTGGTCAAAAAATCCAATTCCTGTTGATATGGTGCTCTTTCCAGATCCATCCAGGTTCAATGCTATTTCAATATCAGTTTCGTTGGTGCTCCGTGGAACTGTTGCTTTTCTGGGTTTTGATTTCAGAAACGAATAGACCTCTTCCCAACTGGTTGTACAGAGCACGGCATCAAGATTCCCTTCTCCGATAAATATGCCCTTACAATTAAGGTTTTGAGCCAATTCGATATCCGTTGCCCTATCACCAATTACATATGAATTCGCGAGATCGTAAGGACCGTGAATGTATTGGTTCAACATTCCGGTTCGGGGCTTGCGAGTAGGGGCGTTTTCCTCTGGAAAACTCTTGTCGATGTGGATCTCCGAAAATTCTACGCCTTCATTTTTAAAAGCCTTAATAATCTTGTTATGAACCGGCCAAAAGGTGTCTTCGGGGAAGGAATCGGAGCCCAGTCCATCCTGGTTGGTCACCATGACCAGTTCATAGTCCATTTCTCTGGCAATTTTGGATAAACTTTGAAACACTCCTGGAAAGAATTCAAGTTTTTCCAGGCTGTCAAGCTGAAAATCAACCGGTGGCTCAACCACCAGCGCGCCATCTCTATCTATAAATAATACTTTTTGCATGGGCTATCTTGTTTAATTCRCTGATCAATCGTTCATTTTCCWCAGGKGTGCCTATCGTAATTCTCAAACAATTAACGATAACGTTGTTTCTATTTCTTACMACCAGGTTTTTTTCAATCAGCTCGTCATAAATTTTGTCYGCATCAKTCACCTTTACCAGCAGGAAATTGGCATCTGAATGGTAAATCTTTTCAACCAGATTGATKKCAGCTAACTGCTTTTCYATTTTTGTCCTTTCCGTAAGGATCAATTTTACTTTRTCTTCAAWGTCTTCYTTGTRTTGAATGCRTTCAACSGCAATCTCTTGGTTCAGMGCGCTGACGTTATAAGGSGGTTTRACYTTATTTAAATAGGCAAYRATCTCACMGTTKGYGAATGCYATACCCAATCTGRCACCGGCCARTCCCCAGGCYTTGCTCAAGGTTTGCATYACYACGAGGTTAGGATATTTMYGGATCARCGYTGACCAWGATCTTTGAGGACTGAAGTCGATGTAGGCTTCATCGATCACAACGATCCCATTAAAGTTGTTGAGGATAAAATCGATGTTACTTTCGTCCATTGAATTTCCCGTCGGGTTATTGGGTGAACAGATAAAAATCAATTTGAGACGGGTATTGCCCAGAGCAGATTTGACCTTCTTAAGATCCATCTGGAAATTATACTTCAAAGGGATGGAAACCAACTCCACATCATTGATCCCAGCTGAAACTTCGTACATTCCATAAGTAGGAGAGAGGGTAAGTGCTACATCCTTTCCTGGATTACAAAATACAGTGAACAGAAGGTCAATTATTTCATCACTACCGTTTCCTAAAAAAATATTTTCCTCCTCCACCTTTTTCAGTCCAGAGATCACCCTCTTTAGCTCTCTTTGATAGGGGTCTGGGTAGCGATTGTATTTGCCAAATGGGTTTTCGTTCGCATCGAGAAACACGCCTTCCATACCCTTAAACTCATCTCTTGCACTTGAGTAAGGCGTCAGGGCTTTGATATTGTCGCGAACTATTTTGGTTAAATCAAACATTGTTTAATTCTTGTAATCGTATGGTAACGGCATTTTTGTGCGCGAACAAATGTTCGGCTTCCGCCATTTTTTCAACAGCAGGCCCAATGTTTTTTATTCCTTCAGCCGTCAGTTCCTGGAAGGTCACTTTCTTCATGAAGCTATCCATGGACACTCCGCTGTAATTTCTGGAATAGCCATTTGTTGGTAGCGTGTGGTTGGTTCCACTTGCGTAATCTCCCGCGCTTTCACAACTGTATTTCCCAATAAATACAGATCCTGCATTGGCAATTTGATTGATCAATAATTCGTTTTTCTCAGTGGTGATGATTAGATGTTCAGGAGCGTATAGGTTGCTCAGTGCCATGCATTCCTCCAACGAATTCAGGATGACCGCAAAACTATTTTCCAATGCTTTTTCAGTGATTTCTTTGCGTGGAAGCTTTGTTAATTGAAGTTCTAACTCAGCATTGATCTCAACGACAACGCTCTCCTTATCGCTCAACAAGACTACCTGGCTGTCAGCTCCATGTTCGGCCTGAGATAGCAGATCTGCCGCGACAAATTTTGGATTACAGCTTTCATCAGCAATCACCAGTACCTCACTGGGCCCAGCAGGCATATCAATGGCCACGCCGCTTTGCTGCACCATTTCTTTGGCTTTTGTGACAAACTGATTTCCAGGCCCGAAGATTTTGTAGACCTGGGGAATGGATTCAGTTCCATGAGCCATCGCTGCAATGGCCTGGGCGCCCCCAACTTTGAAGATCTTTTTGATTCCAGTTAGCTTAGCGGTAAACAAAATAGCAGGATCAATTTTACCATCTCTGTTCGGGGGCGTGCACAGGATGATCTCTTTGCATCCGGCTAATCGAGCAGGTATGGCCAACATCAAAACCGTTGAGAATAAGGGAGCACTTCCACCAGGGATGTAAAGGCCTACTTTTTCAATGGCAATGTTTTTTCGCCAGCATTTAACACCGGAAGTGGTCTCTACCGTAAGTTCTGTACTGAGCTGATTTTTGTGGAACTTTTCGATGTTGTTTTTTGCCAGCTTAATAGCATCTTTAAGATCTTCATTGATTACCGCTTGCTCGATTTCTTCATCTGACAAAACAAGGTTATCCAGTGTAGCACCATCCAGTTTTTTAGCATACCTGAGAAGCGATTGGTCGCCTTGTGCTTTTACCTCTTCAATAATCTCAGTTACAATATCATTCAACTTTGTTTGCTCACTAACTGGACGTTGGACAATGCTGTTCCATCTACATGAATCTGGATATTTAATGACCTTCATCATAATACCATTTTTTCTATCGGGATCACTAATATACCTTCTGCGCCTAATGTTCTTAGCTGGTCAATTACATCCCAGAATTCATCCTCCTTAACTACAGAGTGCATACTGCTCCAGCCTTGTTTGGCCAGGGGGACCACAGTGGGGCTTTTCATTCCAGGAAGGATACCTGAGATCTTGTCGATGGCCTCATTGGGAGCGTTCAGCACGATGTACTTATTTTCAGAAGAGCGTATCACGGCCTTGATCCGAAATAGTAATTTGTCAAGGATGTCCCGTTTTTCTTTAGAGAGTTCTTTATTAGCAATCAACACCGCCTGACTTTTTAATACCGTTTCGACCTCTTTTAATCCGTTGGTTATAAGAGTACTTCCCGTGCTGACAATATCACACACAGCATTTGCAAGGCCAATACTCGGCGCAATTTCTACACTCCCGCCTATTTCTTCTAGCTCCGCAGTAATATTGTTGTTTGCGAAAAATTGAGAAAGGATATTGGGGTAACTGGTTGCGACACTTTTATTGTTGAAGTACTTGAGGCCGGAATAGGACTCTCCCTTCGGGATGGCTAAGCTCAATCTACAAGCTGCAAAGCCCAGTTCTTCAATGATGGTAACGTTTTTTCCTTTTTCCAGCACTTCGTTTTTGCCAAGAATACCGATATCGGCAACTTGCTGCTCGACGTACTGAGGTATGTCATCGTCTCTTAAGAACAATACTTCGATTGGAAAATTCTTTGCTTCCGCTCTAAGTTTACTTGTTCCGTTAGAGATATTGATCCCACTTTCTTTTAAAAGGTTTAGAGATTTCTCGCTTAATCTGCCACTCTTTTGGATGGCTATTTTTAGTTTGCTCATTTTTGAATGTTAAAATCTGAGTAAATCTTAGGGGATAGAAAACAAAAAACCCATCTGATTTACTCAAACGGGTTTTGAAATATCTTTAGTGTACACAGATCATTTCCAGCTCGCCTGAGTGCAAGTATGAAAATGGCAATGATGTAATTTAATGCGATACATTTGTGCTGTGATGGGGCAAATTTAATTTGATAAATCCGTTAATGCAAACTTTTTCAGTTCTTTCGCATTGTGAGCAATGCATTCCTGTATCTGATAGTTTTCTGCACTGAATCAATCCAACTGGCAAGTATGCATGTATATGCGCACCAATGGTGTCCTATAGTGAGAGCGATAGATATGCGGCCCCCGCCAAGCTTTAGTCAAAAGGAAGTTTTGACAAGAGAATTAGGCTAAACGCCTATTGATTACTGCTTCAACCTTTTCTCTTGTGAGCGGTTTTTCTAAATAATCTACCACGCACTCATACTTAAGGGCTCTCTCCCTATCCCTTGACCTGATTGATGAAGTCAGCAGTGCAATTTTCACCTTAGGGCAATAATTTCCGTTCATTTTCTCATCCAAAAAGCTCCAGCCATCCATCACAGGCATATTTAAGTCAAGAAAGATGATGTCAGGGCAAACCTTAGAAAGGTATTCACAGGCAGCCTTACCGTTCAGCACCGCTTCAACCTTTTGAATACCTAMATGTTTGAGTACCATTTTAGAGAGGAAATTGGTGGTTTCATCATCYTCCACTAGCAATACTTTGATCATTTTACTCATTTGTTTAAGTGGATTTTACTGGAGTTGGGCCTTAAATGCCGCTCTATTCTATATTTCGCAATGGGATGCTCTTGTTGTTTTATTTGGGAACCAGCAACACTATGTACAGGATGTAGAAGCGCTTGTACACGTATTCTGCCCTTCATTCAAAGATAAATATAAAAGAGCGCTAATTAGTTAGTGTTCAGCCATGTCAGATGGGCTAATTATTAACAGAATGCTACCGGTTCATCGCAATGCGTCAGTTTTTAGCAAGCTTTCCTTGGTGGCCAAGTACCAGGCGAAGAGGCTAATCCCGCCTGTCATTTTGATTAAATTAAAGTAAGGAGTGATAAAAACCAAAGCGGTACTTACAGACGTAAGAAATTGACCTAATGTTGCTATATAAGACCTGATATAGCCTGTATTTTTCGCTCTAATTTGGCGATACATATGGTAATCTAATCTGTCATGCAGCTAATATTCGAGAGCGAGAGAAAAAACATCTTTTGTCGAAAAAAAAGCGGGGATGACTCCCCAGCTGTTGTCATTAAGGTCTTAAAGGACGATCACCCCACACCGAGCGCRTTAGCCTACTTGGAGAATGAATTGGAAATAACCAAAAGCTTGAACATAGAGGGCGTTCGAAAGGCGTATAAGAAAACATATATAGATGATAAAGAGGCGCTAATTCTCGAATACATTAAAGGTCAAACCATCAGAGATGCTTTTGTCAAGCAGCGCAAAAGCATTAAGGAGTTTTTGGAGATTGCCGTTTCCATTGCCCGAACGTTAGGAGAAATACATCAACACAATATCATTCACAAGGATATTAATGGCAACAACATTCTAATTGATGATGAGACTAGGATGGTAAAGATCATAGATTTTAGCATCTCCTCAAGGATCAGCATCAAAACACCACATCTAGGCAACCCAGATAAATTAGAAGGTACGCTAGCCTATGTATCTCCAGAACAAACTGGAAGAGTGAACCGGGTGGTGGACCACCGAACTGATTTATATTCATTAGGTGTTACATTTTATGAGATCTTAACGGGAGAGCTTCCCTTTTTAGGAGAAGATTTATCGGCATTGATACATGCCCATATTGCGCATACGCCGAAGGCCCCCGTTGACGTGGATGCAACAATACCGCTGGTTCTTTCTGATATGGTGATGAAATTAATGCATAAAAATGCCGAAGACCGGTACCAATCTGCATTTGGGTTGAAAGGTGATTTGGAGAACTGCTTGCAACAGATACGTCGCACGGGTACCATTGAGCCCTTTGAAATCGCTTCAAATGATTTTACCACGCAATTCAAAATACCAGAAAGGCTATATGGGAGAGAAAAGGAGTTAGGTCTTCTGGATCAGGCGTTTTCACGAGTATCCCAGGGGGCCACGGAGATGCTGGTAGTTTCTGGATACTCAGGTGTAGGTAAGTCGGCATTGATCAACGAAATGCAAAAAACAATAATGGAAAAACGTGGGTTCTTCATATTTGGAAAGTTTGACCAACTTCAGAAAACCATCCCGTATTATGCCATCGCCCGTGCATTTCAACAGTTTATAAATCTGCTACTTACAGAGGATGAGGAGCAATTGGCAGTCTGGAAGAATACCATTCAAAAGGCAGTTGGAACGGTGGGGAGGGTATTGATCGACGTGATTCCCAATTTAGAATATATCATAGGTGAGCAACCTGAGGTGCCCGAGCTAGGCGGTATGGAAGCCCAAAACAGATTTAACTACGTATTTAAAACTTTCCTGAAATCAATCGCCCAACCTGAGCACCCCGTTGTTCTTTTCGCAGATGATTTACAATGGGCAGATACTGCCTCTTTGGATTTGATAAAGTTGATACAAACCGATATAGAGATTCACAATTTTCTGCTTTTTGGCGCTTATATAGAAAATGAAGTGAGTCCATCTCATCCCACAATGTTGACWTTAAGGGAAATTAAAGAAGGAGAAGGGGTGGTTCATGAAATYGCGCTGTCCAAYCTTTCATTTACTGATGTRAATCAATTGACCGCWGATGCCTTGTWTAGCGATCTATTTACCACAATGCCGCTGGCAAAGCTWATTRTTGAAAARACGCATGGTAATCCMTTCTTCGTCAATCAGTTTTTACAKAMMCTGTATGAGGAAAAGTTACTGGTCTTTGACCTAAATAAGCATCGTTGGAAATGGGACATAGAAGAAGTMAGYAMATTAAAAATWACAGATAAYGTAGTCGAGTTGATGGCAGATAAAATAGAGAAACTGCCTTATAAAACCCAAGAGCTCTTAAAGTTGGCTGCGTGCATGGGCTTTCAGTTTGACCTCTCTAATTTGGCTATCATCAATGAAAAATCGCATCAGGAAACAGCAAAACTTTTATGGGTCGCTCTGGAAGAGGGGCTCATTATACCACTGGGAACAGAATACAAGGTGGTCAATGTGGTAATTTATAATGGGCACAGTATTAGGGTTCAATATCAATTTGTACACGATTACGTGCAACATGCGGCCTACCAATTGATCAGTGATTCTGATAAGAAGGCCGTTCATCTATCTATCGGCCAGTTGTTATTATCCAAGATCCGGAAGGAAGACAGGGATCATCTTCTGTTTGACATTGTCAACCACTTAAATAAGGGAATGGACTTAATTCTGTCTGGGGACAAAAAGGAGGAGTTAGCCTGGCTCAATCTGGAAGCAGGTGAAAAAGCAAAGCTATCGGCTGCCTATGAGCGGGCCTTGTCTTATTTTCAAACTGGGATAGGTTTATTGCAGGAAATTAGATGGGGAAATTGCTATGAGCTTAAGCTAGCGCTCCACACACATGCAAGCGAAGTATCTTGTTTATTGGGTGATTACAAAGAGACAGAAGAAAATGTAGAGATTGTCATTAAGCACGCCAAAACAGTGCTGGATACGGTCAGGGTATGTGATGCTAAATTATGCTACTACCTTGCTGAAGGTAAGCTTCTAGAAGCCAGGAAAAGCGCTTTGTCAATATTGAAACAATTGGGCATAAGTTTCCCAAATAAGCCTACTAAGATGTTTGTATTCAGGTCTTTATTGATGACTAAATTATTGATAAAATTTACCGGGTATAGCAACCTTTTAAACTTGCCCGTCATGAAGGATCCTAACAAAATAGCAGCTATGCGGATCTTAACGCGCCTATCCAGTATCGCCTATTTGGGTTTTCCTGAGTTAATGCCCCTAACATCCTTGAAGATGGTTCGCTTGTCAATCAGGTATGGAAACAATGATTTATCTGCATTTTGTTACGCAGGTTATGGATTGCTTCTGAGCGGGATTTTAAATCAGATAGAGTCAGGCTATAGGTATGGCCAATTGGCTTTATCATTGGTCAAGAAATATAATCTTAAGGATCTTAAAACCAAAGTTTTATTCTTGAATAGTGTCTTCATCAATCCTTGGAAGATTCACCTCAATGAATCGATAGCGCCTCTAAAAGAAGCTTATCGCATTGGATTGGAGACGGGTGATATTGAATATGGTGTGTATGCATTGAACGTCTATCCGATATACTCATTTTATACCAATGCTAAACTACCTGATCTCTTGGAAGAGCTTAGCGATAATAAAAAAGTCATCTTTCAGCTGAATCAGGCCGCGTCTGTACATAGGGTCAACCTCTTCCAGCAAGTGCTGCTCAATCTGATGGGAGAGTCAGACTATCAAAGCAAGCTTTTGGGCAAAGCATATGATGAAGAAAAAATGATTCCTGAGCATATAGCGAAAAGTGACAAAACAACCGCTTTTCTCGCCTTCTACAATAAGGTCTATCTATGCTACAGTTTTGGGCGATATGAACAGGCTCTCGAACATTCAGAGACGGCTAAGAAGTATGAACAAAACGCTATTGGATCAGTGCTYATCCTGCTTTTAAATGTTTATGAATCGTTATCTCGTCTWGCTTTATATCCAGATTGCWGCAAGTCTGAGCAAAGATCGCATCTCAAAMARGTTCGYATCAATCAGAAGAAGATGAGAAAATGGTCGTCWGGTGCCCCGATGAACTTTTTACATCAGTACTATTTGATAAAAGCAGAGTGYTACARGGTRCGSGGAATAAAAGAAAAGGCAAGAACSTATTACGATRAAGCTATTTCACTGGCGAAAAAAAACGATCACCTKWGCGARGAAGCGYTGGCCTACGARTTGGCYGGAARGTTTTTTCAGGAGAGTCAACTGGAYCATGTGGCTGCTTWCTACCTGGAAATGGCAACGAAACTATATGCTTTATGGGGWGCAAAAGCCAAGGTGCWGGACATYGAAARGAGGTACATCGCTAAAASAAAATACCCGCTCSAYACCGACGTGGCTGMARCATTGCACYCCACCWTGATATCNNCNACTGCTACCTCAAAATTAGGAACCATGGATTCATTCAACCTTAGCAGTATCATTAAAGCCAGCAATACCATGTCTGAAGAGGTTAAATTAAACAGTTTGTTGGACAAAATGATCCACATTGTTATTCAAAATGCGGGCGCTGAAAAATGTGCTTTGGTTCTACACAAGAGTGGAACGTGGTTTATTCGAGCTACAGCAGCAATCAAAGATAGAAAAGGGGCCTTGTTAACCCCGATTCCTTTAGATGATAAACCGGCATCCAGCACCTTAGTTCCGACTTCAATTATACACTATGTGATTCGCACGCAACAAGAACTGCTCTTTAGCAGTTCTAGAAGCGAGAGGAGATTTTCCAATGACCCTTATATCCAACAAAATCATCCAAAGTCGGTGCTTTGTTTGCCCATATTTAACCATGGGGACCTTTATGGCGTATTATACTTAGAAAACAATTTAACCGTGGGGGCATTTACTCAGGAAAATCTAGAGATTCTCCATCTGCTCTCGAGCCAAATTGCTATTTCCTTAGAAAATGCCAATTTATATGAAAACCTGGAAGAAAAGGTTGATGAAAGAACCATTTGGATCACACAACAAAAGAAGATCATAGAAGAAAAAAATAAGGATATAACTGCGAGTATACGTTATGCTCAACAAATCCAGCGAGCGATCCTAACTTCTGATGAATATTTGCAGAAAATGTTGCCCGAACATTTTGTTCTCTTAAAGCCCAAGGATATTGTAAGTGGAGACTTTTACTGGGGGCATGAAACCAATAGTGGCAAGGCGATTTGGGTGACGGCGGATTGCACTGGCCATGGGGTCCCTGGAGCCTTGATGAGTATGATTGCTAGCAGTTTATTGAACGAAGTGGTCATTGAACGGGGTATTGATAAGGCAGATCAGATTCTCAATGAGCTTAAAATCAGTATTATCAAGGCATTTGGGCAGAGCTCGGGGTCGATTCAGCAAGCTGATGGGCTGGATGCAGCAATATGTATCCTGGACAAGAACCTGAACAAGTTGGAATTTGCTGGAGCTTTTAACCCTTTATATATAGTGAGAAAAGGAATCTCCAAGGAATTCAAGATAACAGATCCCAAGTTCATAATTCACGGTGATGATTTATTGGAAATCAAAGGTGACAGGAGGCCCATTTCCTTCGATTACAACAGGGAAGGAAGTTTTGACGGGCATGAGATTCAGCTTCAACACGGGGATATGTTATACACTTGTTCTGATGGTTTTCAAGATCAGTTTGGGGGCGAAAAGGGTAAAAAATTCTCTGCTAAACGGCTCAGAAACTTGATGTTGTCAATGAGGCAAAAGTCCATGTCTGAGCAAAAAGATACGGTAACACAAACAATTGAAACCTGGAGATCAGACAAAGACCAAGTGGATGATATGCTGATGATTGGAGTTCGGGTATAAGAAACTGGCAAGAAGAAGAGTAGGTGCTATCCGTGCTACTCGCCAACAGGCAGGTTACCAATCTCAAAGGCCAAATGAAGAGGTCGGATTTTACATTTTCTATCAACGCGGCGCTTATCATTGAACCAGGAAGAAGGACGGTTGAGAAGGCCTGTTTTATCAGGTTTAGCCAATGGGTGATCTATATTTATACTGAATTAATTGTCAATTAGTTAATACCGATAAAGAGTGTTGAATTATGAGCAAAAAACTGTACTATTGATGTCTCATTTTCATTTTATCGGAGCGTTAAAAAAGGGGCTAAATACCACCGTTTATGGAGTTATTGGTAGAAAATGATATGGACGCTCTTTTTTGTCAAAACAATGGGGAAGGAAACGGTTCTTCAATTGTTAAGATTCTAAAGGATGATCAACCCACTGCAGAGCAGCTGGCGCGTTTGAATAATGAATATGAAATCACAAATTCACTGAATATTAATGGTATATGCAAGGCGGTTAAAAAGACCCGAATAGACAACAAAGAAGCGCTTCTCTTTGAATATTTTAAAGGAAATACCTTAAGGGCTCTGTATGTTGAGAACCGAAGGACTTTAAAGGACGTCTTAAAGGTGTCTATAAAAATATCAGGGGTGTTGGGAGAGCTCCATCAGCACAATATCATTCACAAGGACATTAACTCGAACACCATACTTGTGTCACCTGATGGCTCAGAGGTAAAGATCATAGACTTTAGTATTTCTTCAAAGATTAGTTTGAAGACGCCTCACTTGGGCAATCCTGATAAATTGGAGGGCACACTCGACTACATTTCACCAGAGCAAACTGGAAGAATGAATCGTATGGTGGATCATCGAACTGATTTGTACTCATTGGGTGTAACATTTTATGAAATGTTGACAGGCACCTTGCCGTTCTATTCTTTAGATTCCATATCGTTGGTGCACAGTCATTTGGCCAAGACGCCTGAAAGGTTGGAAAAGAGATCTTCAGACATCCCTGCAATGGTCTCGGACATTGTTATGAAGCTGCTGAACAAAAATGCAGAAGATCGGTACAGTTCGGCATGGGGACTAAAGGATGATCTGGAAGAGTGCCTCGATCAGTTAAATAAGGCAGGTAGGATAGCGAGCTTTCGGCTTGGAAGTACAGATTACTTTTCGCAGTTTAAAATCCCAGAGAAGCTATATGGTAGGGAAAAGGAGACCAAGGAACTGATGGATGCCTTTGACAGAATAGGTGGAGGCAGTAAAGAGATGGTGTTAGTTGCAGGGTACTCAGGTGTAGGGAAGTCGGATTTAATCAATGAAATACAGAAACCAATAACGGAAAAAAGGGGCTTTTTTATTTCGGGAAAATTTGATCAATTCCTCAGGGCCGTACCCTATTGTGCGATCGTACAGTCATTCAAAGAATTTGTAAATCAATTATTAACTGAGGATGAAGAATACTTGACAGAATGGAAAGGAACCATCTTGCAAGCAGTTGGCCAAGTAGGCAAAGTACTCACCGACGTGATTCCCAATTTGGAGTTAGTACTGGGTAAGCAGCCGGCGGTTTCAGACCTGGGGGGCATTGAGTCACAAAACCGGTTTACGTATGCGTTCTGTAGCCTGCTGAAATCTATCGCAACTCAGAAACATCCGGTGGTCCTTTTCATTGATGATCTTCAATGGGCCGATACGGCTTCACTACAGGTGATTAAGTCATTGATGACCGATGATAGGATAAAATACTTTTTATTTGTTGGTGCCTACAGAGATCACGAAGTTACCCCTTCACACCCGTCAATGGTGACCATTAAAGAAATCCAGGAAGAGGGCGGTATCATTCACAACATAACCTTATCCAATCTTTCATTGGCAAATATCAATCAGTTAACCGCTGATGCCTTGCAAAGTGAATCAGATATTTCTTCAACGTTGTCGGGTTTGGTTTATGAAAAGACGATGGGTAACCCCTTCTTTGTGAACCAATTTTTACTGTCGTTATACGAAAACGGATTATTGACTTTTGAGCAGGAACTTCAGAGCTGGCAATGGGATATCGAAGAGATTAGATCCTTGAAAATATCCGACAATGTGGTTGAACTAATGGCGGCCAAGGTGCAAAAGTTAGCAGCAGAGACCCAAGAGATATTAAAGCTGGCCGCTTGTATTGGAAATCGTTTTGACCTTTCATTCTTATCAATTATCCATGGAAAATTGGAACAAGAGACCGCTCGGCAATTGTGGCCGGCGATAGAAAAGGGATTAATTGTACCGGTGGGAAATAATTATAAGTTGGTAAGCGAAGAATTAGCAGAAGCTTATAACCACAAGGCAGCTTACCAGTTCATACATGACAGGATACAGCAGGCGGTTTATTCATTGATACCCAAAGAGGATACCCGGTCGGTTCACTTAAGAATTGGCAGGATGTTGATGTCCAATATCGATAAATTAGATCGCGAAGAGCATTTGTTTGATATCGTTCATCATTTAAACAGCGGCAGGATGCTGATTGAGAATGTCGAAGAGAAAGTTCAAGTGGCTGCTCTCAATTTGGAGGCCGGTAAAAAGGCCAGGCTCTCTGCAGCTTTCCAGCCGGCTTTGGATTATTTTAAATCGGGCATTAAGCTGATGGAAGGGATCAGTTGGGAGCATAATTACCAACTGATGTTATCGCTCCATTCGTTATCCGCGGAAGCATTTTGGCTCACTAATAGTTATCATAAATCGGATGAAGAGGTAGCGTTGGTATTGCAAAATGCCCGAACGATCTCAGATAAGATCAACGTATATGAGGTTAAAATGCAATCATATATCACCCAAGGCAAACTACCTGAAGCTGTAAAGGTGGCATTGACGGTTTTAGGGCAGCTGGGAATACATCTGCCTCTAAAGCCTAGCAAACTTCACGTGATTGCCGCTCTGTTGAGGATTAAGTTCTTATTATGGTTGAAGGGGTTTGAGAATTTGCGGGATCTACCTGTGATGGAGGATCCTCACACAATGTCGGCAATGCATATTCTCTCGCGCATAGGTGCGCCTGCATATTTAGCTGTTCCGGAATTGATGCCGCTGACCATTTTGAAAATGGTGGAACTGTCGGTCCAATTCGGTAATCATAAACTATCACCCTTCGGTTATTCAGCTTATGGCTTACTTCTCTGTGGAGTGACTGGTGAGATTGAGTTGGGCAACAAATTTGGTGGATTGGCGCTGGACCTACAAGGGGAATTCGATGCCCGKCAGTTAAGATCCAGAGTAGGGTTTATTGCTGCCACTTTTATAAAACATTGGAAGCAACACATTCGAGAATTGCTACCTCTGTTAAAGGATGCCTATAAAAATGGMTTGGAGGCCGGTGATATGGAGTTTACAGCCTATTCGATTTCTATTTACGCCTTCTTTTCGTTCGTTAGTGGCACCAAAATGGAGGTAGTTGACCAGGAACTGGTTGATGCAAAAGAGGTTATTCGCCGCCTTAGACAAGAAACTAATCTCCTCAGAGTAGCCGCAACACACCAGGTTCTGCTGAATTTAATGGGTAAGTCAGACAACACGTACCGGTTGATAGGAGATGTCTTTAATGAAGATGAAGTGTTGCTTGCGTTGAACAAAGTTGAAGAATACAATATTAGGCTCAACGTGTATTACAACAAGTTATACCTGTGTTATTGTTTTCAGCAATATGAAGAGGGGGTTGAAAATGCAGTATTAGCGAGAAAATATAGAGCTGGTGGAAAAAGTTCAATACTTCTAGTATTGTCCAATTTTTATGAATCGTTAACGAATCTTGCACTGTTTTTTGACAAAACAACCAAGGAAAAGCGAGCAATTCTTAAGAGGATAAAATCAAATCAGAAAAAGTTGCAGAAATGGGGCAAACATGCGCCCATGAATTATCTTCATAAGTTTCATTTGGTAGAAGCAGAAAAGTGTCGTGTGTTAGGCAAGACAGAGCGGGCAAGAATACATTATGAGCAGTCAATTGCTCTGGCCAATGAGCACAACTACATGAATGAGGAAGCCTTGGCCTACGAGTTGTCTGCAAAATTCTATTTACACCAGGACCTACTCCAACTGGGCAGATACTACCTGCAGTATGCAATTGAACTATATAAGGAGTGGGGTGCGCATGCCAAAGTGGTAGACCTCAAAACCCGCTATGCCAATTGTCTGAAAGGAACTGTTCGCATTCCTNGGGATATTGCTGTAGAAGAGCCGATTGAGCAAATACGAGAGGATTCGTTGGACTTAAGCAGTATCCTAAAGGCATCACAAACCATGTCTAGTGAGATCATCGTACAGAACCTTTTTATAAACCTGATTTCTATTGTCATCGAAAATGCCGGAGCGGAAAAAGGCAGCCTTATATTACNAAAAAAAGGTGCCTGGTTCATYCAAGCTTCWTTRGACACAAAAGGMCACAAAGAGAGTKTTTTGCAATCGATCCCCATTYAGMAAAAAACGMATAKTGAGCTAGATCCAATTGTTTCAMATGCAATTGTCAACTTTGTGATTCGGACACAARAAAATTTAGTACTGGATCACGCAACAAAAGAAGAAAAATTCGCCAAGGACCCATACATCAGTAAATACAAGCCTAAGTCGGTTTTGTGTATGCCGATATTTCGTCATAGAGAACTATATGCATTGTTGTATTTAGAGAATAATTTAACACAAGGCGCCTTTACTTCAGATCACCTTAAGGTCTTACACTTACTCTCCTCTCAAATTGCGATTTCTATTGAGCACGCTTATTTGTATGAAAACCTGGAGGAAAAGGTTGAGGAGAGAACCGCGAAAATGGTGGAACAGAAAGAAGAAATAGAAGCGCAAAAAGAGAGTATTGCTGCTCAAAAGAAAGAGTTGGAAAAGAAAAATAGAGCTTTAAGGGCATTAAATGAGGACAAGAATAATTTAATTTATGTGGTGGCCCATGATCTGCGAGGTCCTTTGGCAAGTATTGAAGGGCTCGTGAAAATTATCGAGCTAAGCATTTCCAAATTGACCGAGGACCAACAAGAATGTATTGAGATGATCAATAATTCTACAAGAAGATTGCAAGAGATGATCGATAAGGTACTGGATGTGGATGCGATAGAATCCAAACAGATTAATGTTGAGCTTCAAGAGGTAAACTTGGGTGAGTTGTTAGCGGAGAGGGTAAAGAGCTTTGAGAATGAAGCCAGGCGAAAGGAACTAACGGTACATTTCTTGCCTTCTGAGGCCCCTAGTTATGTGACGGCAGATGCGAATTATCTCATCCTGGTATATGATAACCTATTGTCAAATGCGTTGAAGTTTTCACCTAGAAATAAAAACATTTATGTTAGCATTGAAGAAAAAGGGAATAAGATAAGGACCATTGTGCGGGATGAAGGCCCTGGTATAAATGAGGGTGATATGAAGAAATTGTTTGGCAAATTTCAAAGATTGACGGCCAGGCCCACTGGGGGAGAATTGTCAACAGGATTGGGCTTATCAATCGTGAAAAAATACATTAAAGCAATGGGTGGTAAAGTCTCGTGTGAAAGTGGATCGGGTAGTGGAGCTAGCTTTATTGTTGAGCTCAAGAAAGTTAAGAAATGAAGAATATGAATCTATTGAAGGTAGCCTTAGCTCAAATTTCTCCAGTTTGGTTGAATCTGGAGAAGACCAAGGAAAAGATAAAATCCTTTATAGCTGAAGCTGGGGATCAGCAATGTGAACTGATCGTGTTTGGGGAAGGCTTGCTTCCTGGTTATCCGTTTTGGTTATCGCTAACACACAGTACAGAATTAAATTCAACCGTGCAAAAAGAAATCTATGCACACTATGTTAGGAATTCGATTCAAATTGAAGCTGGAGACTTAAATGACATTTGTGAAATCGCTAAAGATAATGGCACAGCCATCTATTTGGGCATCATTGAACGTGCTCAAAATCGTGGTGGACACAGCTTGTACTGTTCGTTGGTATATATTGATCAAGGAGGAGAAATAAAATCGGTACACCGTAAACTGCAACCTACCTACGAGGAGCGATTGGCCTGGGCTCCTGGTGACGGGTATGGATTGCAAGTACATCGATTAAAGCAATTTACTGTCGGTGGCCTTAATTGCTGGGAAAATTGGATGCCCCTGGTGAGATCTACGCTTTATGGCCTGGGGGAAAATTTACATATAGCCGTTTGGCCCGGCTCAGAACGAAATACTGCTGATATTACCCGCTTTATTGCTAGAGAATCCAGATCATATGTGATATCGGTTTCTGGCCTTATGAAGGTGCCTGATTTTCCTGAGGATACTCCCCACCTACAGGAAATATTAAGAAGGGCTCCTGATGTTCTGGCCGATGGTGGCTCGTGCATTGCGGGGCCTGACGGGGAATGGATTATCGATCCTGTTGTAGAAAAAGAGGGATTAATCATCGCGACGATCAATGCTCATCGGGTGTTGGAAGAGCGTCAGAATTTTGACGTGGTAGGACATTATTCCCGTCCTGATGTCACTAAATTAGTAGTCAATAGAGAGCGCCAATCCACCTTGACCTTCGAAGATGTTCAGCTCGAAGCGTTGGATCATAAGGAATCACCCGATTTCCCATAGGCTACAGTTCCCATAGATCCTAGGATCGAAAACCTCAAAGCCGATATCAGTTTGGCAAGAGGTGGATCTCTACTCCTGAGCGGTTTAGCCTAGTACCGTTCTTTTTCTTTTGATGTGCTGACCTTCTCCGGATAAGACATTGGTAGGATTTGTAAACTTTAATGCCAGTCATGCGAATCAGGTAAAGGGAATTAACGACCGCCCATGCGATTTAAAATGGTTGACATCGCCCAACTCAATATCAAGGATTTAATTCGCTTTTTGACCTCCATATTTCGTGCTTTATGTTGAAAAGTTGAAGACCAAAAAAAGGTGCTCCGCTTGAATATCACGATATTAGTATAGCCTGCGTGATTAAGAAATAGTATCTTGATATGCAGCTTTTTAGAGCTGAAATTTCGGAGATATTGTCGTTAATAGATGGTCCATGCAACTCGTTTTTAAACTACTGGAATTCCCGTGTAAGCTGGGATAAAGCAAGAAGGATACTTGAGGTATTTAACAGAGAAACCATAACACTAATGTTGCGATATCATTTTTAAACTTTTCTGAAAATGCACAATTTTTACCAAAACTATGTTCGAAAACACCTCCGAACGGAATTTTATTAGCTATTCTCTAATAATCACCTTTAAGTTAATGTCCTGTTTTATACGTAGTTATCCTATTAATGGTGGAAAAATACTCTTTTACATCTGGAGAACGCCAATAATTGCTACATTAACCGCTAGTTTTGCTATACGTAAACATGAACGGAACCTCAGTATTTCTACGAACGTAGCTCTGATATTTTCATTTTGGCTAAATAGGATTCATGAATAATTAGGCCCCAATTATCGGGGGTATTTGTTGATGAAAAGACAATCTAAAGCGTATGGGGCATTTCAAGAATTGGCTGAACGTATAGAGGTAGAAAACAAGATGGAAGCGGGTCTGGATAACGACAAATAATAGAGTCAAGGGATTGGTGCCAAGGCTGAGCAAATCGAGAAGCTAAAGTTCGTCCTGGTTAAAGGTTTGAATTTTAGCTCAATGGATCGCATCAAAACAAAGTTCGTTGAATGACTGACCTTATTGTTGATATTATTTTCATGACCATCTCTTGCTTATTACGTACAACATGAATGTAAAGTATTGTTATTGATTCAAATGAGAGACTGAGATTATGAGCAAGGACGGTGGCTCTATATTTAGTATGGATAGTATTAACGAACTTCGTAATACACTTCAATATTACTGGTATTACTTTGCAATACTGGTAAGCTTATCGGCCCTATTGGCGCTTGGCTATCTATATCGATACACCCCTATAAGCAAAATTTCTACTACGCTTTTGCTGGAAGATCATGACCCGTTAGGGGAGGGCAATATTTTATTACAAACGTTGGATTTAAAGACAAGCCAACGTCAAACCAAGATTGAGATTCGGAAACTCAAATCTCGTGGATTAATAGAAAAAGTGTTGTCTAGGTTAGAATTTGATATTTCCTATTTTAAAAATGGGAACGTAAAGGATACTGAGCTATACCAAACGCAACCTTTTTATGTTGAAGATCAGATTTTAAGTGATCCATTTTACGGGCTACCTTTCCATATAGAGATATTGGATGAAAACTCCTACAGTTTGAAAATTGAGACTGAGGAGTATCAATACGAAAAGACACACTTATTTGGACAAACTATTAACACGGTTGATTGGTCTCTTAAAATTATGAAAAACGGCCCAATCTTGAATACTTCCACTATTGACCAGATACTTCAAGAGCCGTCGTATCATTTTTATTTCAATCATAAATCTGCGTTGATTCGATACTATCAAGCAAACCTAAGTGTTCGATCCAATAAAGATATCCCTATGCTTGAGTTGTCCATTGAAGATGCAATACCAGAAAGGGGTAAAGAGTTTTTGAATACTTTGACTTCAGAGTATATCCAAATAGATGAGATGGATAACAACTTGGTTGCTGATAATACGGTAGATTTTATTGATGAACAGTTAGCTGAAATTCAGAGGACTATGGAACACTCGGATTTGGTGCTCGAGGAATTTGAAAAGCAAAAAGGGGTGATTAGTTTAACTAAACTAGAGGAATATTCTCTCCGTCGGTTGGGACAATACCAGGAGCAAATGGAAGCATTACAATTGGAATTAAAGTCTCTAACTTTTCTATACGATTACATAAATACATATAAAGACAGTATCAATATTGCCCCTTCGGTATTCACCCCGGATCCTTTGCTACTGGGTTTTATCCAAGAGCTAATAGAAAAGCATCGACTAAGGGATAAGATGTTAATGGATGTCAAAGAGCATACACAGCCGATACAGGAACTGGATCAAAGCATAGCCAATATCAAGGCATCTTTAGTGGAGAATATTGACAATATTAGAAAGACAACCCTCAATAAAATTGAGATTTATGCCAGTCAAATAGCAGAATATGAAAAGAGTATCAATCAATTGCCTAAAAAGAATAGACAACTGGTTAGCATTCAAAGAGGAAGAGAAATAAATGAAAAGTTGTTGCTGTACCTGATGCAAAAAAAGGCCGAGATCAATATAGTCAAGGCAAGCAGTCGAGGTGATATTGAAATAGTGGATGCTCCATTTTCTTTGGGAATTGTCAGGCCGAATAAGTCAAAAATTACTATGGAGTTTCTGGTAATAGGTTTGATTATCGCAGGGATAATTGTGTATTTAAAACAACTTTTCACTCGGCCTATTTTCGTTAAGAGTGATTTGGAAAGATTAACATCTTTACCTATTGTTAGTGTTGTTGGCCATAGTGACATGACTGAAAACAACAACTTAATAGTAGATTCTGATTCTCAATCCGCTACTGCTGAGTCATTTAGGTATATTCGAATGAATTGCCATTATTTTTGCGATGAGCTCAAGCACAAGATCGTTTTAGTTACTTCAGCTTTTGCAAATGAAGGTAAAACATTCTGTTCGCTAAATCTTGCTGTTATGTTTGCTCGTGGAGGTGATAAAGTTATTCTATTGAGTTTGGACTTGCATAAACCTGAAATACATAGCGCCTTCAATTTGACAAATGATATCGGCATAACTAGCCTCTTAAATGAAGAAGCAAAACTGGGTGATATTATTCAAAGTACACATATTGAAAATTTAGATATTATTGCCGCAGGTCCTTCTTGTCATAATTCGCATGATCTTCTTATAAGCCAAAACATGAGTCAAATGCTTATAGAATTGAAGGAAACTTATGATTATATTATCCTTGATACTCCACCAATTGGGTTACTAACTGATGCCCAGGTTTTGATCAGGGATGTGGATATTACGCTTTTTATGATTAGGGCCTATGTTTCCAGAAAGGTGTCCGTGGATTTATTGCATGAAATGGAGCAAAGACTTCAGCCGGCTAATATAAGCTTGGTATTCAATGATGCAAAACAACAAGACAGTTATTACAACTACTATAAGAAATATTATGCTATGCCGCTCCTTAAAAACTGAGACTAGTGAACTAACTTAGTAATCGGCACACTAGGTAGAACAACTTAAGGGCACGTTTCTAAATCGGATGAGCATTTGAAAGCAGGTTTGAGTGACGGAAATCTCCAATGCCGAATTGGTCTAAGAAGCTGGTCAGTTAGTCTAAAAAGCGATATTCAGTCAGATATCTGACTAACATTCCTCCCAAATAAAAGTTAAATTTACAACGTATAATTGCACCTCTTTAGAAGATGATTTTGCATATCTCCTATAATTAGGTATAATATTTGGAGTATATGGCGAATTGCCATATAATGAGGAAGTGGAATGAGTGGATGCAAAATGAACTTTTTTCGCCACACGATCCGGCGTTGGCAACCTTTACGGGCAGAATTCGTTTCTATACTAATCCGTTGAAAATTACAATGGTTTTAATCTAATATGGCTATGAAAAGCAGAAGTTGCACAAAGGTATTTTTTCTGATGGTAATCATTATTGCCACCAACGCTACTTTCGGCTTTGCGCAATTAGATGCACCAGTTATTCAAGAAGGTGAACCAATAAATGGAGAAAAAGGTAAGAAGGTGGTACAAGATAAGAAAACTGATGACGTGCAAGAGATAAAAGTAAAGGAGAAGGGCCTGATAGATGAGGAGAAAAAGGCCAAGTATTCTATGCGGGAACAGGAAGTATTGATTATACCGAAACCTGATAAAAAATTGCGCCTTACTAGAACAGATGACGACAAAATTCCTTCAACACCTGATAAGGAGAACTAAATCATACCGTGAATAATATGCATGTGCTAAAAAAGGCATTTCAAAAGCTTGCCGTTGTTCTGTTTGTATTGAGTGTTTTTGGGCTCAATGCACTGGCTGCTGTAACGATTACTGCGCCTTCTCTTACCGTCTATGCCTGTACCACATTCCCCACTCCATATTATACCCTCGGAGATATTGTTATTACAGAAAATATCAAAAATGATATTGTTCAAGGAGGTGGAAGCGCCACATTGATACTTACCGCACCGGCTAATTTCGAGTTTGAGGCTGTAAACCCCGGACCTGGAACAGCTACGGTGACAGAGTCGGTAGGAGATGATGTGGATGCGGTAACCATGGTGGTCGATGCTACGACCATTACCCTAACTATAAGCACCAATGCAGGTGGAACGTCACTAACGGACATCATCACAATATCTGGAATTAGAGTGAGGGGTATTAACGGTGTAACTGGTGCAAGTACAGTCACAAGAACTGGTGGTACTCAAA
>JAESRW010000137.1 GCA_016764395.1 Flavobacteriales bacterium
CTGAAATCCACACCCATGATAAAGAAAAGAAAAACATAATTAAGTATTTAACTCTTGTTCGTAATGTTAGTCGTCAAATACAGTTAATCCCTAAAATGAAAGGTTTTTGGGATGCAATTACCATTCCTTTTCGAACAAGGCACATGGGTAAATATGGAATGTTTACGTTAAAAAAAGTAATAGACTGGCACATTAAAGACCCTTTGTTAAAAACGGTATTAAATGTACAATGTGGTGATCATGGATTGCCACCAGGTAAAGCAAGTTTTCCTGTTCATTGTGCTGTAATGGAGCATTATTTTAAAGGCGGTTTTTATCCAATGGGTGGAGGTGGAGCAATTGTAAAAGCAATGACCAATAAAATAAAAGAGTTGGGAAGTGAAGTGAGAACAAGCCAGAATGTTACACGTATTTTATTAGAAGGAGATAAAAAGAAAAACGAAAGGCTACAGAATGCAAAAAGGAACATAGGTGCGTTCCTAACGTCACGGTTGAGTAGCAATTATGGGTTTTTTACCCATGGATTTACTATTCGAAATGTAAGTATAACAAAATATAGAGGTGGTTCCATCAACTTTAAGGCAGGGGTCAACATAGCCCCGACCCCAGTGGAAGCGGGCTTCTCACAGGATCTTGATGCCGGTTATTCATGGCAAACCAATGTGAACTCCAATAATGATCCCGACAAATCCAATGATCTACCCGCTTATGGATATATGTATTCCGACCAGGCCCCGATCTCCGGATCAGGTATGATGGACTATTATACCGAGAAGCTCAACCCCTATGACAAACAGGATAAATTCCTTGGCATCCCCTTTAGCAATGCAGACAATTACATGGTTTCAGGAGAAGGCCTAGGCGGAGGGTTCAGGCTATACAATAGAAAGGCCGGGCATTTTTTTCCCAACGCAGTCTCCAGCAGCATGACGACGGTAAATATAGGTGCGGAGGTTGAAATCGGTTTAGATGTAGGTGGCGGCGGGAATCTGGGAGTGGGATTTCAACGCCTTACTTCAGGCAATTGGGACGCTAATATAATTTCAGGGACGAGCTTCATCGGAACGGGTGATGAACCCTATTTTTTCCGTTTCAACAACGACCCTAGCGGCATTGTGGGATTTGGCAACGACAACAGAGAGCAAGCCAAGATACTATATAAGAGTGGGATAAAAGGTGATAAGAAATTCATTCCCAACATCTCTCATATCACCACGTCAATGAACGGAGGCAAGAGGAGCAAAAGATCTTCTTACATCGCCTACCATACCAACGATGAAATGTTAAAAACAGTGTCAGGCATATCCGCACCAATACCTTATATGAAATATGCACGAGATCTTGAAATTGACAAGAATATTGACCGTAGCTCTGTATTAAATGGAGTTGGAGAGTTCGCCATCTTCAATGAAGGTGGAATGAGATATGTCTATGGACTGCCAGTGTATTCTAGAAATGAGATCAATCTAAGATATGATATGGACGGAGTGAGTGGCACCAATATAGACAACAATTACCTTGCCTATAAGGACATCAGTGATATGAAAAATATAAAATCCAAGGTCGGAGAGGAACGAAACGCTCCATATGCCACTTCTTACCTGCTCACTGAGATTACCACGCCTGACTATGTAGATCGGACTATGGATGGACCCACTGCCGATGACTTCGGAGGCTATACCCGTTTTAGCTACCAGCGCTACTTTGGTGGCGATGACAAAACCGGTTCCACTTCCGCCTGGTACAGGTGGAGAATCCCCTATACCGGCTTGTTATACGACCGGGGAGAGCTGTCTACCGAACAGGACGACATGGGTTCGGTGACCGCCGGCGAAAAGGAAATCTATTACCTCGACACCATCGAGACCAAGACTCATTATGCAGTGTTCTTCGTATCAGACAGGATGGATGCTTATGGCGCTGACGACAACAATACAGCAGCGCAAGACCGGTCGGCACAAGGGTTAGAGATCCTGAAACGTCTGGATAAAATAGAACTGTACTCCAAGAATAACGGCACTCCAAAGTTGATCAAAACAGTGCGGTTTGACTACCTTTATTCTTTGGCAAAAAACTTGCCCAACTCCTCGGGTCCTACCACCGGCAAGCTTACCCTTACCAGGGTGTGGTTTGAGTACAACGGCATTTACAATGCGAGGATCAGTCCTTATAACTTCGAGTATGAATACCCAAGCACTAGCTATCCGGCAAAATATGCTACCCTTGATAATTACGGCACCGGGCTTACCGAAAATCCGAATTACAGCGCATTTGACATAGACCCATGGGGGAATTACCAGACCAGTGGCGGCACCCGTTTTGACAATTTGCAGGATTGGGTAAATCAACAATCTAACCCTACATTTGACCCGGCGGCCTGGCAGCTCAAAGTGATCAAATTACCGACCCAAGGTGAGATCCATATACAATATGAGCAGGACGATTACGCTTTTATACAGGACAAGCAGGCCCTGGGCATGGTAAGTCTCACTTCCAACCCAGTTGATGACAAATACTATCTAAACCTGGCCGATATAGGGCTGTCCAACATTAGCAGCGACAAAAGGGTATTGGCCCAAAAGATCCATGCAATGTATGGGGGCGGCAAAAAGAAGATCTATTTTAAGTTCCTTTATGCCCTGATTGGCAACAACACGCAACTGACTAGGTGCACCTCAGAGTATATCTCCGGCTATTGCAGCGTAAAAAAAGCGGGGTGGGATGGAAATGGAGTCTACGTTATCCTGGGAAGCGACAAGTACAAGGGAAAGCACGATCTTCCTCGCAAAGTATGCTGGGACTATGTAAAGACCCAACGCCAAGGCAATCTGAATTTGAGTGGCAACTGTGATGCCGATGCTGTTGGTGTAGGTACTGGAAATGATGTGAAGCAGATAGCTGGCCAGCTGGTGGGGTTTCTCGGCACCAAGCTGATCCCCAGCAATGGGGAGCTGTGTAAGGCTGTTAATCTTGCCCTCTCCTACCTCAGAGTACCTTTAGTCAATGCGAAAAAAGGTGGAGGCATTCGCGTGCGGCGCCTTTTGATGTACGATCAAGGGATGGAGAGCGGCGACGAGATGTTGTACGGAAGTGAATACACCTACACCACAGAAGACCCGTTGGGCAGTGGCAGGACAATCAGCAGCGGAGTAGCCACCAATGAGCCGGTACGGGAGGAGAGCGCCCTGGTTGAATTTGATGAAAAATACAAGCAGAGCTTTCTCGGCAAAGTCGTTGCCGGCAGAGACAAAGAACAGGCAGAAAAGCCGTTGGGCGAAAGCATTTTACCCGGACCATCAGTGGGTTACTCAAAAGTTACAATAAACAACATACACAATGGGATCACGAACACAGGTTTTGCGGTAAAAGAATATTTCACCGCGCGAGATTTCCCTACAGAGGTGTTCTCCACAACCATCGAGACCCAAAAGGATTTTATGCCCCTTCCAGCCTTGTATCTCAATCTTTTTATCAATAATCTTTGGATGTCACAGGGCTTTGTGTTTAAACAGAACAACATGCACGGCCAGCCCAAGCGAGACGCCACGTATGCGGGCAACCCTGCAGATATAGCTAGCGCTCGGCTCAGTACCCTTCAGGAATTCACCTATTTTAAGCCCGGTGAAAAAATTCCCGTCATGGGATCGCTGAATGCCATCGACCTCGCCTCCCCTGGAAAAGAAACAGAGGTGATATTTGAAATCAGAGGGGTGGAGGACATCAGCAATAACATTGCATTGGAATTTGATCTGGATGTAGGCATTTGGGGCTTTATCCCGCTCCCTTATTTCTCAGTGATGCCCAGTTACACGCGCAACGTAAGCAAAATGTTTACCCATGTCACCACCAAAGTGGTGCGGTATCCAGCGATACAAAAAAGTGTGACCACCTATGCAGATGGCATATTTCACACTTCCGAAAATCTTGCTTTCAACCTTCAAACCGGAAAACCCGTGCTCAGGAGAACTACCGATGGCTATTCAGGGCTCAACCTGCAGTTGTCGAGCCAGCACGATGGGGCCTATTTGAGCTACTCCTTCCCCGCTGACCGGCAGTACAAGAATATGGGGCAGAAAGCAAAGAATGAGCGTAAAAAGCTCACTTCTAATCCCAGTATAGTTCAGATAGACAAAATTTATAACTCCACAACCAAAGAGCACTCCTTACAGTTCACGGCAGCTCCAGGTGGAAGCGTTTGTGATGCTATGGCTTGCCTCTACCCGGGGGACCTCATCAAGCTGACCCAAAGTGGCGGCAGCTCGGATTATGGAGTCTATCACGTCTCCGATTCCATTGTGGGAAGTTCATTGTATATCTTACCAAATGCAGCATTTGTTGAAAATGTTCTTGGAAACAATAGCCAAGTAACCGTAGAGGTGCTTCGTTCTGGCAGAACCAACCAGCTCAACACTACCGTGGGCAGCTTTACCACTTACGGAGATACCACCACTTTCAATAATGTTGATGCTGACGAAATCGCCAGAAGGCAAAAGTTTGCCGACCGTCTGGACAGCGTGATGCATTCTTCCTACAACGGCAACCTAGGCACCGCACTCATACCTGCAGAATTGAGCAGCACCATTGCCGCTAGCGGAAATTGCAGGGTAATGTCGACCAGCCTGGACACGGCCTTGGCCATTGACTTGGTAGATGGCTGCGGTGATGACCTTACTTTTGAAATGTTCATTACCGACAACTCTGGCACCAGGATAGACTCCTGCTGTTTTGATAAAGGGGGGCATTTTGATATAGATGAAGAGACGCAGGAACTGGTGTACTACAGCGCGAGTAATCAATGCCATGGCGTTCCCATTTGTATTGACTTTTGCCCGGACCCCATCACCACTATCAACGTGGTGCATGCCGATGCCCAGTTGTTTGACGACAAATGGACCTACGATTCGAACATCTATGCAAAGGTTGTAAATAGTAATGCCTACGAGAACGGTTCCAGGGGCAAATGGCGGCTCAGCTCCAATTACGCCTACCTGGATACGATCAAGGGGGCCATTGATGCCAACGAGCGCACCTACAAAAGTGCAGGAACTTTCGGGCTACAGCTCTTCAACTGGAACGATACCTCCAAGAATGACGACACCCGATGGCTCCGGCTGAGGACAGTTACCCAGTACTCTCCCAACGGCAACACCCTTGAGGAACAAGATATCCAAGGTATTTACAGCACTGCCAAATTCGGGTATGACCATACCACACCCTACTTGGTAGCCAATAATACTGACTACCAATCTGTACAGTTTGATGGGTTTGAGAAAATATTTAAAGGCGACACCGAATTAGAAGATGGCTGGGCGCCAGCAGGTGTAAATTTGTCAACCATGCGGGATACTAACAGAGCCCACTCTGGAAAGTCTTCAATAAAGATAGTGAGCACAGTTGGAGGAGACTTCTTTTTACCCTGCAAACCCTTCAAAGTTACCCAGCAAATGTTAGATCAAGGTGTAGTTATGAAATTCTGGATAAATGACACTTCAGCCGCGCCGATGGCCTCACTTATAAATGTCCAATACTCGGGTATTGGAGGAACGATAACTAAGACATTCGACAAAATAGCGCGTACAGGGGAATGGGCCTTGTATCAAGCCGTTTCTACAGACCTTGATACAAAATTCTCCTTAGGCGATGAAATCAATATGAATATAGTCAATGCCTCTGCAGCTATTTCTCCCAATACGATTTGGATCGATGATTACAGGTTTCAACCATTAGACGCCCAGATGGTGACCTACGTTTATGATACCAATACCCGGCGACTTATCGCCAGTTTCGATGATCAACACTTCGGTTTGTTCTATGTGTACAACGCTGAGGGCAAGTTGATGCGCAAACTAATAGAGACCGAACGAGGTATTAAAACCATCACGGAAACCCTGTTTAATACGCCAACTGTAGAAAGATAATATTATGAGAATAACCGGATACAGTATAACATCATGCCTACTGGTAGGCGCAGCGTTAATCCTCTTTACCAGTTTTAAGGC
>JAESRW010000163.1 GCA_016764395.1 Flavobacteriales bacterium
GATGAGATAGCGAAGATGTTAAGCGGAGAAGAGCTGTCAAATGCAGCCCTGGAAAATGCCCGGGAGTTGTTGAAGAACGGGTAGCGGAATCTGGGTGCTTGGTGCTGGGCTCTAGTTGGTATGCGTGCGGGCAATCATTTGGGATTCTCGGCTTTCGGTTTCTATGGTTTCTCGCACTTTATTTCACGCCTTAAACAATGACGTTGCTCTGATTACTGTATTTGGCAGTAAGAACCTGGTTTCAGGTCTCCCGTCTCAAGGCCCAGCTTTCATGTCACAAAACCCAGCCCCCAGCACCCAGCACCAACTATCCAGCACCCAGCACCAGCTACCCAGTACCAACTACTCAGCCCCCAGCACCAACTATCCAGCACCCAGCACCAGCTACCCAGTACCAACTACTCAGCCCCCAGCATCTAGTATCCAACACCCAGCCCCCAGCCCCCAGCACCCAGCACCAACTACCCAGCACCCAGCCCCTAGAACCCAGCACGCCAAATTTCCGTACCTTCGGAATTCATATAACCCATATTTCCATGGATACAAAAGGCTCCACAGATACCGTAGCACCAGAAGTAAGTACTTCTGCCAACATAGATGTCGTTAATCCCATTACGCTTGAGAAACTGTATGAAATTGAAGAAACTGCCCAGGGTGGGGTCGACCAGGTTTATAGAAATGCCAGAGAGATACAACCTAAGATTGGGGCTATGCGTGTGGCTGAGCGGGTAGCTGAGGTTTTGAAGCTCCGCGATTATATTATTGAGAACAGAGAAGAGCTGATAACCAAAGTGATTATGGAGACGGGCAAGTCTCGCGTGGATGCCTTTACTTCAGAGATATTCGAGATATGTGATGTAATTCATGTTTTCGCCCATAAAGCAGAGAAGTTGCTCCGTGACCAAAAGGTTACGACGCCGATTGTATTAATGGGGAAAAAGTCTAAAATCATTTACCAACCCCTGGGTATCATACTGGTGATTCCGCCTTGGAATTATCCTTTGTACCAGGGTTTGATACCTTCCATTCTGGCTTTTCTGGCGGGCAATGCTGTAATTGTGAAACCGTCTGAGGCCACACCACTTAAAGGCGTATTTGAGGAGATGTTCGAGAAAAGTGGCTTCATTAAAAACGCTGTACAGATTGTGTATGGAACGGGAATCACGGGACAGCGCCTGATTGATAGTCGTCCTGATAAAATTCACTTCACCGGTAGTTGCGCTACGGGTAGGAAGGTCATGGCACATGCTGCTCAATATCTAATTCCAGTTGACTTGGAGTTGGGAGGCAAGGACCCAAGTATTGTCTTTGACGACATCAACTTAGAGCGTACCGTAAACGGCGTGATGTGGGGTGGATTTACTACTAGTGGTCAGGCCTGCACCTCTATTGAGCGCTTGTATGTGCAAGAAGGTGTTTACGATGAGTTCGTGGAGATGATTGTGGATAAGACCAGGAAACTCAGGCCCTCGCATGCAAACAGAGTCATAGAAGATCCTGAGGACTGTGATGTAGGCTGTATCACCACTGCTTTTCAGGTCCATATTATCGAGAGTCATCTGAAAGATGCAGTTGATAAGGGAGCGACTATTTTATGTGGGGGAAGTAGGGAAGGGGATTCACGTCATTTCCCACCGACCATAGTCATAGGTGTGGATCATACCATGAAGATTATGACGGAAGAGACCTTCGGCCCTGTACTTCCCATCATGAAATTCAAAACAGAGGCGGAGGCGATTGAGCTGGGTAATGATTCAGTCTATGGGCTTAGTGCCAGTGTTTGGTCCCGGGATTTGCGGCGCTGTGATCGCGTAGCAAGAGCCCTGGTGACGGGCAATGTTTCCATTAACAACCACATGCTTACTGAGGGAAATCCACATCTCCCCTTCGGAGGCGTCAAGGAGAGTGGATTTGGCCGTTTTAAAGGTGATGTAGGCTTGTTAGCATTCTCCAATTCCAAATCCATTCTCATCGACAAGCAGAGCAAGCTCATAGAACCTCACTGGTATCCGTTTACAGCAACTAAGTACCAGATGCTAGGTGATATTGTTACCTCGTTCTTCTCTAAGAAGAAAAACTGGATAAAGTTTGCTGTAACCGGCTTGAAGCTGGATACGATTGGGAATAAGGAGAAGCTAAAATAACTTGCTCAGTTGTGCTGGGCCGCCATTTTCTCAGACCTTTTCGTAAGATCTTCCTTGCTTACATCTTCAAAATGAGTTGCAACCCAGTATAGATTCCCTCCAGGGCTTTTTACGCCGGCGTTCCGGTCCCCGTAGAACTGATCAGCGGGTTCCATCATCGATTTTGCACCTGCAGCCAGGCAATTTTGATAGGTTGAATCGGTATCTTCAACGTAGATGTACATCATACAACTACATGCTCCGAATTCATCTTTTGTAGGGCCCATCATGACCACTGTGTCGCCAATGCGCACTTCCGCGTGCACAAGCGTGCCGTCAGGCATCTCAATTCGTTCTATTTCTTTAGCGCCAAAGGCTTTGGTCACAAAATCTAGCTCACTTTGAATATCATCTAAAACTAGATAAGTAGAGACAGTCGTGTAACCGTCTGGTTGGTATTTTACTTCAGTCATGGTATTGTGTTTTGGTGTAATGGAAAGGTAAGAAATATTCGTCTGAATGGAACCCAAATTTTGGTTTATTAACGAAAGATTAGAGATGATTTATTTTTCCTGCTGAATACTGTTAGTCAGCGTGTTGGGTGTCTTGATCAGGTAGCGCGGTAAATGAAATAAGTCGCTTATCTGGCGGCTAGATATCGCCAATAAATATGAGCTACTTGCGATTTTCTTTGAGACTTTTAACAGCTAACAATGAAGGGATCAAAATGACGATTACCGCACCGCAAATCAATCACCCATATTTCACCAAGCCATAGTAGACGTAAAATGCCAACCCCCAGTCGGTCCGGTGTCGATCAATTGATTTAAGCCTTTCATCTAATTCCGAGGATTGATCAATATGAAGGTATACAACTAGTAAGGCGATTCATGCCATGAAAAGCAAAAAGAGCTTGACACTTTTCGGCATATTGCCCTACTTAAACTTTACCTTGCAATCTGGGAGCATCGCCTGAATTCTGGTGACCTCTGCTGCTGACATGGGGTTTCCCTTAAGCTGAAGGGTTTTTAGATTTTCCAGGTTGCCGATTTCATCTGGCAGTTTGGACAGCTGGTTATTTGTAAGAACGAGTTTCGTCAGCTCTGTGAGCTTTCCAATACACGGGGGGATCGAAGTCATGGTTCCTTTCAGTATAAGCACCGTTACATCCGTACAACCACAGACATCCATAGGGAATTCCTTAACCTTTTTGGCATATTCAGGTAAGCCCAGCATACCGGCACCAATATTCGGGATCATCAAGGTAACACCTTGGGCATTGGAAATAATAAGGGGGCGCAGTGGATTGTCGGGATCTGCTCCTCCAGTTGCCTTTGGATCATATTTTACCAAGGGTTCTCGGGCATAGTTCTTATAATCTGTTTCAAAAGAGGCCAGTTCGTTGGCTTTGGCCCTGGTTACAGGTACGGTGGTCCTGTCCAGGCTTATCGTACGGTTCTTGTTTTTGTCATAGGCATCGCTGCGGATTTCCAGCCTTCTTCTAAGCAGCTTTCTTACCTGGGTTTTGTTGTTTGAGAAATTGCCCTCCAGCTTCAACTCATCATTGATGGTTTTGAGCGCTTTTTCAAACTCCATCATATAACCGTAGGCGCGGGCTTTGTTTTCCATGATCGCCAGCGTTACTTTTTTATTGATGCGCGCCTCCTTATTCTCGACGGCACTTTCTTCCAGCGCCTTGTCCCAAATCACAATCGCTTCAGCCAGCTTTGCATTGCCGGCTGCATCGCCGGATTTTCCCTTAAGCATTTCATAACCTTTGGCAGCAATTTCTGCAGCCTCCTTTAGGTCAGAGTAGTCAATGTCCTTTGCCTTTGGATAATGCACCTCAATCTCCTCGCTCACGTAGGTGAAAAACAGTGCTCGGTTCACGGAATTTTTAGTAGCGTTATATTTATCATTGTAGTCCTTCGTGTTACTTTTAGCTTCAAATTCGCCCTTTCGTTTATCATAAGCAGAGGTGCATAAGGCTTCTGCAAAGTAGCAGTTCTCGGCTGCGAACTTGTACGTTTTTTTGGTAGGTTCCCAACGCCGCATATATAAAACTTCTTCGGCTGCGGTCTTAATCCGTAAGTAGCCAAAGGTGCTTTGTGTAAAACAATTGATTCGATACACTTCCAGCATCACCAAATCACCTTTRCCGTTCTTGCACATGGCGCCCTCTTTGATGGTTTTGGTTCCTGTGAATTCTAGGTCACCAGAGCAAAATTCAASGCTTAATGTGTTAATGGGATGTTCACTWAGGGCCACTTTTGGATACTCRAGCGTTGAGGTTTTTACCTTTTCCTTTTTYAAKGTTTGWGCARTGCCAATKACCGGMGATAAWGCGATWARMARTARKATGAGTTTWTKCATAWRTGTWTGTRAAGGTGRKKSGTTKTKGCGGTAAATATAAYGATCTACTTGGAATGCTKWGGATTGAYCYGGTACTTYGGATAAACCTTTTKWAGGTTGCCGTAAATAAGAACAAGGGTGCCTTTTGTCTTGTAGTTATAATCCGYTAAAAGYGMATAGTCMGTTCCAKYTTTTGTGTCATGGAAGTAGAACGMGATTACSGCTTCCTTGACTTTATTAATTTTCTTGCGAACCACCTTGTATTTCAATACATATCGATACTGYTCWGGTTTWGATAGARCAACACTATCCACCTTGTCWGGYGCYAYAAGGGTAACKGGGAACTGCGGAAGCTGAACCAGGTARAGTCGYTGTATGGCGGCAATTGCTTYATATTCWCTAAGGATGRCTTCCTKACCTCGGGCCTTAAGCTCAGCCTCAAGAAACGAAAGCGTAATTTGCTCAACCACCAAAGTGTAATCTTGCAGGTCTTTGGGGAAGTTTTTATTGAAATTCTTTTGTGCGGAGAGCATACAAGGTGTGCAGATCAATAGTAGAATTAACCAGATCCATACGCCCATCCAATGTTCCCGCTCTTTGTGCATTTAGGTCTTTTTTAGGACGATTGCAGATAGGATTGAAATGATCAGCCCAATCATAAACACGGTGCTGAACATGATCAAAAATGTAAACCAATAATGGTTTGTTTCACCGGTTACGATATTTCGTGCCCCATCTTATCCCTCTTCGTCTGTAGATACCGCTCGTTGTGCACGTTTGAGGGGATTTGGATGGAGACGTTCTCAATAATTTCCAGTCCGTACCCTATGAGGCCCACGCGCTTTTTGGGGTTATTGGTGAGGAGTTTGATCTTGTGTACACCTAAGTCTCTGAGTATCTGAGCTCCAATTCCATAATCTCTGTTATCCATATCAAAACCCAGCGCCAGGTTGGCTTCAACCGTGTCTTTTCCTTCTTCCTGAAGCTTATAGGCCTTTAGCTTATTGAGCAAGCCAATTCCTCGGCCCTCCTGTTTCATATACAGCACAACGCCCTTTCCCTCCTGTTCAACCATCTGCATGGCCTTCGCCAATTGATCTCCACAATCACACCTAAGTGAATGTAAAATGTCTCCTGTTACACAGGAAGAGTGTACGCGTACCAATACGGCCTCATCTGGCTCCCATGTTCCCATGGTCATTGCTAAGTGCAATTCTCCAGTTGTTTTTTGAGTGTAGGCGGTGAGTTTGAAGTCTCCAAGTTTGGTTGGCAAATCTATGCTGACTTCCTTTTCTATCAGATTCTCATGCTTCAAACGATACGCGATCAGGTCCATGATGGAAATGATCTTTAAATCAAATTTGTCCGCAATCTTTATCAAATCATTTAACCTGGCCATGGTGCCATCTTCATTCATGATTTCCACAAGAACACCTCCTGGCTTGTAACCGGCCAATCGGGCCAGGTCCAGTGATGCCTCAGTATGTCCTGCTCTCCGTAACACGCCTCCTTGCTTCGCTTTAAGCGGGAAGATGTGTCCTGGCCTCCCCAAGTCTTTTGCCGATGTATCGGGGTTAATCAATGCATTCACCGTTTTAGATCGATCACTGGCACTTATTCCAGTGGTGCAATCATCACATTTCAGGTCTACAGAGATTGTAAATGCCGTTTCATGCAGCGCGGTGTTCCGATTCACCATCAATTCAAGATCAAGCTCATCGCATCGTTCTTCCAGTAGCGACACACAAATAAGCCCCCTACCATGGGTGGCCATAAAGTTAATGATCTCAGGAGTGGCTAATTCAGCCGCAGCAATAAAGTCGCCCTCATTCTCCCTATTTTCATCATCTACAACAATGACGATTTTTCCAGCCTTGATGTCTGCAATCGCCTCTTCTATCTTATCTAACCTAACCGACATTTATTTTGCTAAAAGAACTTGGTTAATGACTCTAACAACTATTTCCTTTCAAAAGTCTTTACAGAGTCCCAATTATTGTGAATGCCAAATGCTGGATTCCTGTTGAAATCGAGAGCACTTAACAACTAATATTTATTATCTGAAGTATAACAACGTACAATTCACTAAATCAGTCTAAAACACTAAAGTTTACACTCATTTACTTATGCAAATTTACGTAAAAATACCCATCAATTCATCAGAACAAGCCATCCATCCATATCTGGATACGACAAACTCTCTTCCCCTTTTCGCCAGTGCTGTCGCCTTGTCTTCATCATCGAGAAGTTTYAGCACATTATTGGCATATTCAGTGGTATTCTCACCAAGAAGAATGTTGTTTCCATGCTCMGCCCCAATCGCATTGTTGGCCATTACCGAACATACACAAGGGATGCCCATSGCCATTGCTTCTAATATTTTGTTTTGCATTCCAATACTGATATGCATMGGCGCWATAAATACGCGGGAGGCTGCATAGCATGTTCTCATGTCTTCAACCCAACCAGTCACCGTTACCGATTTRGATKCCAGAGCTTTGAYTTGAGGTRCCGGGCTSACACCGGCAATMACYARGTTGGCTGTTGGCCTTTGGGTCTGAATAAGTGGCAGGACCTCAGTAGCAAGATARACWGCAGTCTCAATATTGGGAGGATAAGACATGTTGCCTGAGAAAATGAKGTCGTATTTCTTCTCTTCATGGCCCTGGGCCGAGAAGTAAGCGGTGTCCACTCCATTGGGAACGATCTTAATGTTGTCTGCTTCCGGGTGATCAATGTGTTTGCGATCCTGCTCGGAGATGATCGTTTTTGATTGAAAGTGATCGTAAACGTGGGATTCATAGCTTCTGAGTCTTTTCAATTCTAACTCGAGAATAGCTTTCAGGAAGAAAGTGGCTTTGGGTATTCTACGCTCAATTCCCTTGGATAGCGCATCCATGTAGTCTATCGTTAAATGAATACCCTTAACATCCTTCACATACTCCGCTGTTCTCACCAGCTGACAATAAATATGGTCAGGTTGAAAGGACTGTATGCGCGCTTGTAATTTCTTTTTTGCGCTGCTTGAGTAAAAGTACCCGACCTGCAGGGGTAAGCCCTTAAAAAAAGCAGCCAGTATATTCCAATAAATACCCAGCCTGTTAAGCTTGACGATATCAATTGAAGAGCAGTATTGACTCAATACCTTTGTCGCTTCATCGCTTGAGCGTGTAGAGGGATCGTCCAGGGCGAAGAGTGCGACATCGTATTTGGTAGAGAGAACTTTGATTTGATTGAAGGCGCGAAGCTTATCGCCTTTTTCCAAGGGGTAGGGGACCCGTGACACTATGACCAGTACTTTTTTCATATCGTATCCGCTAACACTTAAATAACATGCAGAATAGGACTTATGCAATCAGGTAAGTGAGAATACAGTTGAGAATTGGATTTTGTTATGTGGAATTTGAATATTCAGGATAGAGACTTGTAGAAGTCAATCAGTTTGCGCGAAATTACGATGTTGTCGTATTTATTCCGAACCAATTCCTTGGCATTGTGCCCTACACGCTTGCAAAGTTCCAAATCCGTTGAACACTTTGTAATCGCTTCCACAAATTCCTGGGGAGTATCTGCAATGAAAATGTCCTTTCCATGTTCATATTCAATGCCTTCAGCACCAATTGAAGTTGAAATAATCACTTTTCCCAATGCCATGCCCTCAATGATCTTTACGCGCATGCCACTCCCCGAAAGAAGGGGTACGATCATAATACCATGGTCGTTCATATACTTTAGGGCATCTTTAATATGGCCTTGCGTTTGGATGTTAGGGTCTGTCGTATTCATCAGCCATTGAGGCATACTTTTACCTGCAAGGTTTAACGTGATATTCGGAAACGCAGCTTTTACATCCATCCACACTTCATTCAAAAACCACTCAATGGCCTCTAAATTGGGCATCCAATCCATAGAGCCGAGATGAAATAATCCAATAGGCTCAGCAAGCGGTACAATAGGAGCGGATATTTCATCTACACCGACCGGAATATCGGTCATCGGCACCGTACACCCCAAACCTTTCTGCATATTTTGATCCCGGGTGGTTATGCAAGCGATCGCATCATATTGGTTCATGAGGTCAATTTCATACTTTTTTAATCTGGAGGTGAGCAGTGTCAGGTATGCTTTCTTTAAAGGATTCTTGCAGGCCATACTCCTTCGTTGCCAGATCTCAAACTCCACATTATGCGAGCGGAGTACCACCTTCGCCTTTGAGTACTTGCGTATGGTATCCAGGTAAGGAGCAACGAATAAACTCTCGAGCTGAATGATGTCAAATTCATTTGCGCTCAATACATCGGCCAGTTTTTTCTCAAATTCTGCCGAAATGAACCGCTCAATATTGTATGATTTATCGGTGAACAGATTAAAGAATGCCGCCCCAATCCGAATAGAGGTATCAATATACACTGCTTCGATCTCTGTTGATCGAACATAGTCYTGATCGATCTCYTCAATGTACACCAGGTTATTGGGCGTATTGATGGCCAGTACACGGACCTGGTTTCCAGTGTTAATCAAACCCTGAGTGAGGTTGTTCATAGCGATGCTTCCGCCATCACGTGGAGGATAGGGTACCTTATGACAGAGTTGGAGAATCCTCATTTGTTCTTTTGTGCWTTTGACAAAGATAGATTACGTAWTTACTTCCAGACTAATATAGTAAACAATGGACTGGATAAGGGGTTTCAAGACCTTCCGAYTTCAAGTAAGTTGAGCGGCAAAAGTATTAAATTCTGTACCTTTGAGAATTGGKCTGAACCAATTAACGGTGAATCAGGAGCAATATTAGCCCAAATCAGGGGAATRTGAAATATTTGTGTGCATCTGATCGTATAATAGAGGTAGGAATTTAGATGGCTGTAGAAACTGAAGACATAGYATTGGGGTTTATCGCTCCACCGTTCAATTTATTGAATACGATGACTGGACAGATGGAATCCCTGGATACGCTGAAATCTGAAAAGGCAACAGTGGTCATGTTCATTTGCAATCATTGTCCTTATGTAGTACATCTGCATCAAGGGCTTCTTGCCTTGGCCAATGACTATATTCCGAAGGGTATTTCATTTATTGCAATTAGCAGCAATAGTATTAAATCCCATCCTCAAGATGGACCRGAGCGGATGCGGGAGCTCGGGGAAGAGCTTGGATTTCCGTTTCCCTATCTCTATGATGAGACCCAGGAGGTAGCAAGAGCATATGCTGCGGCCTGCACGCCTGACTTTAGCATTTTTGATGGTGAGTTGGCCTGCGTGTATCGAGGACGTTTCGATGCTTCAACGCCAAGAACTGAAACCCCGGTAACCGGGAAGGATATCAGAGCCGCCCTGGACAAAATATTGGCAGGACAACCAGTTAATCCTGATCAAAAGCACAGTATTGGCTGCAGTATTAAATGGCATCAATAAGCTTTTGATGGTAACCTTATCTGGGAATCCATAGTATAACGTGGGAATTATTGTACGTTGATCACCGTAAATCGGAGTAGGGTTAAGCAAATGAACGAAAAGATGCAACATGTTTCCAGGATAGCGCTACTCCTTGTGGCCTCCTTTCTCTTGTGTCCTACCGCTTTTGCTATATTAACTACTGATGGTAACAAAGAAAAGGCTGACTCTTTAGTGTCAGTTGAGGTGCCAAAAGATTCGGTTATCGGTGAAAGTAGAGCCTTTCAGGCCATGGATTTTATGACCAAGTCGGAGGTTTATGTGATGATAGATTCTCTCCTGGATCTTGACGTGATTCCCAAGGAGCTTATCAGGGAGATTCAGTTGGTTGTGCGAAGCAAATATGCCAAGATAGTTAAGGCTGAACTAGCAGCAGCTGAAAAACGGCGCCCAGCAACCCAGTATTATGGAAAGTGGGACACCTATAATACACATCCTTATCCTGAATCTCTCTCCAGGAATGATACCTCTGTGGAGTTGGTATTAACCCAGCCAGGGGAATCCTATGTGCCACCGGTAATTGGCGTGATCACATCCAATTTTGGCGATGGCAGGAACCACAGCGGTATGGATATCGATTTGCAGGTTTGGGATACTGTGGTGAGTGCATTTAGTGGAGTTGTGCGGATTGCGAGAACCCATGGTGGATATGGAAGGGTAGTGGTGGTGAGACATTACAATGGCCTGGAGACTTTATATGCTCATTTGCACAGGTTAAAGGTGAAACCTGGTCAGAAGGTAAAGGCAGGTGAGTTGGTTGGTTTGGGAGGAAGCTCAGGCCATTCTTCCGGAAGTCATTTGCACTTTGAAGCCCGTTTCAAAGGTAAACCGCTAAATCCACGAAATTTTATTGACTACCGCAACAATGTACTGGTCAATGATACCGTTATACTGAACAAAACTAAATGGAGTTATTCTGTGGTCCCCAAGGGGCTTAAATACCATCGGGTGAACAAGGGAGAGTTTCTTTATTTAATCTCTAAACAATACGGTATTTCCATTAACAGGCTCTGTGAGCTAAATGGAATAACCCGTAATTCAATACTTCGTGTTGGGCAGAAGTTGAGAATTAGTTAAACAGTCGGCACAGCTGTCATGATGTTTGCATGATTTTAGAAGTGTCTGAGCCCAGAAATATTCGACATTAACCAYGTTAGGAGTTGAAAGTTTCGGGTTCAAAACGCATCGCCTTAGACAGCGCAATCCGTTATTGTGTATCCTGCTGATAGTTTCACTTATTGCGTTTACTTTAGTGCCTTCTAATTCGACTGCGCAAAACGAACCGGCCATTGTAGGATTTCAGTTTCGTCCTATATTCAAAAACAAGTTTTTCAACTCAGGTAACACCAAATTGATTCAAAATGATGTGAGTTTTAGCGTCACCCCTAAACTTGGATATTCGTACGGGATGATCGTGAGAAAGCCGGTGGCGAAAAAAGTCTCTTTTGAGGGGGGCATCAATTACCTTAAACGTCAGTACCAATTYGRTGTAAATGATCTGGATAGCTCCTTTTCAACAACYGCTGAGTTCGCTATCATTGAGTATGAAATCCCCATATCGGCTATGGTACACGTGCGACTGAGTGATCAAATCTATATGAACAATTCGGCCGGGATTAGTATGAATATCTTTAAGAGAAGCGAGATAGAGCTTGATGACGATGTATTCTATGCTTTTAATAGAAAGGCTTGGATGAACTTTGCCTTAATAGCCAATATAGGTTGGGAATATCGAACAGATCATTCAGGATATTTTTATYTGGGAAGTTCCTATCAATTGCCTTTTAGTAAGATCATTGAGATGACGGCTGATTATAAAAAGATTGGGGGCGTAGAGGAGTTTAGAACAGAGATCAACCTCGGATTCTTTACATTGGACCTCAAGTACTATTTCGCTGCCAATGAGGATTAAACCTCAATGGCTATGTTTTTATAGTGATTATATCTGGAAATAATCTCTTTTACATAGTCAAATGTCTCCTGGCCACGGCAGTATCCGTATTTTACCACTTCATCGCTGTAATACTTTTCTTTTGACTTGTTGAGCATGAAAAAGGCCACATTATCGTCCCATTTGTAGGTGTCCTTGCCGTATTTATTGGCCAATGCTCTTGCGTCGATTACATGCCCAAGCCCTGCATTGTATGAAGCCAAAATGAATTTTATTCGCTCTTCTTCATCGTCAATCCTGTCCTCCCAATAATTCTCTAACCAGGCAAGGTACTTGGTGCTGGCCTTTACGTTTTGCGCAACAGTTGATAATGAGTCAGCTCCGTAAGCGGCAGCTGTTGCAGGCATCAGCTGCATCAGGCCCATCGCTCCGGCCCAGGAAACAGCATTGGGGTTAAAGTTGGATTCTTGATAAGCGATAGAAGCAAGCATTCTCCAATCCCATGAAATGTCTTTACTATACGTTTTGAAAATGTGGTCGTATTTGGATATGCTGCCTCCTGAAAGAACAAAGTATTCACTCTCTACACGTTGCTTGTTCCTCTTGTGGTTATTGAAGTATTTATTATAGATCAAATTGTACTTTTTTGAGCCTCGCACATCTTCTAACCATGTATTGATTTCGAATAGTAGCGCAGGTGAAGTTTTGTTAACAGCCCAGGCGATTTGCTGTGGAAAGCTAATTGCCGTCCTCACATCAATATTTGGATGGTAGTGTTGGTTTACTAAAGCAACATTCTCATCGGCAACTGTGTATCGTATATCGCCTTGCGCTACCAGGGAGATGAGTAATTCTGTATCAAAGTCACCTGGAGCCTCCATTATTTCGATCTCTCCCCCGATTTCATCTCCTAAGCTGACAAGACGGGAATAGAATGAGGAGTTCTTTCGTACATGAACCTTCTGGCCTTTCAATCCAATAGGATTTCGGATCAAATGTGCATCAATTTGAGCTTCGCTCATGCCATCTTCCCAGGCTTCGGGCTTTCTTTGCACGAGTACCTGGCGGGTCATGATATTGTATTGCGTAAAGCTTAAACGTTCTGCCCGGGCTTGGGTTTTTGTTAGGTTCGCTGCGATGATGTCACCATAACCCTTTTCAAGCATTTCAATAATTTCGTCCATATTTCTCACTACCACCATCTCTAGCTCTACACCAATATGCTCAGCAAAATGGGCCAGCAGTTCATACTCATAGCCCATCGGCTGGCCCTTATAAATGAAGTAGCTTGTCGTACTATTATCCGTAAGCGCAATTAGTTTTCCCCGCTCTTGAATGGTCTTAAGATCCATGGGTTTCCTTTCGAGGGCCAGGACTTTCTCGCTTGTAAAGCTTTGATTTCTCTTGCATCCGGTGATTCCTGCTATGCCAATGAGACATGCCAGCAAGGAATTAATCAAATATGTACGTCTAATTTGCATACGCGCTAACGTGTTATAATAGATATACTCCTGTGTTCCTGAAATGTTTTATCATACTATAAGTGTCACGCCTATAGTATTGTAGGGACACGCCTACACATTCCTGCTTTTGACGCTCATTTACAGATAGAAGCTCGATGTTGAAAGCGAAGACAATTTGAATTTTTACAGTTGTTATGGTTGAGATAATTTATGTAGATTAGGAACGATGGTTAGGGAGTACGCATACCTGTTCTTCGTTTGGTATATGGTCAGTTTGGGGTTGTCATCTTGTATGGTGGCAGGTGGAGAAAATGAACATATAGTGATGTCTGATTTATATTGGGTAGTAGGGGAGTGGAAGGGCCGTGTGCAAGGTGGAATGATGTTCGAATCATGGGAGATAGCGGAAGACGGTTCAATGGAAGGGAATGCATGCACGATTGCTAGGGGAGATACGATCTTCAGTGAGAGCATGCAGATAATTGACAAGGATGGGGATATCTTTTATATGGTCAAATTGGCCGATGTAAAAAAGACAGTAGCGTTCAAGCTTGTGGAAATTTCGTCCAAAGGTTGTGTTTTTGAGAATCCAGATCATGATTTCCCCAACAGAATAGTGTATGCCAATACTGTTGGTGATATGTTGTTGGCACGAATAGAAGGCGTCAGGAATCAACAACCAGATACAGCAAGATTTTTCATGCACCGTCAGCATACTTTTAAAATACAATAAGACTAAGCTGTCAATTTCGCGTTCATTTAATGGGTAAATGTCCTGACGAACTTTTCCAAATCAGGGAAGAAGGATTGAAACTCCTGCCGGTAGCTTTCATAATCCTTCTCAAGGTCCGCAGTTGCATGCTCCATATTGGATTTAAAACTGGATCTCTCTGACATGCCAGTTAGGGAACAATCCAGTCCGGAAAGCTCCCTGTATCCCAATAACCATTGGCCTTCAATCATATAGGGTAATATGTATTGTGCATGATTTGGCATCATGTCTTTTTGAGAATTGAGTAAATCATGACAACTGTGAATAAATGCTTCAAGGGGCACTTTAGAATAATCGGCCCACAGTGAAGCCAAAAAATGGTCATAGAACATATCCACTATCACCGGAGCGTACTTGTGGTACTTTGGCCGCAGGCGCAACTTGCTCTTCAATACGATAGGGTGGGTATCCGTGTACCGGTCTATACCCCGGTGCAATCTTATCCCATCCTGAACTCTCGGGCTGTATTCGGAAAGATCACGGCCTTTTACAGCATCACCTATGAAGTTCCCGATTTTTAGCTCGTCGTCGTTACCAGAAAGATAGAGGTGAGCAAGGAAATTCATCAGTTGCTAATTACTCAATAAGCAAGTAGATAAGTTACAGAATAACCTTACTTGCCGGCATACAGTTTAATGCAATCCTTTCACGGTTAGCCATCGCTCCGCATCCAGTGCAGCCATACAGCCGGTACCTGCAGCGGTTACTGCCTGTCGGTAGATCGAGTCAGCCGCATCTCCTGATACAAATACACCTTCAATATTGGTAGCAGAACTATCTGGTTTGTGGATGATATACCCCACGTCATCCATATCYAGAATATCTTTAAATATRGTCGTATTCGGTTTGTGGCCAATAGCAACGAAGAAGCCTGTAACGGCAATGTCTTTCTCTTCATTGGTYAGGTTGTTAATYAATCTAACTCCGGTTACCGCCTCGTCACCCAGTACCTCTTTGGTTTCATGATTGAACARCACTTCTATTTTGTCATTTTCCAATACACGTTGTTGCATGATTTTAGATGCCCTGAAGTGATCTTTTCGAACAACCATATAGACTTTGGAGCAAAGCTTAGAGAGGTAGGATGCTTCCTCACAAGCAGAATCACCACCACCTACCAAAACAACATCCTGGCCTTTGTAGAAGAAGCCATCACAAACGGCACAAGCGGATACACCTCCACCATTATCCCGCAATCTCATTTCAGATTCCAGGCCCAGCCAGTTGGCMGAKGCCCCTGTMGAGATGATAATACTGTCAGCAGTAATCGTTTGATTCTCGTTCACYACGACCTTGTGCGGATTGCTGGAAAAGTCAACGGATGTGATAAATCCGAATCTTATATCTGTTTCAAATCGCTGTGCTTGCTTCTTTAGGTCTTCCATCATCGCAGGTCCCACAACGCCTTCAGGATATCCTGGAAAATTTTCTACTTCTGTTGTGATCATCAGCTGTCCTCCTGGTTCCTCTCCCTGATATAAAACGGGCTTCATGTCAGCCCTGGCCGCGTAAATCGCTGCGGTATAACCGGCTGGTCCCGAACCAATAATTAGACACTTGTGATGTTCTATCTCTTCACTCATTGTTGTATTAATTAAACTGTATTATATGCAATTACGCTACTCCTAATAATCAATATTGTGATTTCTGAACAAATGAACAAMTGAACAACTGRACAGCGAATTAAGAAGTTGGAATTTTAGTTGATGCGGTTGAAATACTTTTTACAAAAATTGATATAAGTTCATTGCACTCAGAGATGAGTTCCTTTACCTCATCCTCAGATTTGAAGAGTAGAGCCTTATACATTATTCTTAGACAATTGTACGATTCCCTTAGTTCTTTGAGACAAATTTTCATCTTATGTAAGAAGTCTTTTCTCGATTCAGCGCCTTTGGCTTCGCCATAGTTTAAGGCAGGAGATGTACCTGACCTCAGCAGCTGACTGCCTAAATGTACAGCAGCCCTTCTATCGGGCAAACTTTCATAGAACGTGATTACGTCAACAGCGAAGTCAATTAACCGCTCCTCTAAGTCAAATTTCTTCACCTTTACTTCTGACTTCACCATTCTACTGTTCGCTATTCAATTATTCAATTATTCAATTATTCAAAATTACCAGTTCTTACTAAAACCTAAACGGATAATCTCAACGTTCTTCGTACTTCACAACAAAGTTAACAAACCTTCTAATTGGCTGCTGTCATCAATTATACATTTTCTTAATCAACTCCATAAATGGTATCGTAGCTAACGCCATAGCCTGCCCAGAGTCCCAGGCCTCCTCCTTCAATGTTGGTTGGAATGGTAGACGGTGAGGCGAAAGGGCTTCCGGCGCTGCTAATTTCAATCTCAAACACCCTCAGGAAGCGATACACTTTCAGGTCGATTGTGGTGAACTTTATCACGATTGTATCAGACTTTTTAAAATAGTGTGAAAGTTCGGTATCGAATTCCTCACTGTGATCTCCCGGTGGATGGCCCCTGTCATAGGCGAAGTCGAACTCCAGCCCATTAATAAATTTATCGTCAAACGCGGATCCCGCCGGTGGAATGAAGCCAGCATCCTTTTGGTCACCTTTGATGGTATGAGAAATTCTCTTGGCAAACCAACGGTAGGCGTCACCGATCGTATCAGGATCAGCCATATTGGCCCATGCAAATCCAAAAGTATCATCCAGAGCCGGCATGTACCACACATTGTTCAAGGTGTTGATGGCCGGAATTTTGGTTGTGGAAGTGTATGTGGTACCTTCAGAAACCACTCTTAGGTGGTATGTTTTTCCCACTTCTCCACTCAGAAAGGTGCCACTCAACAGATCCGCTATCGGCACGGTGTACACACAGAAATTGAATGAGGCCAAATCTTCTGCTTCAACTCCAAGGAAATCAGCAATAAATGGGATGAATGAAGTGTCCAAGGTGGCAACACACAACTCCTCTAACGGATAAATTACATCGTCAACGGTAATGCTCACTTGTGCATTGTGCACCTGTAGATTGGCAAGTGCATCAAAGGAGGTGGTTCCAAAAAAACTACTGCTTTTTGACAGCGTAATAAGTGGAGGRGTTTTGGTGATTCCATCTGATTCGATACGACCCTCAATGACAAGCTTGGGAACGGGATCAGGCACGTCAACCTGGATCTCCTTCTCACATGCCGAGAACAAACCGAACATTGCCATCATGAGTGCCAGGCTCCACTTAAAACGTAAATTATGGGCTAAGTGCATATTCATATTTATTCTTATCCTGCCTTTCGACAGGTTGGTTCGTCGATCAGAAGCTGAARTTCCAGGTAATAGAAGGTAAAATTGGGAAGAGCGATACTTGTAATGCTCTGGTATCAATGGTTCCTGCTTCGGGATCTATATCGGTGTCAAAATAGATAAAGAATGGGTTGGCCCTGCCGTATACATTGTAGATGGAAAAATTCCAGCTGCTTTTGTATCGCTTGTGTTCCTTACCGTGCATGGTAACTGAAATATCTGCACGGTGGAACGCTTTCATCCTGAACCAATTTCTTGGGCCGTATTCTGTAACAGGGCTTCCTTCGAATAGATAGAATCCTACCGGCAAGGTAAGAGAATTACCCGTAGCGTAAACAAAGGTTGCACCAAATGTCAAGTGTCTTTTCCTCAGCCAATTGCCCATGCGGACTTTTACTTTGCCTCCTAAATTTAGAGAATCTCCAATCTCATTTTTATCTCTGCTTGCGAGGTCATATGTTCCGACAACTGAAAGGTCGTGTGTGCGATCGAATTTGGCAGGGAATCGTTCTCCGTTATTTAATTCATCAAATTGCCTGGTTGTCTTGGCAAGTGTATAACCAATCCATCCGGTCAGGTCACCTGTACGCTTTTTAATAAAAAACTCAGCTCCATATGACTGACCATTGCCAAAGGTGAAGTTGTTGTCGGCATTGTCTTTTACATTGTCCGAAGGAATAAAACCAGTTTCATATTCAATAAGGTTCTGCATATCCTTGTAATAGAGCTCCACAGAGGTCTCATAACGATTGTCACGAAAATTCCTAAAGTAGCCCACGGCATATTGATCTCCAATCAGGGGTTTTACCTTATCAGAAGAGCCAACCCAAGTGTCGGTGGGCAGTGAAATGCTGGCCAGAGAGGCCAAATGGATGTATTGATTATTTCGGGTGTAAGCGGCCTTGACAGATGAGGTGGAATTCAACTGGTAGCGCAAGGATAATCGCGGCTCCAGGCCTGCATAGGTTTTAATGATTTCTCCACTTCTAAACTTCGTTTCACTGGAGGTGCTACCAACATCATCATTTGAAAAGCGCGTGAACGGCCCAACAAAATTGAACATGGACACTCTCAACCCTGCATTTATCTTGAGCATTTCAGTTAGCGAATACTCGTCATTGAAATAAAGGGCGCTTTCATGCGCAAATTGCTTGATGATCTCACCGGTGTCAAATGTTACATCACCCTGGCTCGCCGAAGCAGAACTGGGCGTAAAAATATGGTAGATATGATTGGCTCCAAATTTTATGTTGTGCCGGACCGATGGAAAGTAGTTGAAATCTACTTTGGTATTGAAGTCTCGTACACCTGATTGGAGCACCAACTCAAATTCATTTTGGGTGATACCAAAACTAAAATTGTAATCAGAAAAAATAAGAGAAGTATTGACAAATAATTTATCATTAAAAAGGTGGTTCCACCTGAGAGAGGTGGTGGCATTACCCCAGGGTATTTTGACATCAAACCCACTTTGTCCTTGGGCGAAAGTAAATACATCTCTTCCAAAATAGGAACTTAAATACAAGCGGTCATTATCAGACAAGTCATAATTGACTTTAGCGGTCAAATCATAGAAAAAGTAGCCGCTACCAGCAGAGGCTGTGTTTTCAATAAATGGCTTGAGCAAAAGGTCAATGTAGGTTCTTCTGCCTGATACAATAAAGGAGCTAACATCTTTTTTGATGGGGCCCTGGACGGTTAATCTTGAAGAGATCACGCCGATTCCCCCATCTACCTCAAGCTTCTTTCGATTACCTTCTTTCATTGAAATGTCCAAAACAGAAGACAGTCGTCCTCCATATTGTGCCGGCATGCCACCTTTAATGATTTCAACATTTTTAATGGCGTCCGCATTAAAAACGGAGAAGAACCCGAATAAGTGAGCAACATTATAGACTACTGCCTCGTCGAGCAATACTAAATTTTGGTCCGGGCCACCACCTCTAACATAAAAACCGGAGTTGCCTTCACCGGCTGACTGAATGCCTGGCAGGAGTTGAATGGTTTTCAGAATATCCACCTCTCCCATGAACGCGGGCAACAATTTGATTTGTTCAACTTCCAGATCGATTTTTCCCATCTGGGCATCATCAATATTTTGATCCGAACGTTCCCCTTCAATGACAACCTCATCGGTGGTAAAGCTAAAAGTCTTTAATGATTGGTTGACACGGAGGTTCTTGTTGAGATCGATCTGTTGAACAAGATCTTCAAATCCTAAATAGGATATAACCAACGTGTATTTTCCCTCCTCAACGGTTAGAGAGTAAAAGCCATATTGGTTGGTGGTGGTAGCACTTTGAGGAAGCAGCTCCTTTATGTATACATTGGCACCAAGTAAGTTCTCACCAGATTCGTCCTCTTTGATGAAGCCACTTACCGTGTATTTGTTCTGAGCCTCGGCCCATCCTGACCATAGCAACACCAAAACAAGTGTAGAGAGTACGTACGGATTCAACTTCATGGTCTCAGTTTTTCAACGGGCTAATTTACGTTTTCATCCGTTTAAAATTGACTATTGTTCGACAGATGGAACCTTCCTGAATCCGTTTATCAAAAGATAAGTCATCTTCCTTTGGATGATTCAATACGTTTTTTGGACCGTTTTATTTTATAATGAGGGTATCGTATATTGCTCCGTAGGCTCCCCAGATACCCAAGCCACCGTTGACGTTGGATTTGATTTGTGTGGAACTGGCGATGGGATTACCAAGATTGTCGAATTCAATTTGGGCTGTTCGCCAAAATTCGTAGTGTTCGAAATCCAATGTACACCACTTGACAACTACGGTGTCTCCAACTTCAAAAAATTCGACGTTGTCATCCAGCCTTCCTGGAATATTCCCGCGCTTTACCAGCAAATCCACGGTAGTACCGTTGATCATTTTATCCTGGATCAAAGGTTCTTTGGCAGGAATCATATATTCGTCTATCCCTAATCGTTGTGTAAATATCCTGTAGTTGTCGCTACTGGCAGGCGGATCTGAAAGCGTTAAATACAATTGCCCCAGGTCATCCATCGCCGGCCTTTCTACGAACCAAATGCTGTCAAGTGGAACCGGGTAAAGCAACTTGGTGGTCGCAGTCAGAATCTTATCTTCTGACTTTACGACCAGGTCATATGTTTTGCCCAGCTCGCCAATCACTGGGGAAAGCACTTGTCCCGTGTCCAGTGCTGTCGTGTAAACACAGAAATCATGATTGATTAGATCCACTGAGTCAACACCTAGATAAAGCGAGGCCAAAGCTAGCAGAGAGTCGGGTAAGCTATCGCTACACAATTCCGATAGGGTGTAGGTATCTGTTCCGTCTGACACGGTTACCTTCGCACCATGTACGAATAGCTGTTCTAAATCCTCTATATCTGTAAGCTCGAAGAAAGGTAGATTGTGGGTAAGAATCACATAAGGAGGCAGGCCGGGTTCAATATGGCCCTCAACCACCAACTTCTCCGGGGCTGTCCCCAGATCCAGGGTAATGTCCTTCTCGCATCCTGTACAGATACCGAACACTAAAAGAAATAATAAATAGTAAYTTTTCAAAAAAAACATAGACTGTACGTAGATATTTGGTATTGATGATTGGATATTAGTAATTCACTATAAGCAGTTTGATATCAATGATTAGCAAATAGCAAATAGCAAATAGCAAATAGCAATTAGTAATTAGCAATTAGACATTATGTAATCCCCATTGCCCATTGCCATTGCCCATTGCCATTGCCCATTGCCCATTGCCCATTGCCATTGCCCATTGCCCATTGCCCATTGCCCATTGCTCATTGCCCATTGCTCATTGCCCATTGCCCATTGCCTCTTGCTCATTGCACATTGATCAGAAACTAAAGTTCCAGCTCACAGAAGGCATTACCGGAAACAATGATACTTGTTTGGCCTTTGTCTCAAATAATCCATCTTGGTTGAATTTGCTGTTGTCGAAATAGATAAAGTAGGGGTTGGCGCGATTGTAGAGGTTGTATATCGCAAATTTCCAGATACTCTCGTACTTTTTTTTCTTCTTGGGTTCTGGTGTGTAAGTGGCAGATAGGTCAAGACGGTGATAGGCCGGCATTCGAAATGAATTGCGCGGATTGTATTGCGTAATAATCTTACCTTCAATGGTATATCTTGCTATGGGCATAGTGGTTGCATTTCCAGATGCGTAGATGAAAACCATAGAGAACTTCCACTTGTTGCTCAATTCATGTGCAATGACTAAAGATAGATCATGCAGGCGGTCGTATTTAGCTAAAAACTCAGCGCCTTCATTAATATCCTCAAAAGTTCGCTTGGTTGTTGAAATGGTATAGCCCAGCCATCCGGTAGTTTTCCCTTTCACTTTCTTTAAATAGAATTCCGTTCCAAACGCTTTGCCTTCACCGAAAATCAGATTATTATCTACATTGTTTAAAACATCATCTTCCGGGGAGAACCCATCCTTGTACTCGATTTGATTTTTCATGAGCTTGAAATAACCGACCAATGAAAGTTCATACCCTGCAGTTTCATAAGTCTTGAAGTTACCCACGCTATACTGCGTTGAGAACTGGGGTTTTACAAGATCTGTCGATGGAATCCACACATCTGTCGGGAGTGAGACCGTGGCATAAGTAGCAAGGTGTATGTATTGGTAGTTCTGGGCGAAAGATAACTTCCATGCCGAAGATCTCTTTGTTTTTAATCTCAATGAAAACCGCGGCTCTGTGTTGATGTACTGCGCAATTTTATCGCCTGCCGCGAAAGAGATGGTGTCTTCAGTAATGCCGGTTACCCCTTGAACATACCGATCAAAGGGGCCTATGTGCTGAAAGAAAGAGAAACGGACACCGTACTCAAACATCACCCGCTTGTTAATGGCCCATGCATCAAGGGCGTAGAGGCCTAAATCGTGGGAGAAAAAGTGGATTTGATTCTCCAGGTCAATCGTCTCCAGAGCCTCTGCTTGGCCAGCTAAGTTAGAAGGGAGAAAATCATGGTGCGTATAATTAGCACCCATATCTATATGGTGGCTTGAATTCGGAAAATAATGAAAGCTTAAATTGGCTGAGAGATCATTTATTCCGGATGATAGTTTGACTTGTATATCCTCTTGCGTTATCTTAATCTTATTGGTATAAGAAGTGTAGTTAACGGATGAGCGCAGCAATAGCTTCTCACTAAATATATGTCTGTATCCTATAATCGCTGCAGAATTTCCCCACTGCGTTTTAAGCTCGAAATCCGAATTCTTAGATTTTACACTGAACACATCCCGGCCAAAATATCCACTAAAGTATATTTTATCCTTCTCGGTCAGGTCCAATGTAATCTTTCCATTGAGGTCATAAAAGAAGTATCCAAATTGTTGGCTCGTTTCAAGGGCCGTTAAGAAAGGCCTGGCCACAACATCAATATACGTTCTTCTTCCAGATATGAAGTAAGAAGATTTCCCTTTTTTGATCGGGCCTTGTATCGTCGCATTTGTAGCAACCAGTCCAATGCCTCCGGCGACTGTAGTAGTACTGTCATTTCCATCAATTGTCGTGATATCTAGAACAGAGGACAACCTGCCTCCATAATTGGCCGGCATACTGCCCTTAATCAATTTGATATTGTCGATTGAGGAGGTATTAAATACTGAGTAAAAACCGAGCAGGTGGGAGGCATTATAGATGGATGCTCCGTCGAGTAGGATCAGGTTTTGATCAGGCCCGCCTCCACGGACATAAAAACCGGTATTTCCATCCGTGGCAGAGGTCACACCCGGAAGTAACTGTACGGTCTTGATCAAATCAGACTCTCCGAGCACATCGGGTACTATTGCGATGTCCTTTGCTGAAAGTTCGATGGTTCCGCTTTTCTGATCCAGGTTGTTGTCCCCTTCAGCAGTGATGATTACCTCACCCGTGCTGATTCTGGATGGCTTGGATTTAAAATCAAGCTTTAGGTTTTTTTTGAGCTCTATATCTTGCTCAATGTCTTGTAAACCTAGGTGCCTTATAATCAGCTTGTAATTTCCCGCWGCTGCAGMAAGCTCAAATTTGCCTTGATCATCAGATGTAGTTCCMACTTGCGTACCTTGCAGGAAGATGGAAGCACCTACAACAGGAGCTTYGCTTTGCGCGTTTTCAATCCTYCCGCTGATSGTGTACTSTTGCGCCACAACTAAATTGCAAAACAGCGATAAGAGTATTGCCAATRGGAATTTACTGAAAAAGGTCATGGATGTGGTGATGTGTACACAAAGATAGAAACGGCAAACCTTTGCTCCTAATGGGATAAGGCTATAGTTTAATATATAGTTGCATTTGGATAATTCTGGACTAAACCCTTGCTTTTTATAGGCATTAAGACGCGCGCTTAAAGCTAAAGTCCGGGCCAATCCTTTATTGAAATGGGAGAATAATTTATATTTATACGGTGGAAAGTTTTCGTGCCTCTATACCCTTAAGATTTGCCGTATTGATTCATCTGCTATTGGTGAATTCAGTCTGTTTGTCTGATGTTGTGGATGCAGGTAATGGTCATGCTCTTGTACTTGATGACAGTTGCAGGGTGTGGGTTATGGGCAGGAATGATCATGGWCAACTTGGTTTAGATGAACCTCCYGACTATATMTGTATTGTTCCAAGGATSATTCCYTCTTTGCCAAAAATAACAGCCATTTCYAGGGGATATGACCACAGYATGGCACTGGCYAAAGACGGGAGCATTTATCTGTGGGGACGCAATAATTATGGGCAGATCGGCTATGAWCTTCCKAACGACATGTAYGTACCYCAGAAACTAAGAACAAATAAAAAGTTCAYTGATATAGCTGGWGGGTATTGGCATWGYGTTGCKTTAGCSGWAGACTCTACTGTTTWCACCTGGGGACACAATTTCTATGGGGAACTTGGWAGYGGAAATAGGGAACACGCTAATTTCCCGCAACAGGTGCTTGCGGCCGGTGACGWTATMCTCAGAGATATCGTTAGCATCGCTTCTGTAGGATTCCATGTGTTAGCTTTAGATAAGAASGGGAAGGTTTGGGGATGGGGTGAGAATGCATCTTATAATTTGGGAATAGCTGATTTGGGATTTCAGACAAAGGCGGTAGAGATTAAGGGGATGCCAGGAATAGAACGTGTTTCGGCAGGGTGGCATCATTCCGTAGCCCTGGACTCCTCTGGCTTTGTGTGGGTGTGGGGAGCAGATCCTGCTGTACAGTACAACGTAGAAACCAGGGCCTATTATAAGATACCCACCAGGTTAGAAGGTGTAGATAGTATTAAGCAGATTGCCTGTGGTAGCTGGCACACCCTGGCAATTGATCAGAAGGGTGAGATATGGTCTTGGGGGAGAAACGTATATGGAATATTGGGTGTGAATGATACCGTCAATACATCAACACCAAAAAAAGTACCCGGTATTTCAGATGCAGTAGCGATTGGTGCAGGATGCTTTCAATCTTTGGTGGTAGTGGAGGGAGGGGCCTTGTACACATGGGGTGGTAATCAATGTGGGCAACAAGGAGTTGGCTCAAGGTCAAGACAGATGATTCCGGTTAAATCACTGCTGTCCATGGATGGAACCCTAGACGAATCAAGACTCGAGGAATTAAATTTAGGATTGAGTTTGCCCCAACAAATTACAGTAGGTGGGTGGCAAAAGAATGTTATGTTGGTGTCGTCTCTTCTATTAAATGCCTTTGTCATTGGTTTCTATGTTAGAAGAAGGGTAAGAAACCTAAAATAACAGTCATACGAGTTAAGGCCCTTTTCAGAAATATATGTAGCTGCTTACTGAGTAAGGTATATTTGTTTTATTATTATAATTCACTACTTTTCCTCAGCTATAAATTTTACCCAGTGAATCTAGCAAAATTCAATCCGGTCACACAGACGCTCCTACCTGATAATTTCAGTATATGGTATCAGGGGAAGTTCGATGATGCATTCACGGCTGTTATTATTGATCTCAGCGAGTTTAATGTGATCAATGAAGAGGACATGAAAAAGTCCAGAAAGAAAATCTCCTTTCTGCTGGCCGAGAGTTTTCAAAATGTCGTTCGACATGGTGATAGAGAAATGGAGGTTGAAGATGAAGCCAGTATGTTTGGTGTTCGCCAACGAGGCAAGGTGCTAATGATCTACTCATCCAATGTGGTGGATGAGGCTACCAAAGAGCTATTAGAGAAAAGTCTGGAAAAAGTAAATAGGCTGAACAGGGATGAGTTGAGAGCGTATTATAAAGATGTGTTCCTCAATGGAGAGGTGTCAGACAAGGGTGGTGCCGGATTGGGGTTGATCGAAATGGCAAGAAAATCAGATCACTCCTTACAATACGAATTTAGGGCACGGGATAATGGAAAGTTCCATTTTATGTTGCAGATAAACATAGGTTCTAAGGAAGCAGAGAGGGAGGAAATTGAAAGTATGCACATAGCGGACTCCATCGCTTTCCATGAAGTATTAAAGGCGAATAAGACGCTCTTTTTATTCAAAGGTGATTTTAATAGGGCCACGGTCAGGCCCCTTTTGAATATTATTGAAGGCAATCAAGATAAGAGTAGGGAATTTGAGAACAAACGGGTATTTCATGTAGGAGTTGAGTTTATGCAGAACATCTGTGACCACTGTGTTGAAAAAGGAGGTTCGCAGAACGGCGTGTTTGCGATGGCCATTGAAGGCGATAAACATTTTTTCTACGCATCTAATCCAGTGACGTCTGAACAAAAGGAGGGGATCGACAAGCATCTTAAAAATATTAATGGCAAGAATAAGGGCGAGTTGGATACCTTGTTCAAAGAAACCCTCAAGGCCAGCCTTGGATCTGATTCAAACAATGCAGGTATCGGTTGGATTGATGTGGCCCGCATAGTTAGGGTGCCCATGCAATATGACTTCAAAGAGCTCACCGACGGCAGCACTTGGTTTAGTATTGGGGCTGTCGTATAGTGGCAATCGAGTCCCCAATATCTGTATGCTGTCTAAATGTTGTGGCTTTAGTTTAAGATGGCGTTGTAAATTGTAGCTTTTTATATTTAATGCCAAATCCCGCCTGTTCATCAGAATTCTACACGCTCTGAACTTGCGGTTAGATCATATGACCTATTGAAAATAAAGCGTTTCTCCCAAATTTTTTCAATTCCTGCAAGAGAAGCGCTACACCAAGCTTATGGAATTCTCTTTATGCATCTTGATACCTCTTAAACAGAATATAGGAATGCACAATTGGAGTGATGGCCATGACGCCAAATAATATCCCGTGAACAATTGGAAGATAGGGTGACTGAACCAACAAGGTAATGGCAATGCCGGAAAGCCCAAGAAAAAACCAGAGTTTGCCGGCAACAGCGTGGGTTTTCTTCCACACATCTTCATTTTCCAAGGTCCATGGTGTTCTTATTCCGATAAACCAATTTGGTTTAATAGTGCCAAAATAATTTCCGAATGCTGTGAGTAGGAGGTAGATACTGAATAACATTATAGTGGAATGCTCCATATCATAACCTAAATAACTAACGAATCCGAGACTGATGAGCGTAGAGAAAAATAGCGCAACAATCATCCTTATTTTTCGATAAGAAGAACTGAAGAGCTTGTAGTTTGATTGACGGGGATCCATGGTAGGCATGAATAGCAGAAGCGCATACAGGCCCAAATTTATTACGGGCATTACGTATTTCGATCCATAACCGTTTGCTTGTCCTTCCAGATCCCAGTGGATTGGTATCTGATTCGGAATTTCCTTAACGTAGAAAGCAAGAATGAGAAAAGGAATTGAAACCAAGGTGAGTATGAGCCACTCATGACGTAAAAAGTTGAATAGTTTCATGTGTCTATAATTGATTTTTAATGGTCACACGGTACTCGCCCAGAGTCATTCTCCTGTGTGATAAAGTTTTTGTCGTGGCTCGTTTCATCTGTTTATATTTTACTTTTTATTAAACCGGTCAGACCACGCTGTGCCAAATCTTGGCGACAGGGCCGTGGAATTCATCTCTAGTGATTGTCTTATGTAACATGCGATTCATCATGCCTGGATTGATCTCATTGTTTTTTGGACTTAAATTGCATGAACCATGACACGATGCCGTCAATGATGGTAGCATTTAAAGAATATATTACAAACTGGCCCTGTTTGGTGCTCACCACAAGATCAGCCTGTTTGAGTAGGTCGAGGTGGTGGGAGATACTGGGTTTGGACATGTCAAACTGATCTGCAATGTCGCCTGCCGTCATATCTTTTTCCTGGAGCATTTCAAGAATACGTCTCCGTGTTTGATCATTTAAAGCTTTAAACAGCAGGTTCATGCACTTGTAATTATATAATTAGATAAATATCTAAATATATATTGAATTATGCAAGAAAGCGCCCAGAATAAATCCATAATTTTACCGGGAATCTTTCATCGAAATAAGCATGCAGAAATTGAGTATCATCGCGTTGTGTTTGGCCCTTTGTAACACGGCCTATAGTCAGTCCAACATCTATGAGCGGACCGCTCTCAACGCCAGCCTTGCTCCGTTCTATCATGGTGTAGCCTCCGGAGATCCATTGACCGATAGAGTGATTATTTGGACCAGGTACACGCCTGATTCAAGCCAAACCACGGCAAGCGTAAACTGGGAAATAGCCACCGACCTGGGGTTCACCTCGCTTGTCAATAGTGGAACGGTCATTACAGATGCCTCGGTTGATTATACGGTGAAGGTCGATGTTACCGGATTACAGGCAAATAGTTGGTACTATTATCGATTTGAGTATAATGGCAGTGAATCCTTGATTGGTAGAACGAGAACTGCACCTTCAGGGCCGGTAGATTCACTGCGCTTTGCGGTCGTATCCTGCTCCGATTACGTAGACGGTTACTTTCATGGATATGCCAAGATTGCAGAGAGAAACGATGTTGATGCCGTAATTCACTTGGGAGATTATATCTATGAGAATGGGCAGGCGGGAAGCTTGGGGCGTGACCATGATCCTCCATTTCGAATTACAGAATTAGACGATTACCGTCAACGCTACTCTCAATATCGTCTGGACGCTGACCTGCGTTGTGTGCACCAGATGTATCCTTTCATTAATATTTGGGATGATCATGAACTGGCGAATAATTCCTGGTTTGGTGGAGCTAGTGCACATGATCCAATGGACGATGGGGTTTGGGAAGACAGAAGGACTGCAGCAGCACGCGTGTTTTTTGAATGGCAGCCTATTCGCCAACCTGACTTGAACGATACACTAAGGATCTACCGAACATTCAAGTGGGGGGACTTACTCGATCTCTATATGACCGACACCCGTATTATTGGAAGAGATGAACAAGATGACAGCGCAATAGATGATACCAGCAGGCATCTCCTCGGCCAAACCCAGCTGTCCTGGTTAGCATCRGAAATGMGAACGTCATCTGCTCARTGGAAGATCATGGCCCAGCAGGTGATGATGGCGCCTTTGGAACTTCCATTTTTTRGGCCTGTTTCTGATGATGCATGGGATGGCTACCGGGCAGAAMGAGCRCGGYTATACGATACCTTGATCACTAACAATATCGACAACTTTGTGGTCCTTACCGGCGACATTCATACGGCGTGGGCCAATAATCTTGAAGATGATGCCGGTAATAATGTTGGGGTAGAATTTATCTGTGCGAGTATCACCACCTTGAACTCCCCTTTGGGTGCACCGATCAGTACCATTCAACTGGCCAATCCACATATACAGTACGTGAATTTAGCTGATCATGGTTACTATATCCTTGATATCAATAGCAATCGTTGTCAGGCGGATTATTACATCATTGGCGATATCACGGATCCAACTGATCTCAGTCAATCTGCTGGGCCATTTTGGTTTACGGACAATACCACCAGCGTTTTACAAGAGGCAGGGAATGCTGCTACGCCTCGTCCTTCTGTATTTGTAGCGCAACCTCCAAAGGAAACAGTGGGTGTAGGGATTGGGGAAGAAGGAACTAAATTGGGCGCTGCCGTGATCGGAGCCTATCCAAACCCTTTCTGGAGTTACTTATATGTGAAGATGTATCTCTTTGAATCTGACAATGTAAAGGTGGAGGTGTACAATATGCAGGGAACCCTTGTGCAAAATAAGGCACTGGGTCAGTTAAGTAAAGGCCTGCATTATATAGACGTGGAGGGGGAAGGACTGTCTTCCGGAACTTATTTGGTGAAGATCCTACATGGGGACAAGGTGTTCTCGAGGAAAGTGATTAAGTATTGAGTATTGGATTTTAGATTCCAGTTGTAGCCAATGTGACAAAGAACAATATGACTTTTTGGAAACTTCAAACATTGCTATTGACCCTGACAATCTGCACAGGTTGTGGACAATCAACCGGTGACCAAAAATACAAGAATGAAATGACTGTCTCGACTGACCTTAATGGCCTCAAAAACGTAATTAATCTTGACGCTTATGAACCACAGCAAGTAGCATGGAAATATTGGAGAGTAGGATCTGACAACAATTCAAGATTATCAGTTCCAGGACCAAGTGATTATGCTTTACAAGCAGCACTATACTTTGACAATCAGACAATTGAAAGAATTAAAAATGATTATTTGCTGCTCTCAGTGAACTTAATGAATCTCAACAAAGACGCCTATAAGTTTGACTGGCTGACAAAAGACAAAATCGAACAAGTTGAGAGCTACGATTCATTCGATTATGACCCTTATTTTTTCCAAAAAGGAGGACTTAAAAACGGGGGATTCATAATATTAGACGAACAGATAATTTTACTGTATGTGTTCACAACACGATAAAAAGTTAATAAAAAAGTGCTGGCTACAATAAAGTAATGAGAGTATTCACATTTAATATTCCTGGTGGAATGGTATTAATAATTGCAACAACCATATTGATTATTATATCACGTGTAATTGTAAAATAACTAAAGCCGAACAAAAGCAGCGATGAAAAGGAAAAATAAAATTGGAATAGCTGTCATTTTAGGAGTGACGATAGGATTAACCTTGAAATTTAATCCTGAATTAAAGAATTTTGAAGAGTATGTGACCAATATTAAGCCAGATTCTTTATGCAAAATAAGAGAATGGGGACTGAAGACAAATTACTTCGTATGCTCTTCATACTACTATTATATGGACTGTGAAAACAGCGAAATAGAATTTAAGGACGGAAGAATAAAGGAATTTTTAAACAACCAGAGCATGAAAGTAATTATTGCCGACCGAAAAAAAATTGAGTATTTGGGATTATTTAATTCCTTTTTCAAAATACCCTGAACAAACTAATTTTTGAGACAGTAGACGTTCTAAAGAAATAAAATTGTATAGCTAAATGTAAACAATGTAAATCAGAGATTCCTGCTGACGGCAAAAGAAGAGATACTATTCTTAGGAATGCAAAAAGGAATACAAAAATAACATGGACTACTTTATTGGTTATTAGAATTTGTCGACATTATATTAACCCGGTTTTGATACACAGAAAAAATCAAACTGCTCACAATGGCTTTGGTGTCATACCGCAGAATCTCAGTTTATGAAACTCAGTGGTTAGTTGGTACGTCTGGTAGGTACTTGAACGTAAGGCGGCACTGTGCAAACCCGGGACGTTTTAATTACGTCCATGCTGAGACTGTGTAAACTACCCAACTGTGGATTATAACTTTGAGTATATTGGCTTAAGTGTTGTGAGATTCACTTTGTTGTGTCTCTTAAGTGGATTAGCTTCCACTAAAGAGCGCTTTCTGCTTTTTCGCTTTCTTCTTCTTGGATCTTTTATCGGCATCGTAGACTGCCGCAAAAATATAATTCATCGTTATTTCATGGACCCCGGCTGTATTTCTTTGTCCCAGTTTGGAGATGGTTAAATCGTAGCTATAGGATACCTTGACATCGTAGTAGTTGAATCCCAATAGAACAATAATGGCCTCATGATTTGAATACCCAGGCCTGTATTTTTTAAACAAGGGAAGTCCGCGGTAGGTTAACCCGCCCTCCGCATATACCAGGGGCATTGGTGTACTAGAAGCAGTTGTGTAACCTTTGTGTTGCTTATAGGAAGGTTCAAATTTAGCCTGCGTTTTCTTCCAATCTTTCATGGTCCGCTTTTTATGAGGAATGCGCTTAATATAAGATGCGCCGAATTCCGCCTGATCCCACTTAAGTTGAGATTTGTATTGAAAGAAATAGGAAATAACATTTTCCGGAAAGCCTATGTCGTTCTTGCTCATACGAATTTGTGCTCCCCCATGTAAGGTGAACTTTAAGGGCAGCTTACCATCAATCCCTTTAAATGTTACATCCGGTTTTGTGAGATGATCAAAGGCCATACCCAACCAGTAACTCTTATCTGCTGACGAGTCGGCAAGATACAGGACAGTGCCCCAGGAATAGTCTATATAATCGTGTGCGAGGTGGTCAAATATTTCATACGTCGAGCTTCCGTCATTTCTGAGAAGCTGATCCGTAAAGGTAAGTTTGCCGGGATCCAGTTTCTGTTGATTGTAGGAAACTTTAAATCCCGTATTCAGGCCCAGAGAAGAACCAACACGTAAATGATAGGAATACAATCCGCCCACGGTAGAGGTTGCCATTCCTCCACCCGAGGTCTCATCTTGTATGACTATGATTCCCAGCCCACTGTTTATATTTTTCAAGTTGTAGTCATAGGAAAAACCTGCGGTACTAAAAGCACCATCGACATTTAACCATTGGCTACGTGAATTGAGGGCTACTCTTTGTTGCTGAATTTTACCGGTTAGTGCGGGATTTAAATAGAGCGGATAGGCGTTATATTGAGAGAATTGAATATCCTGAGCATACGTGACAAGACTCAATACACTCATCAGAATAAACCATCCAGAAGTAATATATGCCCTTCTCATTGCCCTGTGTTATTTGTATTCATCATCTTATCAATAGTATGCGCCCCACCTCATTGTATTCTTGTCCACTAATCCACACGATGCTCAATTTCCAGATGTATGTATCCTGCTGGGCGAGGGTCTCCCGGTAATATCCATCCCATCCGATTGGGTAGGAGGTTGATTCAAATATGAGCTCACCCCAACGATTGTATATCTGTAAGGAATATTCCTGTACATAGGTAGTGATAGGATAAAATACATCATTGTCAAAGGAATTGGGATCATAGATCCCTCCAGAAGAGCTGGTTGGGTCGGGGGTGAAGGCCGTGGGTATAAGTAAGTCTATAAAGGGCACAACGATTATGATCTCTTCCGTAAAGACACTGACACAACCAAAATTTGAGGTTACGGTAAGGGACACGGTATAGGTCCCCAATCCATCAAAAGTGTGTTCGGTGTTAAGATCGGTGTCCGTTTGACCATCTCCAAAATTCCATAAGTAACTCTCGATTACATCTCCTGATACAGGTGTGATAGAAGAAAGGTTTGTGAAGTTGATACTGGTGTTATTTAAATCTGCTTCAAACCTGCTGGGCTCAAAATAGGCATTGGGCTTTGCGTACATAACGATAGGAACTGTAGCATTAAAAGTCCTGGCACAGCCTTTTGGAGAGGTCACTGTTAGCGTTGGGTAGAATGCACCTCCACTGAGATACGTATGCTGAACAGTAAGGCCCGTAGCTGTTTGTCCATCTCCGAAATTCCAGTCATGGATAGACCCTGAAATGCTGTTAATGGTGTCCGTAAGGGTTACCTCTTTACCCGGACAAACAGGTTGCGGGACTGCTTTTATACCAATAGTGGGAGAAGGGAAGATGTTCACAGTAACACTTTCAATAGCCACTTTTGAGCATCCATCTGAGACGGTGACCATGAATGTCATTGGTGAGAAAACCTGAACCTGGATAGAAGAGGA
>JAESRW010000164.1 GCA_016764395.1 Flavobacteriales bacterium
GTTGCCATGTTGGGCCTGGAAATAGAGGATTTTAGCTTTGGATATTCTTATGATTTTACCACTTCTAATCTCAAGTCCTATTCATCGGGATCGCACGAAATATTCCTCGGATACAGAATCGGTTGGCCCAAAACCAGTAGGGCAATGATGGATTAAGTTAATTTATATTTGTTTTATCAATTGGGGGTTTTGTTGTCTATAAGAGACAAAATATCATTGTACGTTCCAGATATCTTCTCACCAAATGGAGATGGCGAGAACGACTCTGTTTTTGTGCAAGGATCGGGAATTCAGTTTGTAGAACAGTTTATCATCTATCACCGTTGGGGTGAAAAAGTAATTGAGCATTTAGACTTCCAGGTGATTTCAGATGAAAATGCAAATAAACTAAACGGCTGGAATGGAAACACAAAGGTATCTTAATGATCCCCAGCGTGTTTATTTTTAGATAAAAGTAATTTTTGTCGATGATTCTGAACAAAAGGAAAAAGGCGACATAACCTTGGTACATTAAAACGCATGACGAGAAAATTAAAACATCTGCTAGGCATTGCTGCATTGTCAATAGTGTTGGCTAGTTCTGCAAACGCACAAGATGTGCATTTCTCTCAATTCTATGAAACCCCTTTGTTCATGAATCCATCGAACGCTGGATTCTTTAATGGAGATATCCGAGCTATCGTCAATTACAGGAATCAATGGGCAAGCATTGGAAATCCATACACGACCAGTATGTTCTCAGTGGATGGCAGAATATTTAAGAACAAGATTAACAAAGTGTTACTTGGAGCAGGTCTTACAGTATTCACCGATAAAGCTGGAAAATCTGAATTTGGCACGACTCAAGTTCTAGGTGCTTTAACGGCGATAGTTAAGCTGAGTGACAAGCACAAGCTCTCAGCTGGATTCAACGGTGGTTTCGCACAAAAGGGTATTAAGAATAGTGACCTTCAATGGGGCAATCAATACGACAATACATCGGGAACTTTTAATTCTTCTTTTGACCCTAATGAAGGCAATGCGTTGTTGACTGAAAATACCTCTTATGCAGACTTCGGTGGGGGAATTTCCTGGAGTTTTAACACACGGCCGTCGAATATGACTGCAAATGATCGCATTTCTGCTGATTTCGGGATTGAACTTTTTCATTTAAACCAACCAAATCAGAAGTTTTATCTCAATAATGTCGAGACCTTACATTCGAAACTTGTGATACATGGAAAGACCTACATTGGTATCAAGAACACAACACTTGCCATCATACCGACCTTCCTCATGTATCAGCAAAAGAGCCTACAGGAGATCATTGTTGGAAGTATGCTTAGATATACGCTCAGTGAAGAATCCAAGTACACGGGTTTTATAAAAGAATCAGCAGTTCTAGTAGGCGGTCACTATCGGTTGGGTGATGCCTTCATTTCTTCTATCTATTTTGAAGTTTCAAGTTTCTCCGTGGGCATAAGTTACGACTTCACCCTTTCAGATCTGGCAACCTCGGCCGGTTCAACTGGAGGAATTGAAATCTCTTTGCGCTTTATCAATTCAAATCCGTTCAAGAACAAGTCGGGCGGATCGATGTATTAGTGCACGTACCGAAGATGGAATGCCAAGGCCCATAAGCTCAAAGATCACCGAGTTTGGGCCTCAACATCCTTCGCGCTACTTTCCAAAAGAGACCTTACTTGCTCATACACTACCTCCACAGAAATCTTCTGCATACACACATTATCCGTGCATGGAGAAAATCGATGGTTAAAAGCATTGACGCAAGGGCTGCAAGCCAGGTTCGCCCATATAATATGAATATTATCTCCCAAAGGACCGAAAAGTTCTGGCGTTTCAGGACCGAACAATACAACCGTCTGTACCTCCGTCATCGACGCAAAATGGCCTGGTCCACTGTCATTGGTAACCAGTACGTCCGCCTGTGCATACAGCACCATCAAGTCTCTCAATGTAGTGAATCCTGCTACCGAAATAACCCGATCATTCTTGAACTGATTTCGAATGATTTCGCATGCGCCTTTCTCTGCCGGGGCACCAGTAAGCACAATAGTTGCTTCCGGAAACGCATCCAACAGACGCTGGCCCAACGCCACAAATCGATCTGTGGGCCACTTCCTTAGCGGTAACATGTCGCTTGCATTCGGATTGAGTAGGATCAAAGGACCATTGTGCGTTTTACCCAACTTTTGATTGATCAAACTATCTATGTCCCTACGCTCATCTCCACCGGGTTCAAATTTCGGGGCGCTGGTAATCAAAGAGCTGGAAGCCTCTTTAAACATAGGCATCACTAGGGGATCGTGATTCAATGACTCCACCAATTGCAAATAAGCCCTGGATATGTGCAGGTATGGATTATACTGAATTTGATGGGTCATCAAATCTCCACGGTAGGGCAGTTCACTCTTGAAACGGTGCAGCCCCACCCTGATTCTTGCCCCACTTAAATACGCCAGAATTGCCGCGGCCCGTGAGAAAAACTCCATGTCAATGGTGGTATCCACTTTTTCAGATCTACATCTGATCAACAGTTTCAGAACATCAATCGCAAAAATGAAAATATTGCTCATTCGGATTTCGATGACGTTCTCTTTGGGAATAACATCCATGATATCCAAAATGGGCCGGTTCTCTTTAAAGAGGCAGAAATAGACATTCTCTCTACCCACCTGGTCTATCGCCTTCTGAATCGCGCTATATGCCAATACTGTTGCGCCTTGTTCAACTAATTTTAAAAATAAGATTGAGGTGGGCTTTCCAGCCTTTCTAGCAGGGAATACTTTACGCACGATGGTTAAGCCAAAACATATTGGCCTCCCAAGGTACTTATCGATGACGCGTATCGAGTTTGGATTCATTGTGCGGCCCGTTTAGCGTAGAATTCAGATTTAGCGCTTTCACCCAACGTATTGTATAGCTTGGCCAAATTGCCATTGACCATCCTGTTGTTTGGGTTAAATCCCAAAGCCTGTTCATAGTAAGTAATCGCGTTCTTCGCATCCCCCATATTGTGGTAAGCAGCACCCATATTGGCGTATGGATCAGGGAACCCTGGGAATGCCTTTATTGCTCTGTTGAAATGCTCAATCGCCTCCTTGTACTCTTTGCGATTGAAGTATATAACGCCCAGGTTATTGAGTGCCTGCTTGTCAAATGCATTGTATAACAAGCAGTTTTGATAGGCAATCATCGCATTTGCCTCATCCTTGCTGTTGAAATAAGCTACTCCCATGTTGTACCAGGCCGCCGAAAAAGTGGGATGAATCTCAACGGTTCGCCGAAGCTCTGTTATTGCCTCTTGAAGCATCTCGGCTTTTTTATTCGGATCCTGCTCTGTTTCTGAATTGGTATTTAAAGTAGATCCTAGCGAAAAGTGAGTTCTGGCACTATTGGGCGTCGCATTGATATCAGCACGAAACAAGGTCTGGTTATTTTCCCAATCAAAGTTTCTGGAGTACGTCTTAACAGAATAAGTCAATGCCATCACCACCACTATTCCAATGAGTGTTTTCGACTTCGCATTCATCGAAAGATAAAAGGCCTCTTCACCCTCTGGCTTATTGCGGTCCAATAAACGAATAATTATCAACACAAAAACAATTGCAAATCCTAGAGACGGTATGAACATAAACCGTTCACCCAGTGTTGCCCCTATCTTTACAAACAAATTGGACGTTACCGAAAACGTTATCAAGTAGAGTAGGATTCCGTAGGCAATAATATCTTTCTTCATTATGTTTTTTACCGCATATACGCCCAGTGCTACGTAAATCCCAAGTGATAACAGAGCCTGCCAATTGCTCCATCCTACAATGGGAAAATGATTAAAGGAATAATCAAATGACAGTGGATGGGGAACAGCCAGCAACGCCAGGTATTTACCCAAGATCACAAAGTTAGTTGCCAACATTTCAGATTTGGTCTTAGCCGCCATCAAACTATTATTGATGATGTCGAGTTGCTCTCCAAAGCCCACGGTATCCAAGACCGAATCCCTTAGCAGCAAATATAGGATCAACACCATTCCAAAAGGCAGACTGGAGCGCATCGCACCTCTTATATTCGACTCTGAAAACACAAAAATCGTAATCGGGATCAGCGCGATGATTGCCACGGCATTCTCTTTGGTCAAGAGACATCCAAAATAGGCAATGACACTTAAAACCAGGTACATTCGCTTCTGCTTTACCAGATAATCAAAGAGGAAATAGAAGGTTACAACCATCAGCAATAGTGTCAGCATATCATCTCTTCCCTTAATATTCGCCACCACTTCAGTATGGATGGGATGTGCCGCGTAAATCAGTGCAATTAAGAACGGAACAATGAGTCCATGCCCCCTAAACATCTTTGTCAGCATTAAAAAGAGCAGCATACACGATAGGGCATAAAAGAACACATTTATCAGGTGGCCAGCTAAAGGATTGGCCCCAAAGAACGCATACTCTATCGCAAACACGGTGGACACCAACGGACGATATGATTGGTTGTTCCGCTGATTAAATCCATATAGAAATCCATGACTAAAGATGTCCTTGATACCCTCAAAACCCTGTTGAACATAACGGTTCTCTTTGAACACTACGTCATCATCAAGTGCGTAATCATGGGTAATCGTATTGCTGTACAGGAAGAAGGAGAAAATAAAGATGAGTGAAGCGTAGAGCTTCTTCTTATTTGATCCCGATGAAGCAGCGATGGGCCGCTTTTCTATACGTTCCTCCTTCTGTACATGCCTTTCCCCTTTATTAAACTTGCCCATCCTCTACCTTAAGATTGTTGCGATTTCATAATGCATCAAGTCCAACGAATGGGGCATGAGGCGTAATGCATGGAAGTTATCCACGTCCAGACCACTTTTCTCTTTACTGTGCATGAACTTGATCGAATAACCTGACATATTAATGTATCTCGAATCCGTTTTTTGGCATTGCTGTTTTATTGCGCTATTTCTTTCTGCCACCACTTAAAGATCTCGTCTCCCATCATCAGATAACTTGAGCCCTTCATATGGTCGTCATAATTCCAGTATAGATGATTTTCCTTGTTCTCTTCGGCAATAATCATCGGTGTAAGATCATAATAAGGAATGTCCAGGGAGCTGCAATTATTCGATAACATCTGCCTGTGAATCTGATAAGCAGGCTGGGTAAGATCCAATCGATCCGGGCATCTGACTTGACAGTACTCCTTTTCATATTTGTAGTAATACTCACTTACCTGATTACGGGAAGGGATATAACATACGAGCATCTCCGTGCCATAGTACGTGGTAAATTCACGGAGCAATTTCAGCTTCTCTGTCACATCCGTTGGCGACCGTAAAAACTTCTCCTCTTCAAGTATCCAGTTGGATCTAAAAAAGTTAAAGTCACCTTTCATCATAGCATCCGCTATTGGTGGTGTAACATCCTTAGAACGTGCTTCCGACTGCGTGGTCCAAGGATTGCTCTTATCAGGTACCGCCTTGTAATACCGTTTTATATCAAAGCTCCAACGAAAAGGGATTGGGTCTCCGTTTTTGGAATAGTTTAACAATGCTTTTAACCTGGGTGTACTCCAATCCGTGAACACAGGCGCCAGCTTAGTAGTGGGGAAATAGGGCCGGTTAAAGGGTATGTCGTTGGAGAATAAAACCATAATTAGGTAATCTGGCTTAAACACAGGTACCGCATCTACGATCAATTTAATATACTCGTTGAGTCCTATTCCCATCATCCCAAAATTCATGGCCTCCACATTCAATCCTGCCTCATCGGCGCTATTGGCGAACCCCATTGGAAGGGTTTCATCTCCCACCGCCATCATCCCCTCCACAAAACTATCACCAACCACCATCACCCGTGTTTGATCGTTGTCTTTCTCAACATTCCAGGCCCTGTCACGATAGCCATAGGGATTGAGATTATAGATAAAATCCTCCTCCGTATCCAGGGTCGACTTCCACATCATTTTAATATTTCTGATGTAGCTGGACTTATTGTCCTTAGCAGCAAGAATCTGATAATTGATCCTGTTAAAATTTTCGATCTCTGGAATCGGAAAACAGATGCGCAGGGCCACCTCCTGTAAGGCAAAAAGAAATGCCAGGTACAAGAGTATTTTGAATAGTTTAGGGATTTTACGCTTTTGTCCCATATCTGCAAATTACGAGTGCTTTGCCTCCCTTCTACATCGCTCAGGGCGAAAGGATCGGAGCATTTCCTCTACACAAGTTTCTGCGAATTTACGAATTGCTATAGATAGATTCGGGAATGGATGGGTCAAGGCAGCGCTTGTTCTTTTTCGTTGTATCGTTTATAACTGGATTATCCATAAGCTATTGTCATTCCTCAGCGCAATGAAGAAGCTTCCGTAGCTTGCCGGGGTGCCTGTTAGAAGGTTATCACCAACTGGAATGAGTAGGTGGTTTAAAGAGATTGCTCCTTATCGGTCGAAAAGACAATTGATGCTGGTGGGCTTAGAGCGACGGGGCATTTGTGCCTGCACAATCGCTAGTTGAAGGTTCCAGCTTAAATAAGACTCATTTGAACATGTGCTTCTTTGATCGGAGTATATGAATAACCCCGAATTCACATTATCCGCTGATTTTGCTGAGAAAAGCTTTCAGCGCTGTCCAATATTCTGCATTCCCCTTGCTCTCTGTCCAAAGTGCTCTAGAGCCATGTCTGCCTTTGCCTTCCGGAATGAATTGCACCTTATTATCTCCATTTGCACCTGCCAACAATTTGGCCACTCCTGCACCCTCCTCTCTTGAGGAAGTAGCAAATAAGGGTTGAGAAATGCCGGTCGCTGCTTTTGTAATATTACTCCCCTGAATATACTCGCCCGGGCTAAAAGAAATGATGGCGCTTACTTTTTTGTTCTTGCTGCCAACTTTCAATACGAGTGCAGCAGAGTACGAGCTACTCCAAATGATTATCGGTTTTCCCGCTATCTTGTGGAGATAATCAACGCCGGCAATGATATCTTGCTCTGCATCTGCATAGGTCATTCCTAGCTTAGCCTTGGCAGCACCTTTCGCTGTTTCATTTTCAATACCTTTTGCCTCCTTCCCTGAACGCTGGTCAATTGCCATACAATTGAAGCCAAGCTCATTGAGTTTAACCGCTATTTCACGATACTCTCCTCTGCTGTATCCAGCCTGATGACACAATAAAATATAGGGCTTCGTTTTGTCAACCACATAGAGGTCGGCGGTAATGGCCAGCTCATCGCCACTTGGGAATTTTATCGTTTCCCACTGGGCTTCATCTTCCACAAATGAAGCGTTAGGCATGGAATGCGATACCGAACCCTTCCCGTTGCATCCAAAGATGGAAAAAACAAGCACCAGTATCAGAACCATTTTATTCATCACATAGTATTTAATTTCAATTCAGAAATTCACCGTTAGACTAGCAACGCTTTTCGTAAAATTCAACTTTGTTTTATAGCAATTGCCAGGTATGGTTTCGTGTTGTTATTACCATTTTCCATATACTTTGGTCCAATTGCCTTTAGTGGGGTCATGTTGTTTAATAATAAATTGTTGAAATTTCAGACTTCGAGGAATTGATGCAGCATTCTTTGAATATACCCAACCATTAAAATCACCATTAAAACTATTGACCACAAATAGGTAATGATCCCGATTGACTTCAAACGCATCTGCATTGGCATGGTTTAACATTAACGTGTCAACTTTCCCGGTGTTTTCATATCGAGTTATGAAAAGCTCCGCCTTGGTAATGTTTAGGTCCTCTTTTAGGCCAAAGTCGCAGCCTGTCAATAGCACAGCCAATGTGACGATCAAACATTTCATTTAATGTTACTTAGCTGCAAGGTAGCAATAAAAAAGGAGAGCAAAATGCTCTCCTTATCTGATTTTTCGAAGTGTAGATGCTGCTTACTCAGCCAATACGATGATGTGATCATTGAGTATTTCCACAATTCCACCTCCAATGTTGAAATTCTTCTCTCCCTTGGAATCATGAAGTACAATCGTACCTTCCTGCAAAGTACAAATCATTGGAGCATGCCCCTTTAAGATACCAAAAGAACCGTTGGTACCCGGGAATACCGCAGTGTCTACCTCTCCTGCGAATATTTCCTTATCTGGTGTTACAATCTCAATATTCATATCTAAGCTTCTGCATCAGCAAGCATTTTCTCACCTTTCGCAATCGCCTCTTCGATTGTACCAACAAGGTTAAAAGCCGCCTCAGGATATTTATCAACTTCTCCATTTAGGATCATGTTGAATCCTTTAATGGTTTCTTCAATTGGAACGAGTACCCCCTCGAGTCCTGTAAATTGAGTAGCAACAAAGAATGGCTGCGACAAGAATCGCTGTACCCTTCGAGCTCTGTGTACTGCCAATTTATCTTCCTCAGACAATTCATCCATACCCAGAATCGCGATAATATCCTGCAATTCCTTGTATCGCTGAAGAATCTCTTTTACCGCTTGCGCCGTGTTGTAATGGTCTTCACCAACAACTTCAGGGGTCAAAATTCTAGATGTTGAATCCAGTGGATCAACTGCTGGGTAGATTCCCAATTCTGCAATTTTTCTTGAAAGCACCGTTGTTGCATCAAGGTGAGCGAATGTTGTTGCCGGAGCGGGGTCAGTAAGGTCATCAGCAGGTACATATACCGCCTGTACCGACGTAATAGATCCACGCTTGGTAGATGTAATTCTCTCCTGCATCGCACCCATCTCAGATGCTAATGTAGGCTGATATCCTACTGCTGAAGGCATCCTTCCCAAGAGGGCAGAAACCTCAGAGCCAGCTTGTGTAAACCTGAAGATATTATCCATGAAGAATAAGATATCCCGTCCTCCGGTTTCTTCATCTCCATCACGGAAGTACTCCGCTAATGTCAATCCTGAAAGGGCAACTCGTGCTCTTGCACCAGGGGGCTCATTCATCTGACCAAATACCAATGCAGCTTGTGACGTTTCCAGATCCTTCACATTTACTTTGCTTAGGTCCCAACCACCTTCTTCCATGGATTTAACAAATTCATCGCCGTATTTAATAACGCCTGACTCAATCATCTCACGAAGCAAGTCATTCCCTTCTCTAGTTCTCTCTCCAACACCAGCAAAAACGGACAATCCTTCATATCCTTTTGCAATGTTGTTGATCAATTCCATAATCAAAACCGTCTTACCAACACCAGCTCCACCGAACAAACCGATTTTACCTCCTTTTGCATAAGGTTCGATCAAGTCAATTACCTTAATACCGGTAAAAAGCACCTCTTGTGTAGTTGAGAGCTCCTCATATGCGGGGGGATCTCTGTGAATTGGATATCCACCAGTTTTGTCCACATCGCCAATTCCATCTATCGAATCGCCAATAACATTAAACAACCGTCCTTTTACCTGATCACCAACAGGCATTTTAATTGGAGATCCAGTAGCCACTACTGTCAGTCCTCTTCTCAACCCATCAGAAGAGTCCATAGATATTGTTCTTACCGTGTCCTCTCCAATGTGCTGCTGACATTCCAGAACGATAGGATCCTTGTCCGCTCTTTCAATTATCAGTGCATCCAAAATATTTGGAAGTTCCGCTTTTCCCTCTCCTGCTGATTCAAAAGAAACGTCAATTACCGGTCCGATAATTTGAGTTATTTTCCCCACTAGTTTCGCCATGATTTCCTAAATGAATTGATAAATCTTGTGATTTACGCTCGGTTTTCTGCGCGCAAAATTACCACAATTAATTCAGATTAAGAAAGTGCTTTAACTATTTATTTCTCTACTTTTGAAACTTATAATTCTGAACCCGCGTGAAGATCTACCACAACATTGAGGATTTTCAAAACGTATCATTTCCAGTTCTTACTACCGGTACTTTTGATGGCGTCCATGCAGGACATAAAACGATATTGGATCGGCTAAAATCCATTGCTGAGGAAAACGATGGTGAAACTGTTTTGCTTACCTTCTCTCCTCACCCACGGATTGTGCTTTTTCCGGATCAAAATGACCTGAGGCTATTAACCACTAGAGAGGAGAAAATCGCATTGTTGGAGGAGTACGGGATTGATCACTTGATCATTCACCCTTTTACCAAACAGTTTTCTCGTTTGAGCTCAGTGGAATATATTCGGGATCTCCTGGTCAACAAGCTTCAAATAAAAAAATTAGTGATCGGATACGACCATCATTTTGGAAGGAACCGCGAAGGGACGCTGGAACATCTTTTGGAATGCGGCCCTATATATGGATTTGATGTAGAAGAGATTCCGGCAGCCGATATAGATCATGTAAACGTGAGCTCAACCAAGATTCGACATGCCTTGCTGAAAGGTGATATTGCTACCGCACAAGCCTATTTGGGGCATGATTATCTTCTTACCGGCGAAGTGGTTGCCGGCGATGGACGTGGCAAAAAAATTGGTTTTCCTACGGCAAACTTGCAGATTGATGATTCCTTGAAATTAATTCCCGCCGATGGTGTTTATGCAATCAATGCTGTTCTAAAAGGCGAAAGCTATCAGGGAATGATGAATATAGGTGTAAGGCCAACGATCAGTGAATCGCCTGACTCGGAGGATAAAAAAATAGAAATCCACCTTTTCGACTTTGATCAAGACATTTACGGACAGTTATTGACGGTTAAATTTGTTGAGCGTATCCGAGATGAGCGAAAGTTCAGCTCAGTTGAAGCCCTGGCTGAACAGTTGGCAAAGGATAAAGAATCTGCCTTAGCGATTTTAAAGTAAAATGAAGTGCACTACTTGTTGCGAATATCCTATGCTCTAATGCTTCTAACCACGAGCCTGGCCCCGGCTATGGCTCAGCTACTGGATTCAGCTCAACTCTCTAAAGTCAAGGTACATTATTCTCTGGAAGAAGCGCTTAAAGACCCTGATAGCGTATACATATTGGTTTTAAGACGGGCAAAACTAACGGAATTCCCCAAAGAGATTTTCAAATTCAAGAATTTACAAGAGTTGGATCTCAGCAAGAACAAGCTTCAAGTGATTCCCGGGGCAATCGGAACGCTTTTGAATTTGACAGATTTAAATCTTTCAAGGAATAGACTGGGCACACTACCTCCCGGTATTGGAAATCTCAAGAATCTAAAACAGCTTATTATCTATCAAAATGAAATCGCCTCGCTCCCACCAGAAATAGGCGGACTGGAAAGCTTGACTTACCTTGACATGTGGGGCAACGAGCTTGAAGCGATGCCGGTAGAAATCGGGAACCTCAAAAACCTGGTTGAATTGGACATGCGCGTTATTGAAATTAGCGATATCCACCAAAAGGAAATCCACGATCTTTTACCTCATACCAAGATTCATTTTTCGAATAGTTGCGATTGCGGGGGATAGCGCCAGTGGAGTAACAATTTCTTTAATTACCTTGTCTTAGAGCAAAACCATTTTTACCTTTGCCATACACTTTGGGGGTGTCCAGATGTAGCCACATAGGATTCACATCAGGACTGAGATCATACTCCTTGAACCTGATACAGTTAGAACTGTCGAAGGAAAAAGTCTGAGACTTGCCTCATTATCTCCAAAGTTATTATTTCAATTTTTATTTGCGCGCAATCCGCATTTCATTTTTAATGGAGATTACAGTCAATAACAAGCCAATAAAAGTTCAGTCAAACTTAAAGCTCAGTGAGTATTTAAGTGCGCATTCGCTAAGCAATGCTCGCGGCACGGCCGTGGCAGTCAATGACTGCGTAATAGCCAAGAGTGAGTGGCAAAGGCTGGTGCTCCAGGAAAATGATCAAGTCCTTATTATTCGAGCTACACAGGGTGGTTAGAAATGTTAATATGCTAATCTTAAAGTTATGAAGAAGGAAAAATTACCGTCAGCAACCACTATTTCACGTGCACCTTTCCCGGCCTCTAAAAAAGTATTTGTAAACGGCGAACTGCATGACATTAAAGTAGCGATGAGAGAAATCTCTTTAACAGATTCAAATTTACCTGGAATCGGGGGGGGCACAGAAAACCTAAAGAATCCTCCGGTAACCGTGTACGATACCAGCGGGCCCTACACTGATCCTGATCAAGATATAGATGTTCACAGCGGACTGGCGAGACTGCGGGAACCCTGGATTCTCGATCGACAAGATGTTGAACTTTTAGATGACATTTCCTCGGATTTTGGAAAGGAGCGTTTTCTCAATTCAGATCTGGACTTCTTGAGATTTGAGCACATAAAGAAGCCGCTTAGAGCAAAGAAAGGAGCCAATGTTTCCCAGATGTATTATGCCAAGCGTGGCATTGTCACCCCTGAAATGGAATATGTGGCCATTCGCGAAAATCAAAAGCATAACGATGCTGCTGATAATGGGATACAGCACCCTGGAAATTCCTTTGGTGCAAACACGCCTATTGGGCAAATCACCCCTGAGTTCGTTAGAGATGAGATCGCTGCAGGCCGGGCGATCATTCCGAATAACATTAACCACCCGGAGAGTGAGCCGATGATCATCGGCCGTAACTTTTTGGTAAAAATCAACGCCAATATTGGCAATTCTGCAGTTTCATCAAGCATCGAGGAAGAGGTGGAAAAAGCGGTATGGGCCTGTCGATGGGGCGCTGATACAATCATGGACCTATCTACCGGAAACAACATTCATGAAACAAGAGAATGGATCATTCGGAACTCCCCTGTTCCAGTTGGAACCGTTCCGATCTACCAGGCATTGGAAAAGGTGAATGGCAAAGCAGAAGATCTCACCTGGGAACTCTTCAAGGACACTTTAATTGAACAAGCTGAGCAAGGAGTAGATTACTTTACGATTCACGCGGGTGTCCTACTGCGCTATATTCCCATGACCGCTAAGCGGGTAACGGGCATTGTTTCGCGAGGCGGTTCTATCATGGCTAAGTGGTGTCTTTCTCATCATAAGGAGAGCTTTCTGTACACCCATTTTGAAGAAATCTGCGAGATCATGAAAGCTTATGATGTAGCCTTCTCTCTTGGAGATGGACTAAGGCCTGGATCGTTGGCTGATGCCAATGATGAGGCCCAGTTTGCAGAATTGGACACGCTCGGGGAGCTTACCAAAATTGCATGGAAGCACGACGTTCAGGTTATGATTGAAGGCCCAGGGCATGTACCCATGCAGATGATCAAAGTAAACATGGACAAGCAACTTGAGACGTGCCAGGAAGCCCCTTTCTATACATTAGGGCCCTTAACAACAGACATAGCACCTGGATATGACCACATTACATCTGGTATCGGAGCTGCTATGATCGGTTGGTTTGGATGCGCAATGCTGTGCTACGTAACTCCCAAAGAGCATTTGGGTTTACCCAATAAAAAAGATGTTAAAGATGGTGTAATCACTTATAAAATTGCGGCACATGCCGCCGATCTTGCCAAAGGTCATCCTGGGGCTTACACCAGAGACAATGCTTTGAGTAAGGCACGGTTCGAGTTCAGGTGGGAAGATCAGTTCAACCTTTCTCTTGACCCGGTAACTGCGTGCGAATTTCACGATGAAACGTTACCTTCTGAAAATGCCAAAGTGGCGCATTTCTGCTCCATGTGCGGGCCCCACTTTTGCTCGATGAAAATCTCGCAAGATGTAAGAAATTATGCCCGGGAGAACAACCTTGAAGATGCCAAAGCCATTGAAGAAGGCATGAAAGAAAAAGCCTCAGAATTTGCAGAAACAGGTAGAGAATTGTATTCATAAGTCACGAGAAGATTGATAGGATGAAGTTGATAGTGATATCGAGAAGTAAAGTACATTTAGGAGAGGAGAAAGTAGTCAGCGAACTGTTCGAGCAGGGCCTACAGGTCTTTCACCTTAGAAAGCCAACAGCCTCGGCGGAAGAAATTGAACATTTTCTTAAACGCTTACCGCAGAAATATCTAAACAGGGTCGTCCTACATACCCAGCATGAGCTCGCCCCTAAATATGGCCTCAAGGGTATTCATTTAACAAGTAAGCATCGGAAAAAGAAATTGAAGGCATGGTTCTTAGTCCAATATCTCAAGATTAAACACCCTACATTAACTATATCTACTTCCTTTCATTCCGTGGATACCCTGACAAGTGGTGGAGCGTTTTATCATTACGCATTTTTGAGTCCTGTTTTTGATAGTATTTCGAAGAAGAAACACCTTGGAAGATTCGCAGAAGTTGATCTCAGGAACCTGGACCAAGATATAATTGCGCTGGGTGGGATTAATGAGGAAAATATTGGAGCACTGAAAAAGAAAGGATATTCAGGGGCTGCCGTACTTGGAGCAATCTGGTCAAGTAAAGATCCCATTGAAACTTTCATTAAGATTAAAAAGCAATGCGAACAACAACCTATGGCCTCAGCGTAGCTGGATTAGACCCCAGTGGAGGCGCTGGAATCTTGGCAGATGCTAAAACCTTTGAAGCACTGGGTGTGCAAGGATTTGGGGTAAGTACGTCTACTACCTATCAAAACGAGCACACCTTTAATGGCATCAGCTGGCTGCATTTCGACGAAATTGTCAACCAATTAGATCCTTTATTTGATGCCTACCCCATAGAATATGCAAAAATTGGCCTGATCGAAAACTTAGACGTACTCAAAGGCACTTTGGCCTATCTGAAGGAGCGGAATAAGGATATCTTCATTGTTTGGGATCCAATTTTATCCTCAAGCGCTGGATATCAATTTCATGGTGACGGATTTTTAGAATCCAATAATGAAATATTAAATGCTATCGGACTCTTTACACCCAACATGGAAGAAATGAAAAAACTTTATCCAGGGAACAAAGAGAGCGAGATCGGCATAAAATTATCAACGTATTGTGCTGTGCTTTTGAAAGGCGGACACAGCCAAACTGAACACTCGGACGACCTGCTGTTTGAAGACGGCNANACNACAACCATCATTAAAGGCATCAGGTATCCATACGATAAACATGGGACCGGCTGTGTCTTGTCCGCGGCGATAGTTGCACATTTAGCATTGGGGGATAATTTAGAGCATAGCTGTAGAGAAGCCAAGAACTATGTAAATCAATTTCTAATCAGTAACGGAAGTCTATTGGGCACACATAGTCTGCAAAATGCATAAACGCATAGCTACATATCAATTTATCACCTCAGATGTGGAGCGGCACACACATGCCGAACTTGCAGAATTTGCCTGCCTTGGCGGCGCTTCATGGGTTCAATTGCGCATAAAAAACCACGATGAACAAAGCTGGGAGAAAATTGCGCTGGAGGTTCACCGGATTTGCAAAAAATACAAGGCTACTTTGATCATTAACGACAATGCCCAGTTAGCAAAAGCCATCAATGCGGATGGTGTTCACCTGGGCAAGAACGACCTGTCAATCAAAGAAGCACGCGAGATTCTGGGTGAGGAGAAGATTATTGGTGGTACCGCCAATGCCATTGAAGACGTGGTAAAATTGGCTAAACAGGGGGTCGACTATATCGGCCTTGGTCCGTTTCGATATACCACTACCAAGAAAAATTTAAGCCCGGTGCTGGGCATTGAACATATGACCAAGATCATTGCTGAGGCAAAGAGAGTAATTGAACGAACCATCCCAATTGTTGCAATCGGGGGCATTGATCTGAGAGATGTCCAGTCGATTGTGGCAGCGGGCCTTCACGGGTGTGCCATATCTTCTGCAGTTACCAAGTCAGATTATAAGATCATCAACAGTGCCAAATTTGCCCATGAATTGAGGTCAATCACTCAAACAGCAGAATGAAAAAAACGCTTGAAATAGGGAACAAGAAATTTTCCTCTCGACTATTCACCGGGACGGGGAAGTTCAGTTCAGGCAAGCTCATGGAAAAGGCCTTATTGGCATCAGGGTCTGAACTCGTAACCATGGCCCTAAAAAGGGTGGACCCAGACAATCCAGAGGATACCATTCTTAAACATCTCGAACATGCTCAATTTGAGCTCTTGCCAAATACGTCCGGAGCACGTAGTGCTAAGGAAGCTGTTTTTGCCGCCCAACTGGCAAGAGAGGCGTTACAGACCAATTGGCTCAAGCTTGAAATACATCCGGATCCCAAATACTTAATGCCTGATCCTATTGAAACTTTACAAGCGGCTGAGGAATTGGTAAAGCTCGGCTTCATTGTCATGCCCTACTGCCATGCGGATCCAGTTCTCTGTAAAAGACTTGAAGACGTGGGGACGGCAGCTGTCATGCCCCTAGGGGCTCCCATTGGCTCCAATAAAGGACTCGAGATGAAAGCCATGCTGCAGATTATCATTGAACAAAGCAACATTCCTGTTGTGATAGATGCGGGAATCGGAGCACCCTCTCATGCGGCAGCGGCTATGGAAATGGGAGCAGACGCCGTGTTGGTCAATACGGCCATCGCGGTGTCCAGCGATCCAGTTGCTATGGGTACTGCATTTAAATTGGCAGTGGAAGCAGGCAGAATTGCTTTTGAAGCGAAACTTGGACAACAGCAGCAAGAGGCGGAAGCAAGTAGTCCACTGACGGCATTTTTAGGTGAAAAATAGTACCCATGTCATCGTTATGGACGGAGGAAGGTTAATGGATCTATCACAAATTATTGGTGCATTATATGCGTTCCTTTAAAGACATATTCGATTCACACGATTGGGTCACCCAAACTAAGAGCATCTACGCAAAAACTGCCGTGGATGTAGAAGCGGCTCTGTACAAGCCTGAGGGCCGCTCTCTGGAAGACTTCAAAGCCCTGCTCTCACCTGCCGCAGCGCCTTACCTGGAACAAATGGCCCAAAAAGCCCATCAGCTGACCCAAAAACGCTTTGGTAAAACCATCCAGCTTTTTATCCCCATGTACCTCAGCAATGAATGTCAGAATATCTGTACCTATTGCGGATTCTCTTTGAATATTGACATCCCCAGGAAAACGCTGAATGACAAAGAGATTCTTGACGAAGTTGAGCAGATAAAGAAGATGGGGTTCGACCATATCCTACTGGTAACAGGTGAAGCCAATAAAACGGTTGGTATAGAGTACTTTCAACACGCCCTTGAGCTCATCCGTCCTCACTTCTCCCACATTAGCCTGGAAGTTCAACCATTGGATGAAGAGGACTACGCTTTGCTGACCCCATTTGGCCTTAACACCGTGCTCGTATATCAGGAAACGTACAATGAGAAGGAGTACAAAACGCACCATCCAAAAGGCAAAAAATCAAATTTCAACTACCGTTTGGAAACACCCGATCGTCTCGGCCGTGCGGGCGTTCATAAAATTGGACTTGGCGCCTTAATTGGACTGGAAGAYTGGCGMACAGACAGCTTYTTYACSGCCATGCACCTSAACTATTTGGAGCGMACCTAYTGGCRAACMAARTACAGYATCTCWTTCCCWAGAYTGCGRCCCTGTGCCGGAGGAATTGATTTAAAATCAAACATGTCAGACAAAGAATTGGTTCAACTCATCTGTGCCTACCGTATTTTTAACGAAGAAGTTGAACTTTCACTCTCCACCCGAGAGAGTATTCAATTCCGGGATCATGTGATCAAATTAGGTATTACAACTATGAGCGCTGGAAGCAAAACCAATCCGGGAGGTTATGCGGAAGGAGATAATTCCCTGGAGCAGTTCTCCATTGATGATAATCGCACACCTTTTGAAATTAGCAAAATGATTTCCAGTCAGGGGTATGAACCGGTATGGAAAGATTGGGATCAAGTACTACAAGGTGAACCCACATAGATGCTTACAGATCAGGAGAAAAAGCGCTATCACCGCCATACACTGCTCACCGAATTCGGTATAGAAGGCCAGGAGCGACTAAAAACTTCAAGCGTTTTGGTAATTGGAGCTGGAGGACTGGGCTGTCCGGCTCTACAATATCTTTGTGCAGCAGGCGTGGGAACCATTGGAATTGTAGATGACGATATTGTGGACCTCAGCAACTTGCAAAGACAAGTGCTGTATACCGATCAAGACATTGGAGCATCCAAGGCACTAACCGCTGCCGCCAAGCTACGCTTGCAAAATCCACTGATTCAAATCAATGCATATGAAACGAGACTCAGCAGCCAAAATGCGCTTGATCTATTTGAGCAGTATGATCTGATCTTAGATGGCTCTGACAATTTCCCGACACGTTATTTGGTCAACGATGCATGCGTCATGTTAAAAAAACCCTTTGTGATGGGTTCTATCTATAAATTTGAAGCGCAGATAGCAGTATTCAACCACCATAACGGGCCTACTTATCGATGCGTTTATCCTGATCCTCCGAAGCCTGGAGATGTGCCCAATTGCTCGGAAATTGGTGTGCTGGGCGTACTCCCTGGAATTGTAGGTTGCTATCAGGCGAATGAGGCCATTAAAGTACTGACAGGAATGGGTGAAACATTGTCGGGTAAATTAATGGTGCTTAACGTGTTTACTATGGAATCGAATAAACTCTTAATTTCGCTAAACCCGTCTAACTTAGAAATTGATGTATTAATTGATTACGAAGCATTTTGTAATCCCAATTCAAATGGCATGGAAATAAAAGAAATTACCGCAACTGAACTAAAGCAGCGATTGGACAACAACGAAGACATTCAAATCATCGATGTGAGAGAGGCCAACGAGTATGAGCTATGCAACATGGGAGGAGAGCTCATTTCTCTGGGAACAATCCCAGATAATGCTGACAAAATATCAAAAGACAAAACGGTTGTCGTTCACTGCCATCATGGGATGAGAAGCGCCAATGCAATTATGCACCTAACGAATAATGAAGGCTTTACAAATCTGCTTAATTTGAAAGGCGGAATACACGCCTGGTCAACAGAAGTGGACCCGAGTGTGTCAACTTACTGATACGGTTTCGTGAGTGGCGCGACTTAATCCCTCCATTAGGTTCAGGTCCTTTTCAAGCGCATTCCCTACCACAATAATATCGGCACCTGCACGGCAAGCGGATTCAGCTTGTTCAGGCGTCCGAATGCCGCCTCCAACAATAATTGGCACATCGACTGATTTTTTAACTGTGCGAATCATAGCCTCTGGCACTACCTCCCTGGCACCACTTCCCGCTTCCAGATAAATTAGTTTTAACCCGAGCATTTCTCCTGCCATAGCCGTGCAGGCAGCAATCTCATTCTTCCCTCTGGGAATTGGGATCGTGTTACTCATATAGGATACGGTGGTAAGATTTCCACTTTCAATCAACATGTAACCGGTTGGAATAACCTCCAGACCCGCGGCTTTTACCAAAGGTGCTGAAATAACATGCTTACCAATGAGCAGATCGGGATTTCGACCGGATATCAGAGAGAGGTACAAGATGCCATCAGCATGGGAATTGACCTGCAAGGCGCTCCCAGGAAATAATAGGACCGGAATCGAGCAAAATTCTTTAATCCCCTTGATACAGCGCTCCATGGAGCCGTTGGTTAGGATACTGGATCCTACCAAGATAAAGTCAACGCCACACGATTGAGCCGCAAACGCCAGCTCATTGACCTCTTCTAAATCGGTTTTATCCGGATCTACGAGTACCGCAAAAGATTTGCGTCCGCATTGCTTACCTTTTAGTATCTCCTTATATATAGCACTCATGTTCAGGGTTCAATTCCATTAGGTGTCCCATCTCGGTTTTCAAGGACATACACCAGTACAAATTTATCCAGTTTGATATAATACCCATCAACTTTAATCACTCTTTTATTTTTATCTATTACGCCATAGAACTTACCATTTGATTGCAGGTCAAATTCCGAAACCGCTAAATTCTCTTTAAAACTAAGGCTTCCTCGTCCATATAATTTGAACATGCATTCTTTTGCCCCCCACATAATATGCAAATAGTCAAATTGACCCGATTCTTGAACTTCGTTATACCTATCAAACTCAACTTCACTCAAGAATTTATGGGCTATCCGCTTAATTTTTGGGCTTTCCCGCTCTATGTCTATACCTACCTCTAACTGGTCTGAAACAATTACTGCGACCATGGTATCCGAGTGCGTAATGGAAAGATTATAACCTGCAACAGTAAAAAAAGGCTTTCTCTTTTCATTGTAACTGATATCAATATTGTCCTCATCAGGCAAAAGCAACTCAATCAAGATGCGCACCGCAATGGCCTGCAGTTTTCTCTTTACAAATTGATAGCTGTCTATGCGATTTTGTAAACGCTTAGTCACTATAGGATTTGCAAAATACCAGGCCTCCTTTTCCTCAATTTTCCATACCCCTAAGATGGTGTTTTCAGCCAGCTCTTTTCGCAATAATAACCCCATTTTGATATGGTATAGTAATTGATTACCAAATGTAAATATTTATATATTTGCCGAGATATTTAATTTTTACTACTTTAGTCAATTCCTTAATTTTTAACCGCGTTTAAGATGGAAATGTTTAAAAAAGGCTTCGGTTTGAGGCACCTTTTATTGTTGGTTGTCTTGCTTTGTACTGCGCCAATTTTTGCGCAAAATGAAGGCCTGTACACTGTTTCCGACAATAGAGAATATGGCTTCATTGACAAGACGGGGAGAATGGTTATTAAACCGCAATTTGACTTCGCATCTAGCTTTTCAGAGGGTTTAGCGCATGTCAAAATTCAAGGAAAAAGAGGATTTATTGACAAGGCTGGAAAGCTTGTAATCAAAGCAAAGTACACCCGTGTGATGGATTTCTCAGATGGTTTGGCGGCGGTGAAATTAGAAGGCACATGGGGATACATTGATAAAACGGGAAAGATGATCATCAAGCCTCAATTTGATTACGCCTACAATTTCAATGAAGGTGTGGCAAGAGTTCAGGTTGGAGAACAACTCGGATTTATTGATAAAACTGGCAATTACGTTCTCAAACCCCAATATGATGCCGCTTACGACTTTCATGAAGGCATGGCCAGAGTCAAGCAAGGAGACTTCAAAACCGGGAAATGGGGTTTCATTGACAAGACCGGAAAGCTAGTATTGGGCTATCGTTTTGATGGATCTTTTGACTTTTCGGAAGGAACAGCCAACGTTCGCATTGGAAGTGAGCAAACTGGGAAATGGGGATTTATTGACAAGAAGGGCAATTTTGTAATAGAGCCCATGTTCGATAAAGCTTTTACCTTTAGAGATGGATTGGCCCTTATACGAATTGGATCATTCAAAACAGGAAAGTACGGGTACATCAACAAGAAAGGTGACATCGCCGTTAACCCTCAGTTCTATGGCGCACATCATTTCTCAGAAGGCTTGGCTTGTGTGAAAGAATCTAAGGATGGGAAATGGGGATATATCAATACGGAGGGAAAAGTGGTGATCACTTTTCAATTTGACATCCCTGCTGACTTCGAAGGAGGATTGGCCAAAGTTCGGGTAGGCTCTTACAAGAGCGGAACCAGTGGATATATTGACAAAACCGGTAAATGGATATGGCAGACTGCCCAATAACCCAGGGCCCATAGCGCATTCCATATTATTATTCAACGCATTAGTAGGAGCCGACCATATTCATGGTTGGCTTTTTTCATTATTTAATGTACTTTTGCACCCCGTAATTCAAAGAAGAAAATAAAAACTTGACAATGGAAAACACTGCCGTGGAATACACAAAAAACAAGGTTAAAGACGCCACCCTAGCTGCATGGGGAAGAAAAGAAATTGAATTGGCTGAGGCTGAAATGCCGGGCTTGATGTCATTACGAAAAGAATATGGCGATACCAAACCTTTGGCTGGAGCCAGAATTGCCGGTTGTCTTCATATGACGATTCAAACTGCCGTGTTGATTGAAACGTTAACTGCACTAGGTGCAGAAGTTACATGGTCATCATGTAATATCTTCTCAACTCAAGATCATGCTGCAGCAGCAATTGCAGAATCGGGAGTGTCAGTTTATGCCTGGAAAGACATGAACGAAGAAGAATTTGAGTGGTGTATTGAACAAACTTTATTTTTCGGAGAGGACAGGAAACCATTGAACCTTATACTGGATGATGGTGGTGACTTGACCAATATGGTATTGGATAGGTATCCAGAATTAGTAGCGGGAGTTAAAGGCCTTTCAGAAGAGACCACAACGGGCGTACATCGCTTGTATGATCGCGTAAAAAATGGCACCCTTCCAATGCCGGCAATAAACGTGAATGACTCAGTTACAAAGTCAAAGTTTGACAATAAGTACGGATGTAAAGAATCCTTAGTTGATGCTATTCGAAGAGCTACCGACCTCATGCTCGCTGGTAAAGTTGCAGTTGTTGCCGGTTATGGAGATGTTGGAAAAGGTTCAGCCGCTTCACTTAGAGGAGCAGGAGTTAGAGTGATCGTCACGGAGATCGATCCCATTTGTGCATTGCAAGCGGCAATGGACGGCTTTGAAGTTAAGAAAATGTCTGAAGCTGCGCCACGTGCAAATATCCTTGTAACCGCAACTGGAAATAAGGACATTGTCAATGCAGACGTCTTCAAGTCTCTAAACGATAAAACCATTGTTTGTAATATCGGTCACTTCGATAATGAAATTGACATGGCCTGGTTAAACGAAAACCATGGAGATTCTAAAGACACGATCAAACCACAAGTGGACAAGTATACGATTGATGGAAACGAGATTATCGTCCTTGCGGAAGGTAGGCTTGTAAACCTCGGTTGCGCGACTGGACATCCGTCTTTCGTAATGTCAAACTCCTTTACCAATCAGACACTGGCTCAATTGGAGCTGTGGAACAATACCGATGCTTATAAGAATGAGGTTTACACCCTTCCCAAGCATCTTGACGAAAAAGTTGCTCGTCTGCACCTGCAAAAGATAGGTGTTGAATTGGAGGAACTTTCAACTGAACAAGCTGAATATATTGGCGTGCCGGTTGAAGGGCCTTACAAGGCAGAGTACTACCGTTACTAAGTACCCGGAAATTTCTTGAATGAAACTGAGCTTGTAAGGCTCGGTTTCATTGATAGCTAATTGAAGACATGCAATAAGTTGCCGTCGAAAGACGTCTGATATCGCTTCAGGGGAATCTCTGCGGGCCCATCGATTACGGACCCATCTGTAATCACAAATTGGGAACTGCAACAGGAATCTATCGCAATCACTCCTGACTGGTCAACCTCAACAATTGCGCAAGTTGCCGAGGGAGTATAAGTGCAATGCCGATCGTACGCCATAAACTCATCAATTGAAAAGCGGTAGACGAGAATTCCACGTGACCCTCCGATGAGATAAATCCACCCGCCGACAGCATTTAAGTCGTTAAAACGAGGATCAGTTGTTGAGAGTACAAGATTCACGTTCACATTGGGCACTGTGTCCTCATCTTTGTCGCATCCCGAACCGATTAGCATCAGCAAGGCCAAAATAAAAATTGCTATTTTTGGTTGTATAGGGTTCAAAGCATTGTTATCGCTTGCACATGATTTACCTCACATGCTTCTCCTTAACGAAGTTACTTATATTTTGTTTTAGACAATGATCCGCTTCCTTATCTGGATTTCTTTATTCTTCCTGGCTTCAGGTTACCTCTCTCTGCATGCTCAACCTCCGAAGAGCTATAAAAAGCAGATGAAACAAAAGGCTAAATCCGGTCAGAGTTCCGACGATTTAATGGAAAAGGCGATGGATGCATCTAAGATAATGAAGAAGTTCAAGGACAAATTAAAGGCACTGGATAAAGACATTAAGGATGCCGAGGCCTCTGGTGATGCTGCCGAAGTTGAAAAAACAGAATTCAAGATCAGACTCGTCAAAGGTGACATGTTTAGAGCCCGGGATAAGATTGAGAAGAAAATGATTAAGGATTATCAGAAAATCAATGACAAGGAGACGCGAAAACGGATGAAGAAGAACAAGAAAAAATCTGGCAGGGTAAATGCCGGCAAGAAACCCTCTCTATGGCAAAGACTGCGAAAATAGAGGAGTTAGGATATCCACTCCACCACTGAACAGAGTATAGCTGCTATTTTATAAAGGTATTGGTAACGAAAATTATAGTATGTACGTTTTACTTTAAATGAGCAAAATTGGTCCATATAAAGTTTTCTTTCTGCTCATATTTGCCTTTTTCGTTTCTTGTGCACTCCCAAGCAATTCTTCTGCACAGTCCTATCACTTCACAAACTATTCAGTGGAGGACGGCCTCCAATTTGTATTTGTTGGCGCCCTGTACCAGGATCCTAACGGTTATCTGTGGGCTGGAGGATATGGTGGATTGAGCAGATTCGATGGAAGAAATTTTACCCATTATGGCGCCCAAAGAAACCTGGCAAACCATGATGTACAGGCAATCTCCGGCACGCTAGGTGGGGATATTTGGATTGCCACTCTTGGAGGGCTTAGCCATCTAAAGGCGGATGGTATGCACAATCACTTTGTTGAAGATGGACTCCTAAGCAATGAAGTGAATACGGTTTATGCTTCAGAAGAGGGGGACGTGTGGATCGGAACTGAACAGGGGGTGAATCTGGTAAGAGATGGCAAGATCTCCACCCCAGGCTTGAACGCTAGCCTGGACTCCAAAAGCATACATGCCTTCTGCCAACTGCAGAACGGCAATCTACTCATCGGAACCGGTAAGGGGCTGGTGATTTTATCTACCCAAGACAACGAAAAAATTACAATTCCCAAGGAGTTATGTGCAGACGCGGTTACCGTTATTTGTCAGGATCAAGACGGCCTTGTATGGGTTGGAACAAAACAAGGCTTGTGCAAAATTCGATCGGATGACAACAATCCAGGCTCGGGAACACATGAAAATCTGGAAAGATTATTTGAGGAACGGGAAATCACCGCAATTGTTGAAGGACCTACTGGAGATGTTTGGATCGGAACCACAACAGGACTTATTAAATATGACGGTGAGCATTATGAGGATTACCCAATTGGAGGATCACCAAACAGCAATATTATTGGGGCTCTCTATTTTGATGTGGAGGGAAACCTTTGGATTGGAACTTATTCAGGATTGTATAAACATAGGGGTAATTCTTTCTTGAACTACAGTCAAAAAGAGGGCTTAAGTGGCAGCTTTATTTTTCCCATCTTGAGGGATTCACGAGACGACCTCTGGATAGGGACAAATAAAAATGGGCTCAACCGATACAATGGTGAAACGTTTGAAGTGTTCCGCGAGCGTGACGGCCTTGTTAACAACGGTGTGAAATCCGCCTTCGAGGATCGAATCGGCAATATATGGATCGGAACAGATAGTGGCTTAACGAAGATCACTGTTAATCCTATCTCAAAAGAGGTCGCATTCACTTCGTTCACGGTGGAGAATGGGCTGATCAGTAATCTGATTAGCTTTATCATGGAAGGAGAAGACGGTAAACTTTATTTCGGTGGTTCCGGAGGCCTGAGCGTGTATGATGGCGTGCGCTTTGAAAACTTCAAACTACCGGCTCCCTACCATAAAAGCGATATCTGGGCCATGGTTATTACACAGGACAAGAAAATTTGGGTAGGAAGTTATAAGGGAGGCCTATTCACCTTTGATGGAGCGCAGTTTACCAGAGAGAATGAGCGAATTGGTTTAAAATCCGATGTCTGCCTGGCACTGGTGGAGGATAACAAGGGAAATCTGTGGATTGGCACTTTTGAAGGGGTGTTTATGTATAACGGCAGTTCTTTGGACAAATTTGACGAAGGAACAGGCTTGACTTCCAACCTAACTTATACCCTTACGATAGATAATGACAATAAAAATATTTGGATCGGAACCAATCAGGGACTCAATAAATTGAAGTTAGGACCTTACTATGCCTCAGATCTTAAAATTGTAGAACACTATGGCAAGGAGGAGGGGTTTGTTGGCATTGAATGCAATAGCAACGGCGTGTTCAAGGAAACTGATGGCTCGATTTGGTTTGGAACGATAGAGGGGCTGTCACACTATATTCCCAATGCTTATTTTCCCAATGAGAGGGAAGCCAAAACCAATATCCTAAGCACTAAGATATTTTACCAGGACACCCTGCTTCCCGAGCTTGCTTCTCTTAGCTATGACTTAAATCATATCTCTTTTGAATATGTGGGAATTTGTTTAACCAATCCAGCAAAGGTCAGTTATCAGTATCGACTAATAGGATATGACAAACAGTGGTCTCCAATTTCAAAAATTACAACCGCGACCTACTCCAACTTGCCGCCAGGCGACTACACCTTCGAGGTTAAAAGTTGCAATAATGAATTCAAATGGAATGTGAAGCCGGCAACTTATAGCTTCCATATTACAGCCCCGTATTGGGATACCTGGTGGTTCAAAACCCTTGCTGTATTTGCATTCGCTGGAATTATTTCCTTGATATTCTACGCCAGAATTAGAAATATCAAGAAAGCCAACAAGTTGCAGCGCCGGATGGACAATCTCAAACTTGAGGCCCTGAGATCACAAATGAACCCACACTTCATCTTTAATTCAATGAATGCCATTCAGCACTACATAAATGGTAATGACAAGAAGTTAGCCAATCATTATCTGACAAAATTTGCCGCATTGATGAGAAAAATCCTGGATAATTCTCAGAGGGAAACCATTCCAATTGAAGACGACATAAAGGCACTTGAGTTATATATTGCGCTTGAACAAATGAGATTTGAAGACAAGTTCACGTATCACTTGGAAATCGAGGACAAGATTGACTCGGGCTACCTTGAAATTCCGCCCAACCTTATCCAACCGTTTGTGGAAAATGCCATTAACCACGGTCTTCTCAATAAGAAAACCCCAGGGAAGGTTTCAATAGCACTCAGGATGAATAAAAATTACATACATTGCATTGTAGAGGATGATGGCGTAGGCAGGGAAGCAGCAAGCAAGATGGAAGCTTCACCTCACAAACTGAATCACAAACCACTCGGTATGCAAATAACCCGCGATCGAATTCAGATTCTTAACGAACTTGAGAAGAGCAACCTGAATGTACATATCGATGATCTTCATGACGAACAGGGAAATGCCATAGGCACGCGGGTTAACATGAAGATTCCCATTGAAACCGATGATTAAGCACCTAACAAGACATGATTAAGGCCATCATAATAGAAGACGAAGAGAAAGCCAGAAGTAATCTAATGCAAATCCTGGGTGAGTATTGTAAAGAGGTGGAAGTGGTGGCCGCCCAGGACAATGTTCAAAGCGGGATTAAATCCATAAAACAGCACAATCCCGACCTGCTTTTTCTGGATGTTCACATGCAAGGGGAAACTGGCTTTGATCTCCTTGAGCAAATAGGCAAAATCGATTTTGAAATTATTTTCACCACWGCKCACAAYGAATATGCGGTAAAGGCATTTAAATTCTCTGCCATTGATTATCTCCTAAAACCGATAGACATCAACGAATTGGTCAACGCAGTTCAAAAAGCCACTAACAAAATCGAACAAAACTCGACCAAAGAACGCTATGACCTCATCGTCGAGAATCTTCAAGGGCAGAAGAGCACTTTTAATAAAATCGCTTTACCAACGGCTGACGGCCTGGTCTTTGTMCAACTCTCCGATATCATTCGCTGTGAATCGGAGGACAACTACACCCACTTTTTCCTGATCAATGGCAAACGATTTCTAGTTTCCAAAACCATCAAATACTTTGAAGAACTCCTAACGGATCAGGATTTCTTCAGAGTCCATCAATCACACTTGATCAACATCCACCACATTAAGGAATATCATAAAGGTGAAGGGGGTTATGCAATCATGTCAGACGAATCGTCGGTCATTATTTCCCGCCGAAAGAAAGAGGCCTTTTTAGCCAAATTAGCTATCTAGAAAGTTAATTTTCACACATTAGACAGCAAATGAGCACCGAATTCTTGCCCAATTCCACCACATTCTAAATAGATCAAACCACATACTAATTGAGTGACAGACAAATGGGTTTTCTTGCGTTAATTTGTATAGTGGGCCAATCTGTAGTCATAGCCATTTCTTTTTGGAGGTAATTTATATTTATTGTTATATTTACGCCTCCAAAAAAAAGCGGGAACCCCCCTCAGAAGAGATGCCGGAAAGTCGGAAGTTTTTTAATAGTAGAGAAACCAATTAATAGACGTTATGTTGAAAAAACTACTAATCTTAGTTGTACCCATGATTTTTTCTACCTTCTTTGCGCTTGCGCAGGATGGAGCCTTAAAGGGAAAAATCGTAGACAAGGAAACTGGTGAGCCTGTTCCATTCGCAAATATTATTGCCGAGAGAGGCGGTAAACTGGCAGGTGGTGCCACAACTGACTTCGACGGTTACTACACCATCAAACCGCTTCCTCCTGGATTGTATGACTTAAAAGTTTCTTTTGTAGGATACAAATCCCTTAAGATGACTGGCGTGATTGTAACGCCTGATGCGATCACCTTCCTGGATTTAAAGATGGCTTCAGCAGCCGAAGAATTAGACATCGTAGAGGTAATCGGATATGAAATTCCGCTCATTTCCAAGGACAAGACACAATCTGGCGAGACGATTTCTCGTGATGATATTGCCGCGCTGCCTTCAAGATCTGCACTGGGGATTGCTGCTACAGTTGGCGGTGTTTTTCAAAGTGCAAATGGGGATATTAGCATAAGGGGTGCACGAGATGCTGCAACCAATATATACATTGACGGTGTTAAAGTAAGGGGCTCCTCTAACCTTCCCCAATCGGCCATTGATCAAGTGTCTGTTGTTACTGGAGGAATTCCAGCTCGATATGGCGATGCAACAGGTGGAATCATTAGCATTACAACAAGAGGGCCTTCTGACGTTTATTACGGAGGCGTAGAATATTTAAGCTCTTTTACCACGAAAATATCAACAGATAAAGATGACCCCACCAAGAATCTGGGATTTGACCCATATGGATACAATCTTCTCGGATTTAATGTCTCAGGGCCCTTGCTCAAAGTATGGGACAAGACTGATTCCACAAAAAAACCGCTCATAGGCTTCTTTGTTGCTGGTGAGCTCACCAATATAAAAGATAACAGCCCATCTGCAATTGGGCTTTATAAAGTTCAGGATAGTGTGTTGGCAAGACTGAAATCTTCTCCACTTCGTCAAAGCGCGAACGCTCTAGGAACTTCTGAAGAGGCCGAGCTTGTTGGATTGAATCAACTCGAATCAATCCGGGTAAAGGAAAATGTAAGAGATAAGGGGTTTAAACTTTCGGGGAAATTTGACGTTAGAACTGGTCCAAATATCAACCTGACATTTGGTGGCAACCTTAACCTGAACAACAGGAGAAATTTTAACTGGGGCGATGCCCTCTTTAATTCCGAGAACAACAGCCAGGTAATCGATAATACCTGGAGAGCGTATGCAAAATTCACACAAAAGTTCAGCTCACCCGATGAATCAGGAGAAGAGTCAACTTCTGCAGTAAAAAATGCCTTCTATACCCTGCATGTTGATTACTCTGTCGATCAACGGACCATTCAAGACGCAAGACACAAGGATAATTTCTTTGACTATGGATATGTAGGAAAGTTCACCACAACTAAAAATAACTCGTATACGTTTGGTACAGATTCAGTGTCAGGTATAACCGGTTTGATTCAGGATGGTTGGGAAGACGCCCTTTTTGCATTTGATGGCAGCACCACCAAAAACCCAGATGCAGCAGCCTACACGCAGAGCTACTATGATCTTTTCGCTGACCCGACGGGCCACTATGAAAACAGAAACCAAGTAATTGATGGTGGAGGGCTGGTAAATGGATATCGTCCTGGCGACCTGACAACCAATGTGTACGATACATGGACCAGTCCAGGCAGGAACTTCAACTCCTACTCAACGCAAAATAACGTCCAATTTAGGATACTTGCTTCGGGGTCTGCCGACATTAAGAACCATGAGATTTCGGCAGGGTTTGAATATGAACAGCGAACAGACCGATTTTACAGTGTCAATAACCCAGGACCATTGTGGAGACAGATGAGATTACTTGCCAATAACCACATTCTGCAGCTTGACAAAGACAATCCGCAATTGCAGTTTACTTATGATCCAATTGCGGACACCTCCACGTTTAACGGGTTTGTGAACTACAATAGGAACTATGATGGTGCGTCACAAGCATTGTTTGACTACAACTTACGTCAATCACTGAACCTCCCAACAAACGGACTTGACTGGATTGATCTTAACTCTTTGGACCCCTCTCAATTCTCTATTGATATGTTTAGCGCTGATGAACTATTGAATAATGGTTCAAGTTTTGTTGGTTACTACGGATACGACTACACTGGCAAGAAGCTCAATTCAAAGCCATCTCTAGACGACTTCTTCACGCAGGTTAGCAAGATTGACGGGTTTAACGGTGGCGATAATGGAAACGTATTTGACCGGCCCATTGGAGCCTACCAGCCAAACTATGTAGCGGGTTATATCCAGGACAAATTCGCGTTTAAGGATTTGGTATTTAATATCGGGCTTCGAATTGACCGGTTTGATGCGAACCAGCAAGTTCTGAAGGATCCATTTACACTCTTCCCTGTAATTACTGCTGGAGAAGTGAGGTCGGGAGAGGACAGATCCAGAATTCTCTCCGATGGAACGGTTCCTTCCAATATCGGTGATGATTATGTAGTCTATGTAGATGATATTCAGAATCCCGGTCAGGTATTGGGATACAGGGATGGTACCACCTGGTTCAATGCAGAAGGAACGGAAATTCCAAATGCAACGCCACTGCAAACAAGCTCTGGAGTGCTCCCTTATCTGCTCGACCCAGACAAGACTGATGCTTCTCAAATTAGCTCCAATGCTTTTGAGGATTATGCACCACAGACGAACTTCATGCCTCGAATTGCGTTCTCATTCCCCATATCGGATGAAGCATTATTCTTCGCGCATTATGACGTGTTGACCAGAAGGCCTTCTATTGGAAGAAATCCGATTGAGCGCTTCTCGCCAACGCATTACCTCTTTTTGCAAAACAGAAGTATAACGATCAACAATCCCAACCTAAGGCCATCCAAGACCATCGATTACGAACTTGGATTCCAACAGAAGCTCAACGGGTATTCATCGCTAAAAATATCCGCTTTCTATAGAGAGATGCGTGATCAGATTCAGGTAACACGGGTCACTGACGCTTTCCCAATCACTTACACCACATGGGGCAACATAGATTTTGGAACGGTAAAGGGAATGACCTTTGCCTATGACCTACGAAGAATGGGTAACATTAGGGTTAGAGCTAGTTACACCCTCGCATTTGCCTCTGGAACTGGATCAAGTGCCACCACCGCTCTTGCTGTAGTAAATGCAGGACTGCCCAACCTTAAAACAATCAATTCCCTTGATTGGGATCAACGTCACCAAATCCAGCTGACATTTGACTATCACTACGGAAGAGGCAAGGATTATAACGGACCCATTTGGTTTAATAAGAAGGTGTTTGAACAAGCAGGCGCTAACTTCACAATAATTGGGGGCTCTGGAACACCATTCAGCAGGCGAAGAGATATTGTCAAATCTGCGGGGTTTTCAGCTGAAACCTCGGTGCTTGATGGAACTATCAATGGTTCAAGACTACCTTGGCAAGTGCGGATTGATGGAAAAATCGACAAGTATTTCAACCTTGAGTGGGGCAAAGAAGATAAGAAGAGGGCCTCTCTTAATGTATATCTCCAGTTACTCAATGTGTTGAATACGCTGAACATCGCAAATGTTTATGGCGCTACCGGCAATCCGGATGACGATGGGTACCTAAATGACCCAGGATCACAAGCAGGTATCACCTCTGTTGCTGATGAGCAGGCATTCAGAGACATCTATAGAATTAAAGTGAACAACCCAAGAAATTACACCGTACCAAGAAGGATTAGACTGGGTCTATTACTTAATTTCTAAAAAAACTGAAATCACCAATTAATATAGATAGGATGAATTTAAAATCAGGTGCATTTATAGGAACAGTTTATCTGTTTTCAATTTTGGGAGTTTCTTCTGCGTTGGCCGACGTGCATCCAAAGAAAGCGGGTAAAACGACTGGCGGGACTGATAATGCTACGGCTGAGTTAGCTAAGTCGTCAGGTACGAACCAAATCCTTGCTGGGTGTTCAGAACCAAACGGCAAAACATTCTTGTCTACCAATAATGTCAAGGCGCTCATTTATACGGGTGGTGATATGTTTTGGGACTTTGGTGAAGGCGATGCCAGCTATGAGGTCCCTAAAGGATCGGGCAAGCATTCCATGTTCCTATCCTCTCTTTGGCTGGGTGGTACCGATGTAAACGGACAACTTAGAATTGCAGCCCAGAGTTATCGTCAAGCTGGGGTAGATTTCTGGACAGGCCCCCTGGACACCTCAGGAACAGCTGAAATTACAGCCAACGCATGTGCTAACTGGGACAGACACTTTTTTATCACACGGCAAGAGATCAATACATTCGTTGCATGGTTTAATGACCCAGGTTCAAATCCAAGCTACACCATTCCTAGCTCTATCCTGGATTGGCCCGCACATGGAGATGCTTCGGTTGGAGAGTCCTACTTTCTCGCCCCTTTCTTTGACAATGATGGTGATGGGTTCTATGACCCAGAACAAGGAGACTATCCCTTTTATGATCTTTCAACTGATATCGAATGCAATAGGAGTAGAGACAGGGAACCCAAACTATTTGGTGATGAAACCCTTTGGTTCATCTTTAATGACAAGGGGAACGTACACAATGAGACAGAAGGTGATGCAATAGGCTTGGAAATCCACTGTCAGGAGTTTGCGTTCGCCACCAATGATGAAATCAATAATATGACTTTCACCAATTACCGCATCATTAACCGATCTACGTTTACGTTAATCGACACCTATTTCGGAACTAATTTCGATCCAGACGTGGGAGATTTTAGCGATGACTATGTAGGATGTGATGTTAAGAGAGGTCTCGGCTATGCTTACAACGGTCCAGCCGTCGATGGTACCGGAGGGATTGGTCACTACGGTGAAAATCCCCCAGCGATTGGTGTGGATTTCTTCGAGGGCCCATTTCAGGATCCAGATGGTGTAGACAATCCCCAAGATTCTGCTTGTGATGCTTTTATCAACGGAAGCATCAATGGTTTGAATTTCGGTGACGGGGAAATCGACAATGAAAGATGGGGAATGAGACGTTTTGT
>JAESRW010000131.1 GCA_016764395.1 Flavobacteriales bacterium
ATCTCTCCATCGCAGATCGTATCAGATGAAACGGACAGTGCAGTTATTGGGATAGCATGAACGGTAATAGGTACAGCTGTTGCCACCGTACCCGGACAGGTGAAGTCAGAGGCTATTACTGTGATGACAGCGCTATCTGTCAGTGAGGTTGTTATATAGGTTGTATCTGTCCCAGATTGAACGGACACCGCGTTCACAAAGAATTCATAATTCATAAATCCTCCAGGTGAGGCTGTAAAAGCGATACTATCACCTGCACAAATAGCGTTATTTGAATCTGAGCTCAGAATAGTGATGATTGGCCCAGAAGTAACCGTTACTGAGGTGTCGTTGCTCGACAGCGATGGGCAATTAAGGTCCGTAGCAATGACTGTTATCACGTTGGTACTATCTGGAGCAGGGATGTATGTATCGGCGCCACCAGACTGCATCAGAAGGCCATTGTCATAGAAGTCATAGTTGTCGTAGCCCGAGGGGGAAGCGGTGAATACAACGCTGTCACCCCAGCAAATACTGTCCGAAGCAACAGTAAGCGAAATCCAAGGGATGGGGTTCACTGTGAATACCAATACGTTACTCATTGGACTCGTACATCCTGCTGTGCTGATGCCGATTACGTTGATCGAATCTCCGTTGGCTAGATTAGAAATAGCCCAAATACTGTCTGTTCCGGTTTGAACAGAACTACCATTCAGGAGGAAATCATAATTAGACAGGCCATTTGGTGCAGCGGTAAAAAGTACCTGATCTCCGTCACATATTGTGGCATCAGAATCATTGCTGGTTACTGTAATTACTGGAAGAGGGTTGACGAGAGGAATGATATTATTACTTGCCGGTCCAGGACATCCCATGTCTGTCCCAACTACGTAAACGGTGTCACCTTGGGCCAATGATCCGGTGGTAAAGCTAATTGACGCACTGGATTGAACAGGGACTCCTCCAACGAAGAATTCATAATTTACAAGGCCACTGGGACTGGCTGTAAAGACGACTGTGTCACCAGCGCAAAGTGTATCTCCGCTACTCACCATTGTTACTGGCGGTCCAGAGAGCACTGTTGCTATAATGGTATTGCTCACAGGTGAAGCACAACCTAAATCAGTTCCAATGACCGTGATGTTGTGTACTCCTCCTATCAGTGTGGATGTGGAGAATGTGTTGCTGGTACCTGACTGAATGAGGGTAGTCCCATCATAGAAATCATAATTATCAAGGGCTGCTGGGGTGGCCGTGAACACGAGCGTATCAAAGAGGCATACACTGTCCATAGATACCACCAGACTCATGGATGGAATAGGGTTCACCGTAAACACCAGGTCGTTACTGGGCGGGCCTATGCACCCTTCAGCGGATGTAGGGATGACGACTAAACTATCACCATCTGAAAATAAATCAGTGGTAACGGTATTTTGGGATCCCGATCCGACCGTAATGCCATTGATAAGGATTTGATAATCTGTAAACCCTGCCGGATTGGCTGTTACGGAGATCGTATCACCAGCGCAAAATGTCGTATCTGTGCTGAAAATTGAGATAATAGGCATGGGGTTAACGGTAAAGTGAATCGTATTACTAGGAGGGCCGGGGCATCCTAGATAGGAGACGGTGGTGATGCTGTCCATGTCATTTAAATTGCTGGTTACAAAAATATTACTGGGGCCGTTTTGAACCGAGGTGGTCCCAACAAAGAACTCATAGTTCTGATAAAAAGAAGGATTTGCCGTAAATGTGACGGTATCACCCTGGCAAATTGTTGTGTCCGGATCGGAGATGGAAATGTTAACCGGTGGAATAGGGATCACAACAATATTCATTGGGCTGCTTTGGTTTGAGTAACAAGATCCTAAAAAGCCGATGACCTTTAAAGTATCTCCTGTCTGTTGGGTGGAGGAGGAATAGACATTATTGGCTCCATTTTGTACAGATATTCCGTTTACGAAGAACTCATAGGTCGTGAATCCAGGATCAGCGGTGAATACAATCGTGTCCCCTGCACATACCGTATCTGCCGATGCCGCTATGTTAATATCGAGAAAACTGGTGTCGACGTAAATTAATCCTGTGTCACGCACGCGACCGCAGCACGAGTCTGTGGCCCATAAAGTAATGGTATGAAGTCCGAGATCCCCAAAGTAGATGCTGTCCGTTGTTTGAAAGGTTGGCCCGTTGAGTGTATCTGGATTTGCTGTTCCTCCAAATATCCATTCGTAATTCGATGCAGTCAAAGAGGAAGTAAAGGACGCGGCACAACCTAGCATTACGGTATCCAGGACCGGTGAAATAGAAGGTAACGCTGGACCGAGGTTGAAGATATCGACGTATTCCGTAAATGTGGTCCCATTAAATGTAATGGTTTTGCGTCCCAAAGTAGTGTAAATGACTTCATGGGGTCCCATTCCCAATGCTGTGGATGGGGAAGCGCCAGCTCCAAACATCCAGTTTCCGCTAACGTCGCCTGTGAATGTTACCACGCTGTTGATGCATCCATAATTTTCAACTGTAATAATTGGTGGGTTACCCGGTACTGCGGTGATACCGAGGTTGTTCACCGATATTCCGCCATTTTCGCTTAACGCAACACTTTGACCTGTGGCGCCTGTGCCTCCGTTTCCTCCATTGCCACCAACGCCACCACTTCCACCGTTTCCTCCGAAACTCGACGCACAGCAGGTAGGCCCTCCACCTGCACCTCCTGTGCCACCTGTGCCGCCTGCACCACCCGCACCTCCTGTACCGCCTGCACCCGCAGTTCCAGGGCTCAATTGACAGTCTTGCACAACGCCACCACTGCCATTGTTGAACAAAAATATTGCATAGGCAGATCCACCGCCATTTCCACCATTCCCTCCTGTTCCTCCTGCGCCGGCACCTCCGCCACCTCCGCCTCCACTACCGCGATCATCAGCTCCGGATTGCTGGCGACCACCACCTCCGCCGCCTCCGCCGCCTCCGCATCCTGGCTGTCCATCAGTTCCTAAGCCTCCAATGCCCCCTGCTGCAAAATATCCTCCTAGCACAGAACCAAATGGTCCTGAAGCGCCAGTTGAGCCTGGAAGGCCAGTGGTTCCAGCTGCTCCGTTACTTCCTGGAACAACGTCACCGCAGCTCGGACTACAGAATAAACAATCGTCAGGGCCGGAACCACTTGCACCACCTGCACCTCCACAGCCACTGGTTAATCCAGAAGCGCCGGGCGGTCCACCTGAGTGATTTTCTCCTGGTGCTCCACCGCCACCATCATTTCCACCTGCACCAATTCCTCCGGCACCTCCAGGAACGAAGCTCTCGTTATTACATGCTCCTAGCGTCCCAGCAGAACCCGCTCCCCCAGTGGTTCCGTCTGAACCAGGAGCTCCTACTGTTCCTGGCGCTCCTGATCCCGTAATTACTTTGCATCTTGTAATGTTGTAATTGGAGCAATTGTTCAAATAAATACCATATACACTGTTTCCAGAACCAGGTGCATCAGCGACGTTGATGGTTAGATCTTGAAGCCGGAACCCTGTCGCCGTTGTACCTTCCAGACCAATCAAGGCACTGGCCGGTGCGGGGTTTAGGTTATCCCGCATGATGATACTTTCAGATGCATTGCTTTTTATCCAGGTAACAGGGTCAAAGCCGCCTTCCAGCGTACAATCGTCGGGAATTGCCAGGGAATTTGAGATGTTATAAGTGCCTACGGCGATCCACACTCTGTTGGAGGTAGGGGAAATTAGACTTAACCCATATAGCAGCGATGCAGGATTGATCCGCGTTCCTGCCGTTCCACTTGATGCACCTGTGGTGGTGACATAGATTATATCACATTCCTGAGCATGGACTGCCAGGGAAGTGAGGGAAAGCAGTACAATTCCAATATGAGTAAGAAACTGTACAGATTTACGTTTGACGTAAAAAATGGGCCATAGAGCTTCCTGGGCTCGAAGAGTGCGAATCGACTTCATGAGGGGGCAGAATCGGTAACTTTCACAAATATAGGATAATATCTCAACCACCAACTGGTTTGAGGCCTATGGAAAAGGTGCTTTCCTCTCATGAAACAGTGCCCAATTCGTGCTGATGTGGCAAGGTATGTGACTCTTGATATAGCTGTTTTTGCTATCTTCCTCCTCGCACAATTGGGTTTTTTAAACGCTCTTTTCTAATCTACACAGTTCGTATTTTTCGCAATGCTTCCTTTTTTGAAAGAGGCTGCATCTCGTTTTCAGCGACAAATTTTATCACCTTGTCGGGCATTGTTTTGGATAGATCTCTCAGCGCCCAGCCTATCGCTTTGCGTATGAAAAATTCCTTTTGGTTCGTGTGTTTAAGGATGTGAGAGAAGAGTAAATCTACATCCGTTTCTTCCTTGTATAGCAGCTGAAAAAGAATAGCTGCCCGCTGCAACCAGAAATTGTCCTGGTTAATCCAGAGTGTCGTGATCTCCACGGAATGCTGTGGAAATAATTTAAAGTATTCTCCAACCAAATTGGTTGCGATGAAATCTACGGAATCCCACCAGGATCTGTTAAGGATCGTCCATTCAAACAAGTTGATGATGTCTTCGTCCCATTGCCTTTTAAACTTGACAGGTAGCTCTTGTCCAAAGTAGTGTAGTTCACGCTGAGGCGCAATAAAGCACTCTTTTACCACTTCTTCTAAATCGCTAAATTCAGGCAGGCCGTTCTCTTTTACGAAAAGTCTGCAAATCTCCCGTCTGTGCTTCATTCTAATGCCATAGAACTCGAATCGATCCATCATGTATTGTCTCATTTGTAGCGCATCCTTTGGGTCGGAGGCTTCCTGCAGTGCGTCGATGAGTGGAGATAAGTAGGTCATAATGGCTTCAATTTAGCATATTAAATTAACGGAATAATGAACCTGTTTGTTACTGGATATTTTCTTTCGGGTAACAATGAACAGAATAGTGAATCTGGTAAAGATAAATTGTCCCATTTGGTGTCGTCAGAGTTGCTGAACAGCCTCGGAGACAGAATGAAGGTCCTTATAAAACTTGATAATGTCAAGCTTGTGGTTCGAGAAACTTTTGCACAATTCAATCTGGAAGAAAAAATATTATCACATTTTGTTTGGAATTGTAAAGTTTCTGTAATTAACTTTGCCGTGCTTTGTCATAGCGGCTTCGCGACGGCACAGTACCAACGTTCTTTACATTATTTGCTTATTAAGAAAGGTGGAGGGATAAGGCCCTTTGAAACCTTGGCAACCCCTTAGATGCAGACATTAGTTTGCTGAAAAGGTAGGTGCCAATTCCTTCAAGTACATAGGTTGTGTGCTTGATAGATAAGTTAGAATTAAGACATTAGTACACTAATCTCTTCTGACTTGTCGGGGGAGATTTCGTTGTTTATAGACGTTTCTCTTTCGGCATTCTTGGTCTTCCAGACCTCTCTTCATAAGCTTTACTATTTATCAATCGCTGTTTCAATACTGAGACAGCACAAAACTTATGAAAATGAAAGAAGAGACTAAAATTATACATGCCGTGCCAGTTGACGAGCTCACAGGAGCCATTTCGGTACCTATTTACCAAACTTCCACCTTTGTGCAAGAGTCGCCCGGGGTGAATAAAGGTTTTGATTATT
>JAESRW010000165.1 GCA_016764395.1 Flavobacteriales bacterium
TTCCACTTCCAACCACCATGATGTCAATGTCCTTCGTGTCTCTTCCCAAAATCAGATCGCGCACGTATCCACCAACCACATAGACTTCCTTGCCTTGTGTATCGGCGAGCGCTGTAATTTTTGTAAATATTGGATCGCGAAGTAATGTATTGATGTTCATTGGTGAACTGAGTGTTGGTTTTTGGTTAATAGTTAATGATTTATTGTCGGCTACAAGGTATAATTGAAGCCACTTCCGAGCTGGTAGCATTTAACGGTTACCTATGAAAAGAAGCGCGATTTGGTTGTTTATTTCCCCTTTGGTGGGTGACACCTATTTAATGTTTACATATTCGTTAATGTACTATATCAACCATTTGGTTATATCCACTATTCTATGCACTTTATTATTCCGCCCTGTAGTATTTCTGACTGAATTCTTCTCTGTCAGACTCCGTCATTTTCTTAAATGAGTTTTTGTGTTCCGTTAGATACAATTTCGGAAAATATACCCATCCAGACATATATTCGCAATCAATATTTACGCTTTTACTCTTCAGAACTTTTTTCCCGTCAACTAATTTTAGATGATAACCATATCCGCACGGCTTTACATCAGATTTATATTTAAAAACCCATTGTTTTTGCATTCGTTTTAAAGTTTCGACATCATCGATATAGAAGTCCCTATAATCTTCAATCCATTCGCCTTCATCTCCGTATACCAGCAACTTATACCCCCCTGTATCAAAGTCACAATCCTCAAAAAACACATACTCAGCTTCAAGTTTTTCTTGACAACCAATTAGTAAAAGAATCAGGAAGATGTTTAATAAGATCTGTTTCATTCAACTACATCAGAACTCTTAAGCTTTAACTAATAACCATTAACTACCGGATCGTTTCAATCCCACCGCCTGGCAAGATCCTAACAATTCGAGAGGGCTTTTGTGACATCAGTTCTGGCTCGTCCAAATTTATTACATATTGTACGGCTGACAAGAGGTTTTGATCGAGATCCTCAAAATTGGAAGGGGGAGCTTGATCTCTATAGTTCGCGGAAGTAGAAACTATCGGCTTGCCAAAGGCGCGTATCAACTGCTTGCAAAATCTGCTATGCGTAATTCGTATCCCTATAGTGTGATCAGAAGCCAGCACATTGGGTGGCAACAATTGATGTTCCGGAAACACCACCGTTGTGGGTGTGCTAGAGGAGACGATCGAACTTAAAGCTGGCGTAATATGCCCAACATATTCCGCTAACATTTCCAAACCATCAACAAGAAGTACATAGCCTTTATCAGGAGCTCTACCTTTGAGTTTGCTTAGACGATCAACTGCAGCTTCGTTTGTTGCGTCACAACCGAGCGCCCATACCGTTTCAGTTGGATAAATAATGTTATCTCCATTCTCCAGATGACTTACCGCTGTTACTATTTGTGTTTCCATTCCCTAATGGACTATTTGATCTATATCAATGGTCTTCGCACAGTCAAAATGCCCCTTAGGGCATGCTTCAAAGCCGTGAAGGCCACAGGGTCGACAGTCGAGTTTTTTCTTTGTTTGAACAACCCTGGAGTTGGACGATAAAGGGCCAAATCCAAATTCAGGGACTGTAGAGCAATAGATGGCTGTAACCGGCGCGTCCATAGCAGAAGCGAGGTGCATTGGAGCCGAATCATTTACATAATTCATCAGCGAACCTTTCATCAATGCAGCAGTTTGAAGAAAGCTCAAGGTCCCAGCTAACACGGTAACGCTTCCGACCACGGCATTGACCAGCTCATTGCACCGCGCTGTGTCATCGGGACCTCCAAGGAGGTAAATCTGCTCCGAATGTTGCGAGATCACTTCCACCCACTTGTTTAAGGGTAATTGTTTGGTGAACCAGATGGAATTGGGCGCAATGCAAACATATGGCTCACGTTGGTACTTAGCCACGTGCTTAAAATCGTCTTCAGACGGGTACACCTTGGGTTTCGAGGCGCTACCATTAGTGAGATCTCTTATCAACCCTTGGTTGCGCTCCGTCTCGTGGATATTCTCCAAGGAATGCTCAATCCGTTTAGTAAAAGCAAATGCCCAGGGATTCTTTTTGAATCCTATTTTATCTTTTGCACCAGAGAATGCCGTGATCAGTCCCGATGAACCAAATCGATGGACGTTGATCACCGTATCATAACCGCCGCGCCTTACTGCGAGCATCATTTTGAACAAATTCCTCATTTTGTCCTTGGTCTTATCCCATATCAACACTCGATTGATATGTGGATTATTCTCCAGCAGGGCTTCATTACCTTTTCGCAAAAGAAAATCAATTTTGGATTTTGGATGCACCGTCGCTAGTTTCTCAACCAATGCCGTAGCGAGAATAACATCGCCAATGAAGGCTGTTTGTATAATGAGAAATTTGGACACAGTTTTAATGAAGGTACACGGTCAAACGCAATACTCGGTAAATAATTGGACAACCGTGGCGATTATACGGCCACTTCGTGCTCTCGCAGTGCGTCATTTAAGGACGTCTTCAGGTCCGTACTTTCTTTTCGTTGACCGATGATGAGTGCACAGGGCACACCGTATTCTCCAGCCGGAAATGATTTAGGCAAGGTACCCGGAATAACCACGGATCGCGAAGGCACCAATCCTTTATATTCTCTTGGACTTTCACCAGTTACATCAATAATCTTGGTGGATTTCGTCAATACCACGTTGGCGCCGAGGACAGCCTCTTTTTCAATTCTTACCCCTTCCACAACAATGCTTCTTGATCCGATAAAACAGCCATCTTCAACGATCACAGGCGATGCTTGAACAGGCTCTAAAACGCCACCTATTCCAACACCACCACTCAAATGGACATCTTTCCCAATCTGGGCGCATGACCCAACCGTGGCCCAGGTATCGACCATGGTTCCACTATCTACATAAGCACCAATATTGACATAAGATGGCATCATGATCACGCCTTTAGCAAGAAATGCCCCATATCGGGCGATTGCATGAGGCACAACCCGAACTCCCAGGGACTCGTAGCCTTTTTTAAGCGCAATTTTGTCATGGAACTCAAATGGCCCAACTTCCACGGTCTCCATCTGTTGAATAGGAAAGTATAAAATGACCGCTTTCTTCACCCATTCATTCACCTGCCAGCCTTCTGACCCGGGGTTCGATACTCGAAGGCTTCCTTTATCAAGCTGTTCAATAACATTGCGAATCACCCCAATTGTATCCGGTTCCTTCAATTTGGATCGGTCTTCCCATGCTGCTTCTATAACCTCAACTTCACTCATACTATAATTTTGCTGCAAATATATAGAAATTCAGGGGGTTGCCTTGTTCGCTCCACCCCTGACGGAAAATTGCTTACATATCCATATCTTTGCATCATTATTAGATGTAGATGGGAAGAATAATGGCGATAGACTATGGCCAAAAACGGATTGGAATTGCAGTAACTGATCAGGAGCAGATCATTGCCTCTGCCTTGACTACTGTGCATGTTCAGGACATTTTCAATTTTCTAAAGAGCTATTTCGCAACAGAGGTTGTTGACTGTGTAGTGGTAGGTGAACCCAAACAAATGGACAATACGCCATCAGAATCTGCCAGGTTTATAGAACCTTTTGTTAAGAAGTTTAGTTCTTTGTTCCCAGCTATACTTTTGCAACGGGTTGATGAGCGATTTACATCAAAAATGGCACGGCAGACCATTGCAATGAGTGGACTGCGTAAAAAAGCAAGACAAAATAAAGAGCGGGTGGACGCCGTTAGCGCAACTATAATCCTGCAATCGTATTTAGAACAAAAAACGTTGAGATGATATTACCGATTGTAGCATATGGTGATCCGGTATTGAGGAAAATGTGTGAAGAGATTGCGCCCTCCTATCTGAATCTACAAGAATTGATCGATAACATGTATGAGACCATGAATGGAGCAAATGGGGTTGGGCTGGCTGCACCTCAGGTGGGCCAATCACTCAGACTGTTCATCGTAGACGCCTCTCCGCTTGCCGAAGAGGAGGATGATCCATCTTTAGTAGATTTCAAGAAGGTGTTTATCAATCCAGAAATGCTAAGTGAGGAAGGTGAACCCTGGGACTTTAATGAAGGTTGTTTAAGTATACCTGAAGTAAGAGAAGATGTGCGGAGAAAGCCGTACATCCAAATCAGGTACTTTGACCGAGAATTCAATCAGCATGTAGAGCGCTTTTCGGACCTTCCGGCTAGAATTATACAGCATGAATATGATCATATTGAAGGGGTACTTTTTATAGATCATTTATCCCCGCTCAAGAAACGATTGCTTAAAAGAAAGCTCACTGATATCTCAAAAGGGAAAATTGAAGTTGGCTATAAAATGAAATTCCCTTTAATTAAAACCAGGTAATGATAAACATCCTAAAAATCACGGGTTGGGTAGTCTTATTAACGTCCATGATCGCTTGTTCAACTCAGCGTGAAAGCATTGAAAAGATCGAAAAACTGGAGATCGAGCTCTACTCCAATTCAAAAACAATGTTTAACCCTCAAACTGCTGAAAACCTGGTAAGCGAGTACGAAGCGTTTATCACAGCGCACCCAAAAGATTCGCTGGCGGCCCCTTACTTGTTCAAAGGTGCTGAAGTGTCTATGGGCATGGGTTCATCCTACAAAGCCATTGAGTTATACAAACGGGTTTATACAGAATATCCGGATTATGTAAAGGCTCCAACCTCCTTGTTTCTAATTGGATTTGTGAACGAGACCCAGCTAAAGAATTTGAGTGAGGCGCAGAAATACTATCGTAAGTTCATCGCTGAATTCCCTGCTCATACGCTGATCAAGGATGCGAAATTTTCGCTGAGCCATCTCGGTAAGTCTGATGAGGATATCATTAAAGAGTTTGAGGCCAAGAATGCCGGGGCCACTCAATAAAATAATCTTTAGATCATTGAGGAAGTAGTCTGCTGTACAGTGCAACCATATCTTTTGCTTCCTTTATATCATGGACGCGCAAAACAGATGCACCTTCCAGCAGGCTAATGAGATTTAAAGCCATCGTGCCTTTCAAGGCATTCGCATCATCCTTTCCAAAGACTTTTTGAACCATCCCTTTTCTGGAGATACCCGCGAGTATTGGGCATTCCAAAATTGAAAGCGCCCCTAACCGATGTAGCAACTTATAATTGCCGTCCACGCTCTTTCCAAACCCAAAACCAGGGTCAATGATGACGTCGTTCACGCCAAGCTCACGAAGCTGTGTAATTTTAATCCTAAAATAGTTAACAACCTCACTGATCAAATTGTCATAATGCGTGTTCTCTTGCATATTCTGGGGAGTACCTCTCATATGCATTAGAACATAAGGAACTTTCAGTTTTGCCACTGTACCGAACATTTTCGCATCCAAATTCCCTCCAGAGATATCATTAACCATGCATGCACCGGCCTCCACCGCCTCTCTGGCAATTTCAGACCTGAAGGTATCAATGGAAAGAAGCAACTTTGGAAACTCCCATACAATTGCGCGAATGAACGGCATTACCCGCTTCTTCTCTTCAGATTGGGAAATATGTTCAGCTCCTGGCCGGGAAGAATATCCACCAATATCAATCAGGTCCGCACCAGAATTCAACATGTCCTCAACCCGTTTAATCACCAATTGTTCACTGAGGTATCGGCCACCATCGTGAAACGAATCAGGTGTCACATTCAATATACCCATCACCTTAGGCGTTGACAAATCGAGGATTTGACCCGCACAATTTAACGTCTCCATTTTGCAAAATATCCTATCTTTACCTTCGAGAATCAAGGCTTATGGTATTGGAAATAATGAGTGACAAAACTACAACGGAATACACTCTAGCGGTGCAGAAATCGAAAGATATTTTCCTTAAAAAGATGGAGGATTATGGAACCGCATGGCGCATCTTGAGAACAAGTTCGATTACAGATCAGATCTTTATTAAAGCGAAGAGGATTCGGAGCATCGAGCAAAAAGCAGAACAACGTGTCGAAGAGGGAATCGAACCCGAATTCATCGGCATTGTAAATTATTCTATTATCGCGCTGATGCAATTGGAAATCGGAGAACTCGTTATGCATGAGGAGGATACTAAAATCCCCGAAGTCCCGAAGGATCAAGTTGAATCCAGGTACGATTATCACATTGGCTATGCATATAATTTAATGTCAGACAAAAACCATGATTATGACGAGGCATGGAGAGATATGCGAATCAGTTCACTTACAGATTTAATTCTCATGAAGTTATTGAGGGTCAAAGAAATAGAGAATAATAAAGGGCAAACCCTGATATCCGAAGGCATCGATGCCAACTATCACGATATCATTAATTATGCTATTTTTGCTCTGATTAAACTAGAGGGGGAAAGTACTAGCAGATGAACATTTTCACTAACATTTCGAGGTTAGTTGTTGGCTCACTATTTATTGTTTCAGGACTAATCAAAGCCAACGACCCTGTTGGATTTTCTTATAAATTAAAGGATTACTTCGCACCTGATGTTTTGAACCTCGAGTTCTTGGTGCCCTTTGTGCTCCCAATGGCCGTGTTGATCTGCGCGGTTGAAATCGTACTCGGTGTAGCGGCCTTGTTCGGATCTAAAATGAAGTTGGTGTCATGGATGTTATTACTCATGATTATATTCTTCACCTTCCTTACGTTCTATTCTGCTTATTTTGAAAAGGTTACAGATTGTGGATGTTTTGGCGATGCGTTGAAACTCACCCCTTGGGAGTCCTTTAGCAAGGATTTGGTGCTCCTGGTATTTGTTCTAATCATCTTCATTAGAAAGGGATCAATTGCGCTGAATACGAGCAAAGAAGACATGCAACTATTACCTACCTCAATTGTGCTCATAGCCATATTTTCTTATGGTGTAATTTCGTGGGGATTTCCTGTCTACTTCTCAATTTCCCTTTTTGCCCTGGTCTGGTTCCTTAAAAACAAAGAACAACTTCGGGAGAAGATAACCTGGGTAACATTCGGCATTCCAGCGCTGGTCTCCTTACTCTTTTCAGCCTACGTTCTCATGCATTTGCCGATCAGGGATTTCAGGCCTTATGCCATAGGCAAGAATTTACGTGAGGATATAAAAAGCTGCGTGGAGCTCGGAAAACAATGCCCCAAGTCGCTCACTTTTTATACTTTAAAACACAAAGAGACGGGTGAGATCAAAGAAATGGATAGCGACGCGTATGTATCCACCGAGATCTGGAAAGATAAGAGCTGGGAAATACAAGGGGACCTTACTACATCTAGAGAAGTGGAGGCTGGGTATACATCTCCCATCCATGATTTCACCATGACCTCTTTGGAGGATGGAATAGATATTACTGAGGATGTGTTGAACGACCCAAACTATACCTTTTTACTCATCGCTTATGATATCGAGAATAAAAATAACAATGCCGTAAGCGCTCAGGTAAATGCACTGGCGGAGAAGAGCATGACGAACCAAATGCGCTTCATCGGTTTGACTTCCTCTCTGTACGAAAATGTTGAAACGTTTCGCCATGAGGTTCAAGCCGGTTATGATTATTACACAACTGATGAAAAAACGCTGCAAACAATATTGAGATCCAATCCTGGGCTTATGCTTCTTCACGATGGAGTTGTGATCGGTAAGTGGCACCACAATGATATTCCGGAGTATTCAGAAATTGAAAGCTTAATTAGCGGTTCTTAAAATCTTACAGAAGGCAGGTGATAAAATTTTTAATCAAGCGTATCATTTATGGCTTCTTCGTTATGGCGGGGGTTGTTACAGTTGTATTCTTCATGTTCAACGTACTGCCAGGGGATCCGGCCCGGATGATGGGAGGCAATCGTATGGATTCGGTGACCATTGCCAATATTCATAGGGACCTCGGATTGGATAGACCCTTGCCAATTCAATTTGCGATGTACGTGAACGATCTCTCCCCCTTGTCGCTACACGAAACTGAAGACAATGAGCATTTTCTTTTTTTAAATAAAAATCGTTACCCTAACTATACTGAGTTGTTTGGGATAGGTAGCTCCAAAATCTTGGTGCTCAAACTTCCTTATCTGAGGCGCTCGTATCAGACTAAACGTAGAGTATCGGAAATTTTGGCTGACTCTCTGCCTGAAACGGCAATTTTAGCCACTACTTCGATGGCTTTCGCGGCCTTTGTGGGAATTATCCTGGGGATATTCTCAGCGATTCGAAAAGATAGCTGGTTTGACAACTCTTCCCTGGTACTGGCAGTGCTGGGCATGTCAGCACCTTCATTCTTCTCAGGAATCATTATCGCATGGTTGTTTGGTTATGAATTAAGTGATTATACTGGACTGAATATGACAGGGAGCTTGTATACCATAGACCCATTTGAAGGTGAAATATTGACACTAAAAAATTTAATCCTACCAGCTATAACGCTGGGTGTAAGACCCTTAGCGATTATCGTGCAACTTACCAGGAGCTCCTTACTCGATGTGCTCTCACAGGACTATATCAGGACGGCTAAATCAAAAGGGCTTTCATTTTACAAGGTTATATTCAAACATGCACTAAAAAATGCATTAAATCCCGTCATCACTACCATGTCAGGGTGGTTTGCGTCTCTGCTGGCGGGGGCGGTATTTGTAGAATTTATATTTGGGTGGAAAGGAATTGGTTTGGAACTTTTTCAGGCATTGGAGAAATACGATCTTCCTGTAGCGATGGGAGTTACTTTATTTTTAGCAGTTGTATTTGTTGTTGTAAATATTTTCGTTGATATTATTTACGCTATTCTCGATCCAAGGGTCAGGTTAAGCTAATTGCTTCCTAACGGATTTTCTTATGAGGAAAAAGATTCTTGCCGGCAATTGGAAAATGAACACCAATATATCGGATGGATTACAGCTATTTTTAGAGGTAAAATCAGCTTGGTCCCAGACTCAAAGCCACGGAATGCTTTGCATCATTGCACCCCCATCAACACATTTGGCACAGTTCAGCGCATCTCCTGAATTGGGATTACACACCGCAGGACAAAATTGCAGTGAACATGAAGCTGGAGCATTTACAGGTGAGACCTCCGCGGCAATGCTCAAATCCGTTAAAGCGGATTATGTTATTCTAGGACATTCAGAACGACGTGCATTGTATGGGGAAGACAATACACTACTTAAGCGTAAAGTAGATACCGCATTCAGACATGACCTTATACCCATTTATTGTTGCGGTGAACTGGAGCATGAAAGGGAGGCTGGAATGCAGAATGAGGTCGTTAAACGGCAGCTTGAAGAAGCCTTGTTTCATCTGAACGCCTCTGATTTTGGTAAGGTAGTTGTTGCGTATGAACCTGTGTGGGCCATAGGAACTGGAAAAACGGCTACACCAGTTGAAGCACAAGAAATACACAGCTTCATCAGATCTCGAATAGAAGACCGATACAATAAGATTGTTGCAATGAATACATCCATATTATACGGAGGCAGTTGCAATCCCAACAACGCCGACGACTTATTTGCGAAGAAGGATGTAGATGGAGGCCTGATTGGAGGTGCTTCGTTAAATGCCTCAGACTTTATGCAAATAGCTAACAGCTTGAGCAAATGTATTTGATGAAGGCGGTGCTTAAAATATCATTGGCTGCCGTGCTCTTTTTCATCGCGTCATCCACCTCAGCTCAGACCTTGCGCAAATTCCCAACTGACCCGGATAAGTATTACGAGGCACTTTATGGATTTATGACAGCGCAATACGAGGGCGGTGAAGCACTTATGAGTGAATTTCATGCCATCTGGCAGTTAGACAGTTTATCCATAAAAGATCAAGAAAGAATATACAAGATAGCAAACAGTGCGCTTAAAAGGCGGATGAAAGCTCAGGGTGACTCAATAGCTTTCCAATATGGGCCTAGTGCTAAAAAGCTTTCGGGTGAACAAATTGCATTCATCTCATCAACCTCTAATACACTTCTCAAAAAAAGGATGAAACCCACGCAGTTTAGTAGCTACCTCATGACCCTCATCAACTTTACTACCACAGAACAATCGGCGGAGAGTTTTTCAGGTTGGCAGGCAAGCCTTAATAAACTTATTGCAACTGCACGGGCAAGCAAAATATCCTCTTATTTAGAGTTCTCAAATGACCTCTTCGCGAGCAATGTACTTTACAAATCCGCTTCCGTTACATGGTTATCGAGTAACAAAAATTACTCATTTGAATTCGATAGCCTACCCAATGTCACCTTTAAGCAGCTGGATCTCAAATGTTTTTCAAAGGGTGATAGCTCCATAATTTATCACACATCAGGAACCTACTACCCAACCAACAGATATTGGAAAGGAAGTGGTGGAAACGTCAACTGGCTCAGGGCCGGAATTTCAAAAGATATTGTAAAGGCTTCCTTATCGGACTATTCAATAAAAGTCAAAAGTGCCTCGTATTCTGCGGAAAACGTTACGTTCTTCAACAAGAACTTCTTTGATTATGAACTCAAAGGTTCGCTCACCGATAAGATAAAAGCTAACGTAACTGTTGACAATGCATCCTATCCTAGATTTGAGTCATATGATGCACGGTTGCGCATTGACAATATATTTGACAAGGTGAATTATATCGGTGGATTCTCCATGGAAGGTGCTAAACTGATAGGACTCGGAAACAAGGAGGAAGATGCATACCTGATCTTCAGGTGGGATTATGACAATGATACTATTAAAGCATCCGTAGAACGATTCCTTGTCGCAGCAGCCAAGAAATTTGTAATTGAAAAAGAAAGGATTTCTTCTTCACGCGTGGCCGTTACAATCTATCTGGATGAAGATTCTATCTATCACCCTCAACTAAGATTGCGATTTGCAGTTAAGAAGGTGAATGATAAGGTTGTTAGCCGCGAATTGATGCTCATTCGGGAGAAGGAAGGATTGGCCCAGAGTCCATACTTCAATTCTTACCATGCTCTTGAAATGGATTTTGGAGCCATGTATTGGGACATTGATGACCCTCAAATAAAACTATGGAAGATGCTGGGAATCTCCAAGGAATCCAAAGCCGGTTTCACCTCGTCTGACTATTACCGTCACAATCTCTACGAACGAATTCAGGGAAAAGATCGATTTCATCCGCTGGTGAAGATCAAACAATTCTGCAAACAAAATGCGGATACACGGGAGTTCTATGTAAATGAATATGCGGCGTTTGTACGATTGCCCATTGTTGATATCAGGCAGTTAATGATGAATCTGACCAATATGGGGTTTTTGAACTTTGACTTTGCTGAGGACAGAGTGTATGTCAAGGAAAAAGTATTCGACTATCTGGCAGCCAATGCGGGGAAACAAGATTACGATGTAATCAATTTCCAATCCCGGACAAAAAACAATATAAATGCGAGCATTAACCTACTGAATTTCGACCTCAACATCAATGGTGTAAGACGTATATTCCTCAGTGATTCCCAGAAAGTTTATATCATTCCAGAAAAGCAGAAAATAACGGTTAAGAAGAACCGTGATTTCACATTTGCCGGAGTGGTTCACGCCGGCTTGTTTGACTTCTTTGGAAGACAATTCTCGTTTGAGTACGATAATTTCAAAATCAACCTTAACAATGTAGACTCGCTGAGATTGAGTGTACATGGAGAAGTAAATCGAGCAGGAGAAAGAGAGCTAATTCCTATTAAAACTGTTATTGAATATATCAATGGTGAGCTTTTGGTCGACAAACCTTTCAATAAATCTGGATTTAAACCGTCACCAACCTATCCGATATTTAACAGTTTCAAAGACTCTTATGCTTTCTACCAGCGGTCATCAATTCAAAAAGGCGTCTACTTAAGGGACAACTTCTACTTCCACCTGGAACCTTTTACAATAGATAGTTTGGATAACTTTGATCCTGCTGCGATTGCGCTCGCTGGAACCTTCGCATCAGGTGGGATATTTCCCGACTTCGAAGAGTTCCTTGGTGTGATGCCCGATAATTCTCTTGGTTTTGTTCGTCCAACACCTCCGGCAGGGTTTGAAGTTTATGGTGGAGCTGGCCAATATACCAGCTCAATTTCTATGAGCCATCGAGGGCTACAAGGGGACGGCACGCTAGAGTACCTACGTTCCACCACCATTTCTGATGACATCTTATTTTTCCCTGACTCCATGAATGCCAATGCGCAGAGCTATGTTAACAAGGCGGCGATGGACCCAGTTGAATATCCCGAAGTTAATGCTGAAGACGTATTTATCCATTGGGAACCAAAGAATGAGGTGCTTTACACATATGATAAAGAAAAGCCAATGGTAGTATTTGGGGGAGAGGTAAAAGTGCAAGGGCGTCTGGCTCTTAAACCCGATGGAATTGAGGGCTCAGGCTTGCTTAACTTCACCAAGGCACAGTTAAAAAGTAGGCTCGTCCAATTTAATAACATGTCTTTTGATGCAGATACGGCTGAATTTATCCTTCTGTCAGAAATGGAATCAGAGTTTGCCTTTGCAACTGACGATGTACATGCGCATGTTGACTTTGTAGAACGGGTAGGCGTATTCAAATCAAATATTGGTGGCTCTCTCGTTAAATTTGGCCCCAACCAATATATATGCTATGTGAGTGAATTCACATGGGACATGGATGAAGGAGATATTGCGCTTACCTCAGACAATGTCGAAACCGTTATTGAAGGAGGAGAAGAAGTTCAACTTAAGGGTTCTCGATTTACCTCCGTTCACCCCAAACAAGATTCTCTTTACTTCTTTGCCGAAAGAGCCAACTATGACGTAAGGAATAAAATAATTTCGGCAGAACAAGTTGATTTTCTACATGTTGCAGATGCAAGGATCTATCCCGATAGTGGAAAGCTGGTCATTAGAAAGAAAGCCAAAATGGATCCACTTAAAAATGCCAAAATTATGGCCAACATCATTACCAAGTACCACAATGTATATGATGCTGACGTACAGATACACGGTAGAAAGAGCTATGAAGGAACAGGAAAATACGATTACGTGGACAAAATGAAAAGGAAGCAAACAATTTTCTTCCAGGAAATCGGAGTGGACAGCGCCATTCAAACTTTCGCCCTAGGAGAGATAAGTGACACTGCCAATTTTGCATTCAGTTCCAACTTTGCATTTTCCGGTAAAGCAAAACTCATCGCCACACAAAAACATTTAAATTTTGAAGGTTTCTGTAAGATCAGTCACACCTGCGAAAAAGTTATAAGTCATTGGTTCCAGATCAATACCGAGATTGATCCGGAAGAAATATACATTCCTATATCGGATAAGACCCTCAACCTCACAGATGATGAATTATCCATGGGATTTTTACTAAATCAGGATTCATTTTTTGTTTATTCAACATTTCTATCCCCAGTACAGGCTACCAAGGATTTACCAATGATTGAAGCAGAAGGATTTTTATTCTACGATAGAAGTTCCAAGGAATATCGGATTTCAAACAAAGATAAACTGGTGGAAATCAGACAACCTGGAAACTATGTTAGCCTGAAGACCAATGATTGCATTGTATATGGTGAAGGAAGAATTGAATTCACGGAGAGCCTGGGGCAAGTCAAGTTGTCAACTGTGGGTATTGGCCAGCATTTTCTGGGCAAAGATTCGATAGATTTAGATCTTCTTATGAGTGTTGATTTTTTCCTAAGTGACCAAGCACTTAAAGTAATGGCGGTGAGCTTAAAGGACGACGAAGATCTAGATTATCTCAATTTTGACCGCCCGGTATATGAACGCGGATTAATGGAATTAGTGGGTAAGGAGACCGCAGACAAATTAATTTCGGAAGTCAATTTATTGGGCTCATTCAAAAAGTTTCCTGAAGAATTGGAAAAATCAATTGTCTTTACTGATTTGAACATGAACTGGAATAAAGAGACCAATTCATACCTCTCATATGGTCCAATTGGCATTGGGAACATAGGAAAACGCCAGGTCAATAAGAACGTAAAAGGGTATGTGGAAATTCTTAAAAAGCGAGGTGGGGATGTTTTGACAATTTACCTGGAACTCAACGAGGACAACTGGTATTTCTTCACCTACTCAAGAGGACTTATGCAGGCAGTATCGAGCAATGCAGATTTCAATAATCCAATTAAGGAAGAGAAGCCTGCCAAGCGAAAATCAAAAGTTGAGGTAAAAGGCGGAATGCCATATCAGTATATTATATCTTCAGCGCGTAAAAAGAAGGTCTTCTTGAGCAGGGTCCAGGGAACTTAGAGCGACCCGCGTAATAGCACCAATGCAATTTAGCTGATTTTATATCTTTGGCCTCTCGTAGCAATTAATGATTACTCTCGTAAATATTTTAGCATTGGTATTCGCCTATTTGATAGGCTCGGTCGCCTCTGCTGTATGGATTGGTCAGATATTTTATCGAATTGATGTTAGAGAGTATGGCAGCGGTAATTCAGGTGCTACAAATGCGTTTAGAATTTTAGGCAAAAAAGCAGGCGTAGCGGTTCTATTCATCGATTCATTTAAAGGATGGCTCTCCGTCAACCTGGCGACAGTGCTGAACATGGCAGGAATATCACATATGATACCTGGCACCGCACCTTTTATTGATCTGCAGCTTGCATTGGGAATAGCCGCCCTTCTAGGACATATTTTTCCGGTTTATGTTGGCTTTAGAGGAGGAAAGGGCATTGCCACCTTGTTGGGAATTATCATGGCGGTACACCCAGCGGCAGCGCTCGCCTCGATGGGCGTATTTGTGATTGTTTTGCTCATTAGTAGATATGTTTCACTCAGTTCCATGATAGCGGCAACAACATTTCCGATTGTGGTCATTTTTATCTTCGAAACAACCATTTCATCTTTGGTCATATTTTCATTGATCATTGCGATCCTGGTACTGATAACACATCAAAAGAATATTGAGCGCCTGCTGCGCAAAGAAGAGGGTAAGGCCAATCTATTTGGTAAATCAGAGACCTAATCAGAAGGAATGGGGCAAAAAGTCAAGAGTTGGGGAATGTTGGGCCTGCCTGATCGGTCTCTAGGTAACTTTTTCGGCATTATCTTCGTAAGAAGAACGATTTAGTTAGCTGATTTACATAATACAATACAGTAACCCTGTCCCGAGTTAGTTTCTTACCAGCCATGTACTGATAAGAAATGCGATTTCGTGGCGGGGTTTAATAATATGCATCAATTTAGTTCACATATGTGGATGAGAGTCATATTGCTCTTCATAGCATTATTGCTTGCACCGTTTACGCCCTCAAGCGTGGCGCTGGATGATGATACGGAGGAGGAATTGATCAAACGAGCAAATAAGCTGTTCAATAAAGAACAGTATGTTGAGGCGTTCCCGCTCTATTCTTCTCTTCTCAGTAACTATCCAAATAATGTTGACTATAACTTCAAGTTCTCTGTTTGCATGTTGTTCGCGGATGAGAACAAATCCAACGCAATCCAATATCTCGAAAAAGTCAAGGCCAATCCAAACTCTGACAAGCGAACCTACTACTACTTAGGATACGCCTACCATTTAAATTACCGGTTCAAAAAAGCCATCACAGCCTATAACCAATTTATAAATAATGGTTCAAAGAAGGATGTACAAAAACTACAGGTTCAAAGGCGAATTGAAATGTGCGAAAATGGCCTCACCTTAATGCGCAATAGGGCTAAATTGGGGGTTATCAGCAAAACCGTCATCAAGGAAACAGAATATTTCCGAACCTATGACATGAAGCTGCTGACAGGTAGAATATTTGTAAAACCCGATGAATTCAAAACACCCACCGATCTTGCAAAGGACGAGGAGTCCCTGGTGTACTTAGGGAAAAATGCCAAAATGCTTTTCTTCTCCAGTTATGGCCAAGGCGAAAACAGGGATCTCTATATGGTGCTAAAAAAGGCTGATGGGTGGGGAACTCCACAGCGCCTACCGGATTACATCAACTCTCCATACGACGAGAATTTCCCCATCATGCACCCCAATCGAAATGTGCTGTATTTCTCTTCTAATGGACATAACAGTATGGGTGGTTATGACATTTTCAAAGCAAGATATGATTCAGTAACCAATCGATGGTCGAAGCCAGTAAACCTCGATTTCGCCATCAACTCAGCTGATGATGACATCCTCTATTTACCAACAGCAGACGAGAGAACTGCTTTCTTCTCCTCCAAAAGGTCCAGTGTTCAGGGGGAGATTTCGGTCTATAAAATCAAACTCAAAGAAGTTCCAGGAAGGTTTGGTGATGAAGGAGCACCGGAAATTGCCTCCGCCAACGCATCCTCAGAACAAATGACAATAGAAGAGATTCAATCTGAGGCGCAGCTAGATGTGAATGCGAAAGAAGAGGAGGTTGAAGCATCCAGCACAACCGCTTCTACAGCTGCAACTCCCCCTTCAGAATCGATACAAGCGGAAACGTTAATTGGCCTCGATGATGAGCAGTTGGTCGATGTAGGTTTTGAATATGCAGCTAAGTTCAAAGCTGAAGAGGAGAGAATTCAAAAAGAGGCCGAAGCATCATTCGAAATTGCCCGAACAAAAAAGGACCAGTCAACGACCAAAGCCAGCGAAGCCGCCGCTATCAGGTCCAGGCTCGACAATCTATCAGATTCTCAGCAGCGGGAAACGGCTTCCCAAAAAGCTGATATTCTCGAAAACGACGCTAAGAAACTCTCCAAACAAGCGGACCTGGCGTTTAAGATTGCGAAAGAGCTCACTTCAGAAGCCGAAGAGAAAAAGCAAGCCTCTCTTACAGCTGCCGCTACTGCCGAAAAAGTAAAAACAGCGGTATCAGAGGGAAAGAAGGACGATGCCATCCCAATGCTTATTGATGTTAAGGTCATGGCTCAAGATATGGACAATAACCCAAGTGGCGTTTCTCAGCGAGCAGATGACATTGAACTTCAGGCTAAATTGAAAGAGGCCGACGCTGGGGAAGCGCGTGAGAAGGCGCAGTTCATGGAAACTGAACTGACAGAAATTGAGGACGCCATCACCAATTTAATCGAACAGGCAGATGGCATCAAAGATCCGGCAATCAAAGAAGAGTTGCTCTCTGAAGCTCAGGAGCTAGAGGCAGAAAAGACAGATACCAAAGCGGAGCTTACCAGAACCTATATGCAAGCCAACAAACTTGACTCACAAGCACGCTCTTTACGGCAAGCAGCAGACTTTCAAGAGGAACTCACAACAGAAATTCTCAGCACCTCACAAGGAATTGAGTTGGCGGCTACCTATAATGTATCATCTGACCCAAGCGTAGAAGTTGCCACAGCCGACGACCTGCCTTCACCAGGTGAAGATAACACCACCGCTGCTGCAACCGCTGCAGTTGAACCATCTTTGAACCTGGAAGATGATCCAGTGTCGGTGCAGGACCCTACTGCATCGGGTAATGAACTGAATTCGGGAAACAGCAGTGAATCTGAATCTACCACTCAACCTTCCTCGGAAGCATCTACCCCGGAAGAAATCGTTGCCAGTACTGACAACCCAAACACGTCTTTAACAATTCCTGCAGACGGTGCTCTGGAAGAAAACACACCTGAAGAAAGTACATCTTCAGCAAATGTTCCAGCAGACAATATCCCGGTAGACGGGACACCTGAAGAGCGTACACTGGCAGAAAATAATCCGGAAAAAAACGCACCCGAAGAAAGTACATCGTTGGCAAACGCAACTGAAGAAAACACACCACAAGAAGGCACAGCTGAAGGAAACATCCCAGAAGAAAGTACACTTGCAGAAAACATATCTGAAGAGGGCACACTTGCGGAAAACACCCTTGAAGGCAACGCGCCTGAAGAAAGTGCCCCAGGAGAAACGTTCGATATCTCACCAGAAACACTTAGAGACGTCATCATCAACGAGGAAAATGTTGCTGAAGAAATATTGGCAGTAGAGAAACTAACTGAAGAAGCGTCCGATTATGAACAAGAGGCACAAGATATCAGGGAGAAAGCCGCATCCGCTGATCCAGCTTTCAGAGAAAATGCTTTAAAGGAAGCTGCGAAATTTGAAATTGCAGCTGAGCAGAAACGGAGCTTAGCTGCTGACGGAACATCCCTGCTCAATATATATGCCTTCAGAACCACTGCGAGCCAATACGACGATATAACCTCGGAAAGCAAGTATCTAACCCCTGAAGACAAAGAAGCAGTAAGATTGAAACAAACTGAGGCAACTGACAAATTTGAGAAGGCACAAGAACTTAGAGAGACTGCTGAAACGGTTGAAGATCCAAAGGCTAAAGCCGAGATATTAAAGGAAGCCGAAGTCCTGGAAGTTGAAGCGATCGCAAGTCAGGAACAGATAAACAATGAACTGTACTTTAAAGAGAACAAAGGAGCGATAGATGAGAAGAAAAAATCGGTCGGATCGATGGAATACGCTGATATACAGAGCGCTAACAGACTGTACGAAGAGTCAGACAATTTATATACCATCGCCAAAGGTTCAAGGTCCAGTGCACAAACGATCGAGGACCCAGATGAAAAGAAGGAGGCGTTTCGCAGAGCAGATGCATTGGAAAGGCAGGCCCTTGAAAAACAGCAAACAGCTATCAATATACACGATCTACACAAATACGAAGAGGTACTCCTTACAGCTGTAACCAACGCTGGCCCCATTTCATCTGATGAAGAGGCGAGCCTTGATAAATTGACCAGTGAATACACGGCGCTGCAAGAAGAGACCGCAACTATCAGAACCGATGCTGAGAGCTTGGATGATCCGGAGGAAGTGGCTACAGCACTAAGAAGAGCCAATGATTTGGAAACTCAAGCCCTTGAAAAACAACGGGAAGCCCTTACCCTCTACTTTGAGTCGGAGCAAGAAGTTGCCAGGATACTGGGCGAACCAACACCTTCAGAATTAGCGACAGGAACTTCTCTTCCAGATGCAGAAACAACAACCGCGTCGGCCGAGCCTCCAGGAGCTTTAGGAGCAACAAATTCCGCGACCAAGGAGCCTGATGCTGAATCTTTGGCTTTATCAGCTAATAACAACACGGAGAATAGCTCAACTACGCTGCCGGCTGCAGAACTCCCCCCTAATGCGGCTACCACCAGCTCCAATACCGATAACCGTGAAGTAAATGAACTAATTGCTTCAAGTTCGGCCAAACGAGAGGAAGCCAGGGTGCTTTTTGAGAGTATAGAAACAATTGACGATCCTGAACAGATGCTGGCTGCCCTTAACGAAGCGGAAAGATTGGAACTGGAAGCAGATACAGAAATGGCACAAGCAAAACGAATTGATCCAGGCAACGAAACGGTGCTCAATGATGCTGCGCAATCATCCGGACAGCTCACTGCAACTTCACCACCAGGCAGTGAATCGATTTCCTCTGGAACCACCAGTGGTACAGAAAGCGCTACCACTTCTGGCACTGCACCAAACGTTGCAGAAGAGACGAAGGTTTCTGTAAGTGGCATTCCACTTGAGGAGGCATCTGCTGAAGAGATTCTGGCAGCCATAATGAGTGACGATGTAACTACTACCACGGTTCCAGGAACCACAGCAGCCTCCAATGGAAATGAAGATGAGTTTTATATAGACCCATCTGGAAACAGTGACATACAGATCGTGGATAACACAGATAACACAAATAACAAAGCAACAACTTCAGGAACCAGTGAAACATTTGTTGTCGAGCCAACACCCACTTCTGTAGCATCGCCCACGCAAACGGTAGCCACCTTAAGTGCGGAAGAACCGTTAAAGGCCGATATATTTGTTGTGGAAGAAAGGGTATCCTACACGCCATCGAATCCCATACCGGTGAATCCTGTAATACCTTCTGGCCTGCTCTTTAAGGTACAAATTGGTGCGTTCAGAAAACCTATTCCCCAGGACCTCTTCAAGGGAATCAACCCCATTATGGGAGAGAAAACTGCGGCGGGATTCATAAGATACTCCGCCGGTTTATTTCGACGGTTGACTTCGGCCAACACCGCTAAAACAGTGATTCGAAGCATGGGATACAGTGATGCCTTTGTCGTGGCATTTTTCAACGGAAAAAGAATTTCCATTGCCGACGCCAGAAAAATATTGGCAGATGGCACACCTCCTACAGGCCTGGCCAGTGCCGGAAACAAGAGCGGAACATCCTCGGCCCGAACCAATTCAAAACCAGCAGCTACCACCACTACAGGAACCACGGACATTTCTACCATGGATGGACTTTTCTATACCGTACAGGTGGGGGTATACTCAAAACCTTCTAATGTTGGAGAAAAATACAAGCTGAACCAGCTGTATACCAAACGGACCTCTAATGGATTCATCCGGTATAATCATGGTAAGTTCAATAACTTCGAAGATGCTTCAAATAGAAAAGAAGTAGTTATCAATAAAGGTATTTCTGATGCATTTGTTACCGCTTATTACAAGGGAAAGAGAATATCCGTTACACAAGCACGCAGCATAGGAGGAACACCTTCTTCCACCTCTGCTACTGGAGCCACCCCAGTGAGTAACACGTCGCGCACAAATGGTGCAACCGGAGTGAGCAACACCAATGATTCGGAGGATGACAATAGTCATGAGGATACAGATGTTACCGATGAATTCGATGATGTAGATAACACCAAGGTTGTTGAGGATACGAAGGATTCAGAGGATTCAATAGATGATGCTGATAATACTCCGGTTACGCAGGATATAGAAACTTCGGATAATACAGAGCAAACGGATAATTCAACTTCCAGTTCCGAAGTGACCGATGACAACGGAACCAATTCAGGAACAACAACAACAGTACCTGCAGATTTACCGAATATAGGAGGTCTCTACCTCATAAATATTGGTGAATTCGATCAGGATGTTCCAGTGGATCAGGCGACCATCTTTATGGCCATTAAAGAATTGGGTATTAATATTTTCAATGTACGAGGGAAGGCCATTTACACAGTAGGTGAATTTCGGCGTTACGAAGACGCCGAAATGTTGCGAGGTGCCGTTGCGTCAAGAGGCATTGAAGACGCAAGAATAGTGGTTATTCTCAATGAAGATATTATTTCAGTTGAAGATTATATCAAAAGAGCACTGGACAATGCAAACGATTAGATTTTGTAAGCCGCAAGTTAACGTTCATGCACTTTCTCTTTGGCAACCTGTATATTGAGGCATTGTATTTGAAATTGTAATTCTATCTTTGCAAATTAGGTCAACACAATCAGATAATGCTTCGATATTTCTCTCTTATTTTAGTGGCTTCACTGCTGCTCTCATGTTCCAAGGTCCCAATTACAGGGCGGCGACAGCTGAACATGCTTCCAGAAAGCCAGCTTATGTCTATGAGCTTAACCAATTACCAAATGTTTTTATCAGAGCATGACGTGGTAGGTGTAAGCCAGAACACCGCACAACAAGTGCAAAATGTTGGTGCCAAAATGTCCAAGGCAGTGGAAACTTTTCTCGCATCTGAGGGCCAATCTAAAAGAGTTAAGGATTACACCTGGGAGTTCAATCTTGTGAACGATGAAGCGGTTAATGCCTGGGCCATGCCAGGGGGCAAGGTTGTGGTGTATTCAGGCTTGATGCCGGTCGCTTTAGATGAAACGGGGCTTGCGGTGGTGATGGGTCATGAAATAGCACATGCTATTGCGCGTCATGGAAATGAGCGTATGAGCCAGCTACTGCTGCTTCAGGCGGGTGGTATTGGCTTGGCGGTTGCGATGTCTGAAAAGCCCAAGCTCACCCAGGATTTATTCATGATGGCCTACGGTGTAGGCTCGACGTTGGGCAGCCTGAGTTATTCCCGAAAACATGAGTCTGAGGCTGACAAAATGGGATTGGTATTCATGGCCCTTGCCGGTTACAATCCTGAAAAAGCAGTGGATTTTTGGGAACGTATGGCGGCCAATGGTGGATCAAAACCACCGGAACTACTCAGCACACATCCGAGCAGTGATAGAAGAATCAGCGACATTCAGGAATTTCTCCCGCTCGCTATGACCTATTATAAGCCCAAAGAATAATTTGGCCCCTCCCCTCTTTCAACCATCCTACTGTTAGCTACGGTGTGTACATATTGATGTAAAACCTATAAGCATGTACTTCGGCCGCCGAAGGCTTACCGAAGACGCGGCAAATTGAAGATGTAAAATAGTCAATGTTGAAATTGAACATTTGACATTTACAATCATCAATTTAACATTCCCGCTTCGCATTGATCAAGGACTTATTATTAACAGAATTTTCATCCTGTTTGCGAGGATCCATCTTCATTAATATATAATAATGACATCGGATGTGTATTCATGATCGTTACCGGTAGGTAGGTTCATAGAAAGCACTACCTTTGCACCGCATTTAAGGGACCCGTAGCTTAACTGGATAGAGCACTTGACTACGGATCAAAAACGCATAGTGTTTATCTATCTGGTTATTAGTAATTTGCAAATATGGAAAATTAATTTGCAAACCATTTGCAAACATTTTAGGTAACTTTGAATAATGGGTGTGTAGCTTAACTGGATAGAGCATTGGTCTACGGAACCGAAGGTTGGGGGTTCGAATCCCTCCACGCTCACTAAGAGGGCAAAGCCATTTCGCAATAGCGAAATGGCTTTTTTCGTATAGGAGCGCACCAAGCGATAGCTTGAGTAAGGGGATATACGAAAAAAGCCAAATCAAGGGAACCGTGATGGCTTTGCTTTCGGAATTCGGAGCACCAGGGATCAGCGTAGCAAAGCCCTCCACGCTCACGAATAGCTATAAAAAACTGCTACTTAGACAGTAGCAGTTTTTTTGTTTGTATTCATAAGTGTTGAGTTTTCTATAAAACTCTCTGTACCCCTCATTATTGCTGATACTTACGGATTTTGTAGAGGTTCGAACTCCGGCTCTATATTGTTTAAATCTCGAATTTATGTGATTGATTTAATGTCATACATTCCGAGTACATCCGAATGTATAGAACGGCATCACCCTATCAATGAGAGACAGAACCAAACATAAAATGTAATTGTATTCTTTGCATTGTGGCAGTTAGGATAGCCAATGGCCTTTTCTCTAAGATGCCTAACCATATTCCTCGAAGTCAAAACAATTTCAACACCGATCCGTATTCCAGAATAAAAACCAATAATGCCTTGAATCTGAAACCTTATTGAAATTGACCAAGGTATTGTACAAAGGAAGATAATAGGCACAAAATTAGTTATTGTAATGGTTGTTATTAAATATCCGGTAGTTACAGCCTTTTTCTATTGTAAGTATAAAGCATATTTACTTCATAATTTATGTGGGAATTACACACCAACTGAGTATGAAGTTTTAATAGATAAAACAAAAGAAAAAGTGACGAACTCTTTTTACCAGAAAAACGAGGCTAGCACATATTTCGATGGAATCCTTAAGGAGGGAAAATATTTGGTCAAAAGTACCAGAATCAATCTCGGCCTCTTTGAATTTGATTGTAACTATCTACTGAAGAAAGAAGGTAAATCCAGGCTAGGAATGCATTTCTATGAACCCGGGATTTTTATCAGCTCAAACAAAATTTTGAAAGAAGATCGTTTACAGGTAACATATTTAGCCCTATTGCTTCAAAAGATTCAAGGTAAATTACCCAGTCAAGCACATATAATATGTCGGGACGGTAAGCCTCACAGGATAAAGATGGGCAAGGCAATAAGTGAAATGAAAATATTACTCGAAGAAATAATTCAACTTGAAAAGAACAAACCCAGATTATTTTTGAACAAGCATTGTTCTCAATGTGCCTTCAAAGAAAAATGCAAAGCAAAGGCCATAAAAGACGACAGTCTTACTTTGCTTAATCGAATTTCAGAGAAGCAAATTCACAAGTATGAAAGAAAGGGCATATTTTCAATTAAGCAACTTTCATTTTTATTTAAACCACGAAGGAAAAATAAGAGAACTAAGATTCCTATTTACTCTTACAAACCTGAATTGCAGGCATTGGCTATTCGCACAAAAAAAATTTATGTGAGTACATTACCAAATTTATACAGGAAACCAATTGAAATTTTTCTTGATATCGAAAGTATTCCAGACGAAGATTTCTTTTACCTTTTTGGAATCCATATTTCCGATGCGAAATCCACAAAATATCAACCCTTTTGGTCAGATTCAATCGAAGAAGACAAAATGACTTGGATGGGGGTCCTGAAATTATTAAAATCCTATCCAGATTCATGGATATATCATTATGGTCACTACGAACCTTATGTCTTTGATGTAATGGCCAAACGTTACGCTACAAATATCGATTGCCTCAAAAATAGGTTTGTAAACCTAAACACTTTCATATTTGGTAAAATCTACTTCCCTACTTATTCAAATGGTCTAAAAGAATTATGCCAATCTTTTGGAATGAATTGGTCGAATAAGAAATCTTCCGGCCTACAAAGCATTGTTTGGCGAAAAAATTGGGAAACTGGAAGGAAAAACTTCAAAGAGACACTACTTCTATATAATAAAGAGGATTGCATGGCATTAAAGACACTTTGTAACGAATTGACACGCATTCAAACATATTTCGATACAGCTGCTGATATTGAATCAAGTCAGAATCCCAAAAAAATTGCCTCAAAAAACAGCCATAAAATGCATGGCCAATTTAACCTAGTCCTAAAATTTGCTCACAACCAGTACAACAAGAGAAAAATTTCTGTAGACCTTCAAAAAAGTAAGATCAAGAAGATACAAAAAAAGAAAAAAAGTAAGGGTGGATTTAGATGGTTGGGCAAAAAGCTAAACAAGCCAAACAAATCAATTTTCATGAAGGTTGATGAGTATTGTCGTAAACACACTGATCAAAAATTAACAAAATCGAAGAAGAAATTTAAAAAGGTGCAAATCGACCTAGTTTTTGGTAAAAATGGGATAAGAAAAACCACAATTGAATATGTAGGAGAATGCGGCCATTGCCCCATTTGTAATAATGATTACGCATCTACCAAGTTTAAAGAATTAAGTAGAGAATTGTATAGTCATAATTTCAAAGCATGGTTTGTTTTCCAAAGAATAGAAATACAATTATCCTTTACCAAAATAAATAAAAGTTTAGTCGGTCTAATTGGTGATAAAGTAGGAGATTCTACGGGACCTGAAGTCATTAAATGTTTCAGTTTATATTACAAAGACACAGCTAATCAAATTGTTCTAAATATTCTCAATAGTCCATTTATCCACGCGGATGAGACTACTGTTAGTATACGAGGTCAGCTTCAATACGTATGGATATTTACCACAGATAAACACGTTTCCTTCGTGTTATCGAAAAGTAGAGATGCGACTGTTATGAAAGATTTTCTTGCAAATTTTCGAGGGGTTTTGATTACCGATTTTTATGCTGGATATGATGCAATAGAATGTTCTCAACAAAAATGTTGGGTCCACTTTATAAGAGATTTAAATAATGCTCTCTGGAAAAATCCATTTGATACAGAGTATGAGGAATTTGTTTCCAAAATTCGGGATATCATAATTCCCATAATTCAGTCGACATACCGCCATGGTCTAAAAACACGGTTTTTGGCAAAACATCAAAAAAACATCGACAAATTTTACGTTAGTGAAATTGATGATAAAACCTACAGTTCAGAATTGTGCCAATTATATCAAAAACGGTTTAAGAGGTATCGGAAAAGCCTATTTACATTTACACGGTTTGACGGAATAAGTTGGCACAACAACGCTGCAGAAAATGGTATTAGACATATTTGTGTACAAAGAAAAATATCAGGTTCCTTTGGAGGAGATCAGTTCCCACATTACCTAAGAATGGTTAGCATCATGAAAACTTGTAATTTACAGAATAAATCCTTTTTGAAATTTCTTCTTTCTAAACAAATGGATATAGACAGTTATAAATAGGTTATGGATCTAATCGCTTTACAACTCTAGGTATTTCGGAGCAGACAGTGCCACCCATTTCGGAGTAAACCATGCCACTGATTTCGGATTACGCAACAACTCAACACAGTATCAACGAATATTCTGACTATGCTGAGAGTTTTTGCGTTTTCTTAGATTTGGGGATCTAAGTGTATTAATTTAATCATTCTATGATAACCCGTAACCGTCACCGGATTATCAACTTCCACATCTTATAATAAATTATGCATGGGGCTAGTTCATATAGATCATTTTGATCTTGACAGCCGGACAAGCTGCAGCCTCGATTTATCAGCTAAAAAGAGGCAAACGGGAACTTTTAGTACTTTTGCAACGTAAAACTACATGAAATGGCTAAACCAATTAAAGAAACACCAGTTCTAAAAGGTAAGGACGCTGTTAACTTCATCAAGTCCATGAAGAAGGCGGAAAAGACCAGGGTGGACAAATCTGTCAAAAAAAGGATGACGGATAACTTTAAGAGTTTGAACGCCATCGCCCAGTTTTAGTGGATTTATCGGAGCTAGCGTTAATACGACTGTCGGACTCCTACCCTATTAAACCATTCGATTGCGGCGATAACGATCTGAACGAATTCCTGCTAGGCGATTCCAAAAACTACTATTCTCAGTTACTGGCTGTAACTTACCTCCTTGAATTTGCTGAGGAAACGGCTGCATTTTTCAGCCTGCTCAATGACAAAATTTCAATTGAAGACGCGGATAGTAAAAGAAAGTGGCGGAAGATTTTCAGGGATATAATGCCGGAAGGAAAACGGTTTAAAAGCTATCCTGCGGTAAAAATCGGACGACTAGGGGTCGGCAATACTTTTCAGGGTGATGGATTGGGAACCGTTATTTTGGATTATGTAAAAGAATTATTCATTGATAACAACAGGACTGGCTGCAAATACCTCACTGTGGACGCTTACCTTAGATCATTGAGATTCTACGAAAAAAATGGCTTCGAGTACCTTACCGAGAAAGACAAGGATTCAGAAACCCGATTGATGTATTTTGATTTAACTGCGGTTGCTTAATCTTGTCGGGAAAGCTGCTGTCCAACTAAGAAGCCACCAACAAAAAACTCATTGAAATATTTGAGCAAAAAATAAAGGATAGAATCGCTAAGGTATGGGGCACCTCGACTTCGCCCAGTGAAGGGAAGTAATTAAATCGTCATGGCTAAGAAAAAACAAGAAATCAACCCTCGGGAATATATGGAGCTGGCCATATCCGTCATGAACCAATCCATACAGGAACCCCGCGAAGATAAAGTAAGCCCAAAAGTAGGTGCGCTATTAATAAAACCAGATGGCACCGTAGAATCGGCATGTAGAGGTGAACTGCGCCATGGAGACCATGCCGAATTCACTTTATTGGAACGCATGAATCGCTCTAATCCATTAGACGGCTCCATATTATTTGCTACGCTTGAGCCCTGTGCTCCCGGTGCTCGCAAACACCCAAAACTGGGTTGTGCAGAAAGAATAGTAGCTGCAAGAATTAAAAAAGTTTGGATAGGCATTGAAGATCCAGACCCGGCTGTAGATAGAAAAGGAATCAAATACCTATTGGATAGTGGCGTAGAGGTGGAAATGTTTGATGCCGATTTGCAGGATGAAATTCGCAAAGCAAACAAGCAATTTATTTTGGAAGCAGAAGAACGGGCGAAAAAAGCAAAAGCAGAACCAATTGCAATTATACTGTCCGAAAAGGAACGAGGGGAGCCAACTGCTGATTTAAAAGATCTTTCCTCAGCTAATCTTCATGCGTTCATTAAGAAGGCAAAACTGAACGTAGAGCTAGACACTCCTCAGTTTAATCGCATCTTCACACAGTTGGGGTTAATGGAAAATAAAGATGGCAAATACCTTCCAACGGGATTAGGTCTTTTACTCTTTGGAGATAGGCCACAACTCACCTATCCTCACGCCCTGATAAGAGCAACCTTTAAAACTGCGGGCAGAGGCGAAGATATTGATACCATTGAAGGGCCATTAATAGAACAAGCTGACAAAATACAAAGCTGGTATGAGGCCCGGATCGGTAAGCAAATAGATCGCTCAAGCTCCAGTCGGAAAACGATTTATGATTATCCTTTAGTGGTATTTCGAGAGGCCATTATTAATGCTATTGTCCATAGAGACTACGATATTGATGGAGCGCCCATTTATTTTGAAATAAATGATGATGCCATTATCATCAAAAGTCCTGGAGAGCCGGTAAAACCATTAAAAATGGAACAGATTAAACGCTTTAATGCACCTTCTCTCAGCCGAAATCCAAAAATCATGTATGTATTTGACCAAATGGAATTGGTTGAGCAACGTGGTCTTGGTTTTCAAACGCTTAAGGAACTACCCGAAAAGTTTGACTTGCCACTTCCTTTAGTTTCTTATGAAGAGCCTTACATGGTATTTACTTTCCCGAGAACAGGTGATGCTTTGAAAGAGGTTTCAAGTAATGAAGGAGTTAAATCACTTACTAACGAGGAGCTAAAAGGATATAATTGGATTAGATCTCAAGAAGAAGTTGCGACCAAAAATTATGCAGATAAGTTTGAATATACCCAAAGAACCGCAAGCAGACATCTAGCAAAAATGCTCGATTTAGAACTTATTGCAACGAATGGTGAAAGTAGCAAATCACCTAAATTAAGATACAGGGCCATTGAATAACATAGACACATAGACACAATCGATGTCTATGTAGGGCAACCAATGAAAACCAGCAGCCCAAAACATAGACATTGCAACATTTGCAATGTCTATGTATGTTCAAGTAAGTAATGCCAGTGCCAATGAGCTTGGACACAAGCTTAGACATAGTGTCCAAGTAAAGGCTAAAGAAGTGAATATACACGGAGGAAGAAACAACGGATACATCCGTCTAATTGGATAATTTACGCCCCAGAACAATCCCCCCAACAAAAATCCCAACCCGCTCTATTCTACGCCAAAACTTCCTACGCCTTCTCTTTCGCTTAACCTCCATATTCCCCTCATGGTCAATCCTGATGTCCCCATATTCAGGTAGTGGGTATTCAGCAATCAAGGGCAACCCCTCCGGTGTAATAGTATGAATCTTCGCCAATTTAGGCGTGAGTTCTACGGAAGTTATCAATGTGTCCTTCTCGATACTCTCACGGTACACGGTATCGGTCTTATAAATGTAAATCTTGACTGGCTTTTCAACTTCAACCTCTTTGATTACGATTTCCTTGTACGACCTATCAACATAGATAGTATCCGTTTGGATGAGGGTTGGAGCAGGGGAGTACAAACAACCTTCCGTCCAAAAGAGGTATAAGAGGAGACCACTGGCCAACACTCCCATCACAAAATATGTCACGCCCTGCTTCATAAATCACCTTCATCTGCAAATGAATAATGCCCTTCTTTGGTGAGAATAAAATGATCCAACAAAGCAATGTCAATCACTTTACTTGCTTCTTTGACTTTACGGGTCAATGAAAGATCCGCCTCACTTGGTTTCAGATTCCCGGATGGGTGATTGTGAGCAAGGATGATACTTGAAGCCAACGCCTCCAATGCCACAGAAAAAATCAATCGTATATCTGCGATGGTTCCACTAATACCGCCTTTGCTCAACAACTGGTAGCCCAATACACGGTTGGAACGATCTAACATCAGCACGACAAATTCTTCTCGGGCTTCAATCTGAGAACTCCAAACTGATCGCAACACTTCTACAGCTTCAGCAGATCTTGTGATTTTTGGGCGTTCGGAGGTCTTTAGCTTCTTGCTGTATACAATACGGATTTTCGGGGGGCGCAGTTTTTTGGCTGCACTGCCTAAACCTGCCTGCTTTACATTACGGGTTAAAAACCAAGTGACAATGAGTACGCCTGCTACGGTGTAAAAGGCAATGTTGCCAAGCTGCTTTCTTTTGGTTTTAGTCAATCGCATGGCCTTAGGCAAGATTGACGTATTCCCCTTGCCGGTCACCGCTTACATACAGATTTTGTAATTGAGCCAAAGACCTTCCGAAACGCATTTCAAAATGGGGTTTGTCCTTGATGCTTTTGAAGTCTCCGCCCCAGGCAAAGCCAATGCTTTTCCCAAGTTTGGCAATCTTACTCCAGTTGGGGTTGCTCCACAGGGCTTTGCCCTCCTTGATCTCGACCACGTCAATGGCCAGACCGAAGTTGTGCAAACTCTGGCCACCCTTGGCATTGGTGACTATTTTTCCTCCTTCGCTACCGCTTCGGCGGACACGTCCAGTTTTGGTTCTTCCCTGAGCATATAGCCCGTCCTGCTCACTCCAGGTTCTTAGCGCTGATGTGACCCTCAGCTTAATACCGAGTTCTCTTTCAGCACGAATTATAAACTCTTTGGCTTTCGCCTGGATAAGTGGATGAAGTGTTCCAATTCGTCTGTCTGAAACAATGTCCCAGGTCTGTTCCAGGATGAAGTTGATGGTATCCATAGCTAAGCGTTTTAATTGTTTTCGTTTTCTATATGCAATGACTGTAATGAGCGCCAGTACCAGAGTTATGACAGCATATCCCACTGCGTTGGGCTTGAATTTTATTTCTGATGCCATAGTTCAATTCTTGCATCCGGTTAAGTGGCGATGTCATGCCAGTTCTGAAAGTCGTCAGCATCCAGTTCCTTTCTTAATCGGTCCGTGAGCGCTTCATTAAATTTCAGGCGGTATGCTGCAGCCACATCCGGAAGCCTGCCTTTGGTATCTCTTGCTAGTAGTTTGAGTGCTTCTTCATCCGTGCCGTCAAAATCTATCATCGCTTCAAAACCGGAAGGATTGGAAGCTGCCCGGTACCGTTGTGCCAATTGATTGACATCCTTGCCCTCGTTTCGATTGAACCTCTTTTCACGTCTGTTGGCTTGCCACTTTTTTACTCCACCCTTTATTATGACAATCAGGGTGAAGATCACAATCCCGAGCTGCACGAACTTGTTACTCAATACTGCCTTGGTGGCCTTCAAAGCCCCATTTGCTGCCAATGCTATTGCTGGATTTCCCAATGCCATACCTTTTGTTTTTAAGAGAATCTTGTGAATGCCTTCCTTGCAATATTCAGGTAGTCTCCCATAGTGAGTTCCTGCCCATCTTCTGGGGCGACTTCCTTGATAAACTCAATGATCTCCGGGTTCTCAACAATGACATCGACGGCTTGTACCAAATCGTCGTGGTGCATGTTGTCCATTAAGTCCTGGAATGCCTGGAGCTTTTCTTCTAAAGCCTCGGGGCTCTCAGCTTCGATACTTAGGTTAACCGTATAAGTCTTCATTCTTAGTTTGTTTTTGATTCTTCGTATTGAAAATTGTCATCCTGTTCCTCTGCATTTTGCTCTGGTTCGAACTTAGCTGGAGGTTCCTGTTCAGTTAAGGGTTCTTCTTCGGATAAATCCACGGTGGACATGTCAGGTAACACCTCGTCGATCACATTCGGAACATGCTCCTGCTCTTCATACTTGGCGATCTCTTCTTCAATCTCCTGATCTAAATCATCCGTGTTGTGATTAGGATCGGGCTCAATGGAGAACTTTACTTTACTCCGTTTCCTGGGCTTTTCTTGTTCTTTGTCCGTGCTGCCTAATCCTTTCTCTGGGTTCCTTGCGCTGTCCTTGATCCAGTCCTTTACCATGCCTCCCAATGCATTGGGAATTACTTTCAAATATCCCTTTACATCGTCCTGGATCTCCCGCTGCTTTTCATCGATCGACTGTTCAGCGAGTGCCAGGGTATGTTCCCTTTCGTTAAGGCGGTTTTCACGCTCTGCCAGTAGCATTTCCTTAAACTTGATGTTTTGCTCGATCAGCTTGTTGTGCATGTCCTGTTTCATGCCTTCGTTCTTCAGCTCGTACTCTTTGCGCAAGCCGGTCAACTGCATATCCAGTTCATCCTTGAAGGCAAAGGGTTCCGCCTGAAGGACTCTTGGTTCAGGAGCCGGCTCTGGAGCCGATGTGGTGAGGTTGATATTGACATTTCCGTGTTTGTCCACGTCATGGGGCACTCCGTTTATCTTGACCGTTTCATCAGATTCAGGTTCTAACCAGTCAATTTCTTCATTGATCTTGATAAAAAAGGGTGGGTTCTGTCTTGCAGACTGCTCGTTTGTACCGTATTTGATCTGCACTTCTGCATCTACACCGTCACTTATAATCTTATCAAGCACTTCAGAGAATGACTTGCTTTCCGGATTATTTTCATCTACCGCGTTTATGGTGACGCCGTTATCATCCTTGACAGACCAGTACTTGTAGCGGGTGACCTTCTTTTTGGCCAGCTCAGCGTTGATATAGTTCTTAACTTTCTGCATTGTCATCAGTAAATGTTACTCTTACATACCGAATGAAGAAGCCCGTTTTCTCTCCTACAAATCTGATCTTTACATTGCTCCAATGACGGCTGATAAGTGGGCTTTCTATGTAATCGTAGTAGTTAATGGAGCTTTGGATTTTAGCCCGGTAATAGACCCTTGTGTTCTCTCGGTTGTAGCTGACCTTAGTAGTCCCTGAAACCAAATCGACCGTAAACGGATCTCGCTGCTTGGTGGAGAAATAGCAGACATACACAGCTTCGTTTGCGCCTACTTTGATCTGTTTAGGGTTTTCTGCTAATTCATCAGTCATATAGAAACAGGTAATGCCCTTTGTGAGCATGTCCTGTTTGATCATTTCCGTAAGCAGCGTATCGTTGGTATTCATCGGCTTTCAATTATCAGATACACATTGGCTCTCTGTTTGGTACGGCTCGTTACCATGCCTCTAATCACTTGTCCATGCAGCTCCAACCATGTCTTAACAATCCGGCTGTCAGGGGAGAAGTGGGGAGCATTGCCCGAAACATTCTGGTTGAATTTCAAATCGGT
>JAESRW010000324.1 GCA_016764395.1 Flavobacteriales bacterium
GACCTTAAGTACAGTTACGAGAACGACAAGATCACCATTCAACTTGACAGGGCTTATCAGAGATCTGAAGAGTTTCAGGTTTTTATAGAGTATACGGCAAAACCCAACGAGCTGGAAGTTGAAGGAAGCAATGCTATATCAGATGCCAAAGGATTGTACTTCATCAACAACAAGAATGAGGAAGAGGACAAGCCACAGCAAATCTGGACGCAAGGGGAAACGGAATCCAATTCGTGTTGGTTTCCAACCATTGACAAGCCCAATGAGCGGATGACGCAAGAAATTTATATTACGATCGAGAATAAGTTTCTAACCATATCCAACGGGCTGCTGATTTATTCTACTGATAATGGAGATGGTACGCGTACAGATTATTGGAAGCAAGACCAGAATCACGCGCCTTACCTTGCCATGATGGCGATTGGAGAGTACGCTGTTATCAAAGACCAATGGCGGGATATAGAGGTGAATTATTATGTAGAGCAAGAATATGAACCTTACGCGAAGGCCATCTTCGGTAACACGCCTGAAATGCTGCAATTCTACTCTGATCTCCTGGGTGTGGACTATCCATGGGCCAAATATTCTCAGGTTGTGGTCAGGGATTATGTATCAGGTGCTATGGAAAATACCACTGCGGTAATCCATGGAGAGTTTCTGCAGAGAGACGATAGAGAATTGCTTGATGGCACGAATGAAGATGTTGTGGCGCATGAGCTTTTCCATCATTGGTTTGGGGATTTAGTGACCTGTGAATCATGGGCCAACTTACCATTGAATGAATCATTTGCAACTTATGGCGAGTATCTATGGAATGAGTACAAATACGGCCGGGATGAAGCAGATTATGGATTGAATAACGACCTCAACAGTTACCTATGGGCCTCAGAGAAAAAGCAAGTTGATATTGTAAGATTTGATTACGACGACAAGGAGGACATGTTCGACAGTCATTCTTATGCTAAAGGAGGGCGAGTGCTTCATATGCTGAGAAAATATGTGGGTGATGAAGCCTTTTTCGCCTCCTTGAAATTGTATCTGAATCGGCACCAATACACGGCTGTTGAAATTCACGAGCTAAGATTGGCATTTGAAAAGATAACCGGGGAAGACCTCAATTGGTTTTTCAATCAATGGTTCCTAAGCTCGGGGCATCCAGATCTGATAATATCTCAAGAGTACGTTGATTCAACACAGCAAGTCTTACTTACTATCTCACAGGCACAAGATATGGAAAGCACACCTTTGTATAGGCTACCTCTGGAAGTGGATATTTATGCAGGTGGAACGGTTACCAGGCATTCCATTGTCAGCGATTCCATTAGAAAAACCTACGTGCTGAAATCGGCTACTGAACCCGACCTGGTAAATGTAGACGCCGAAAAAATGCTAATCTGTGTCAAAAAGGATTATAAAAGCTTTAAAGAATGGGTCTTCATGTACAGAAATGCACCCCGATTCATGGACAGGTTGGAGGCCATCAACGAACTCAAGACATACACTGATGACCCTAAAGCGTTTGCCGTGATCGAGGAGGCCTTGAATGATAAGCACTGGAAAATTAGGCTGGAAGCCACGCAGAGTTTGAGAGAAGCTGCTAAGCGAAATGACAACAATGTGAAGGAAAAGCTGATTGATCTTGCGAAGAATGATGAAAAGTCCGCGGTGAGAAGAGGCGCTATAGCGAGCTTATCAACTTACTATCATCCTGACAGCGTTGCGGTGAAGGACGAAAAGTTGAAGGACGTTTATAAAGAAGCCATGAGTGATGAATCTTATCGGGTAAATGGAGCTGCGTTGGCGGGGCTGAGCACCTATGATTTTAATGCCGTAGTTGAGATGGCTAATGCATTTGATGAAAAGACAGCTGAGAAGCTGAGACTTACAGTGGCACAAATTTATGGAGACTATGGTACCACGGAACACAATGTATACTTTACCTCTCTCCTTCCCAAACTTAGTGTGAATGAGAAGTTTCGTGTTTTAAAATTCTACAATTCATACCTGCTTCGACAAAACGATGAAATCATACTTGAGGGTGTACAACTGTTAGAAGAATCTGCCTACAAGGACGAAATATGGTGGTCGAGACTTACTACGGTTTATCGAATAAAATCTTTGGCCAACCTATATGAGGAGCGGGCAGAGGCATTGGATATTGCCTTAAAGGACAAGAAGAATACTGAAGAAGAAATTGCCAACCTCTCAAGGGAGCAAGCCCACGTTCAGCGTCAGGCTTTATCCATCAAAGAAACACTAACCAGAATAAAGAGCAAGGAAAAGGACGAAAAGGTCCTTCAGTTCTGGGATGGAGCCCAACAATAAGCGCCTTTGAGAGTGCTAAGTTATCGATCAGGGTGTCCCAAAAGATTAACCACGGTGGGCACTGAGCGGCCAGGAACAAAGAATACGGAGGAATGAGCTTTGAATAGCCCCAACTGGACAGATGGCTATAACTGTGTAAAGTCAGGCCTCGGGATCGTACCCAGTATCAGGAATAAGTACTCCACTCTCAGCAGCCTCCACCGCTAATTGATCGCATCGTTCATTGCCAGGCAATCCGGCGTGCCCCCTAACCCATACGAACTTAACATGGTGTTTAGGGTATATTTTGAGGAAGCGCTTCCACAAGTCGGGATTCTTCTTCTTTTTAAACCCTTTTTTCTCCCAGCCGAATACCCACTTCTTCTCTACAGCATCAACCACATATTTGGAATCGGAGTAGATGGTAACATCGGCGCCACCACCGTTCAATGACTCCAGCGCCACAATCACAGCCATTAATTCCATTCGATTGTTGGTGGTAAGTTCGAAGCCCTGAGCTAGCTCCTTACGGTGCTTTCCAGATTGGAGCACGATGCCATAACCTCCAGGGCCTGGATTACCAAGGGCAGAGCCATCTGTGTACACGGTAATCTTATGTGACGAGGAAGACATCTCTTATTTTACAAAATTAAGCTGTTACAAAAGAAGGGAATATTGGCTTCAGACCCTCTGCCCTTATCAGGGCATCTGCTTTTGAAGAGGAGAAGCTGCATTTGAGTACTGGGTAAACCTTCCGTTCTTTTCGGTCCATCTCCAATCAAAGGAGAGAAACTCCAGGTTGTACGTGTCACAAGGATTAATTGCTCAATGCGTCTGCGCCACTCACGATTTCTATGAGCTCATTGGTAATAGCAGCCTGACGTGCTTTGTTGTAAGATATTCTGAGCTCCTTAATCATATCAGTTGCATTTTCAGTGGCTTTGTGCATGGCCGTCATTCTAGCGCCATGTTCAGCAGCATGCGACTCCAGAATTGCACGATACAATTGAATCTTTAAAGACCTCGGTATCAATTCTTCAATGATCTCGTTTTTACTGGGTTCGAAGATATAATCGTGGACGAGCCCATTGCCCTCTTGTTCGGCTTCAGGTGGCAATACCGGAAGATACTGTTCCACTGTTAGATGCTGAACTGCGGCATTTTTAAACTCATTATAAACCACTTCCACTTTATCAAACTGACCATTTATGTAGTTTTCCATGATGCTCTCTGCAACAGGAGCGACCTTTTCAAAGGAGAGATCTTCGTATAGTTTGTGAAGTCTTTTAGGAAGATCAGAACCAATAACATGAAGTTCTGTTCCCTTAAAAGCATCATCCGCTTTTTTACCAATAGACAGTACGCTTACCTTACGATCCTTGTACTTACCAGAAGCAAGTGCCTTTGTCCTTTTAATAACGTTTGAATTAAAAGCACCACACAGACCTCTGTTGGAAGTAATTGCAACCAACAAAACGGTCTGAATATCCCTTCCTCCAGAGAATGACGTTTTTGAGGTATCTGCTACCTTTACCAGGTGCTGAAGCATCTCATTGAGCTTATTGGCATACGGCCTGAATGAAATAATCGCATCTTGAGCACGTCTCAACTTCGCCGCAGAGACCATCTTCATTGCAGAGGTAATCTGCTGGGTTGAGGAAACCGAGGTTATTCTGTTTCGTACTTCCTTTAAGTTTGCCATAATACTTTATTGCTTGTGCAAACAGCTATTCTTCTGATGCTTCAGCATCTTTTACTTTTTCATATTTGGCGGTCAGGCTTGAAATAACTTCCTCCAAACCGGCAATAGTCTCCTCAGTCAGCTTGCCAGTAGCTAAGGATTCCAAAATATCACCGTGATTTGCTGCAAGTACACTCAACAAATTCTCTTCAAAGCCTCTAACCTCTTTTGGTGGAACGTTGAGAAGAAGGCCTTTCACCCCGCAATAGATGATCGCCTGTTGTTGTGCCACCGTTAATGGTTGATATTGACCTTGCTTTAGGATTTCAACATTACGAACACCTTTATCAATTACCGCTTTTGTGGCAGCATCCAAATCAGAACCAAACTTTGCAAATGCCTCAAGCTCCCTGTACTGTGCCTGGTCAAGCTTCAGCGTTCCTGCAATTTTCTTCATCGATTTGATTTGAGCATTACCCCCAACCCTTGATACCGATATACCTACATTAATCGCAGGGCGAACTCCAGCGTTGAACAAGTTGTTCTCCAAGAAGATCTGTCCGTCAGTAATGGAAATTACGTTTGTTGGAATATAAGCTGATACATCACCATCCTGTGTTTCGATGATTGGCAGCGCAGTTAATGATCCACCACCCTTTACCTTACCCTTCAAGCATTCAGGTAAGTCGTTCATATCCTTGGCTACTTCATCAGAGTTGATAACTTTCGCAGCCCGTTCAAGTAAACGAGAGTGCAAGTAAAATACATCTCCGGGATAGGCCTCACGTCCTGGAGGTCTTCTCAACAATAGCGAAACCTCACGATAAGCAACCGCCTGTTTTGAAAGGTCATCAAAGACGATCAAAGCAGCCCTACCTGTATCTCTAAAATACTCCCCAATGGCAGCACCCGTAAAAGGAGCGTAGAATTGCATCGGCGTAGGATCAGAAGCTGTTGCCGATACGATGACAGTATATGCCATGGCCCCTTTGTCCTCTAGGATTTTCTGAATCCCTGCAACAGTAGATCCCTTTTGACCAATTGCAACATAGATACAGAATACGGGTTCTCCTTTGTCGTAGAATTCCTTTTGATTGATGATGGCATCGATAGCAATCGCCGTTTTTCCCGTTTGACGGTCACCTATAATAAGCTCCCTTTGTCCCCTACCGATAGGAATCATAGCATCGATTGCCTTAATACCAGTTTGTAGTGGCTCATTCACCGGCTGACGGAAGATTACACCAGGTGCTTTTCTTTCCAGTGGCATCTCAAACAATTCGCCTCCAATTGGTCCCTTTCCATCT
>JAESRW010000166.1 GCA_016764395.1 Flavobacteriales bacterium
GTGAGTGTATAGGTGGAGCCCTGTGTTACCGTAGTGCTTATCGTGCCAGTGTAATCCTCGTAATTATTTGCACTAGGAGAGGTGCAGCCAGTTGAACCGTTGAAAATAGTGTTGAAAGCAACAGAGTCAATGAAATCATCTGAATTACACGCGGTGTTATAGGTAGGTAAACAGTATTGTGCAGTTGCCTGATTCAAGCCCATAAGGCAGATGGCCATTAAGACAAGTGTGGTTGTAAGTTTTGTTCTCATAGGTTGTTAACTGATTATTAGGAGACTGGGCTTTATACCCTTTATGTTCTTGGTGAAACTCACCAGACTAAATTAAACGTGTTCAAATTATAAGGCCAAGCTTTGGTGGGAGCAAAGCCTGTCTTTCGTTTAGTTTAATGTGCTCAATTTGAATTAGAGGGGCAAATGTAGATACAATTTTACTTTTTACATAACATTTTGTAACCCGAATGATGCACTAGACTACACAAAAGGAGGTATTGTATTTTTGATTTGAGCACAGGTTGCAAAGCGGCATAAAAAAACCCTTCTTCTGTTTCCAGAAGAAGGGTTTTTAAAGCTTAAATGAGATTACATCATCCCACCCATACCTCCTGGAGGCATAGCTGGCATAGCAGGCTCAACTTCTTTCTCATCGGCTAAAACACACTCAGTAGTGAGTAGCATACCCGCGATAGAAGCAGCATTCTCTAATGCAACTCTGGTTACTTTCTTTGGATCAATAACGCCAGACTTCAATAAGCTTTCATACTTTTCAGTCGCAGCATTGTACCCAAAGTCACCTTTGCCTTCACGAACTTTCTGGATTACGATAGATCCTTCTTGTCCTGCATTGGCAACGATTTGGCGTAACGGTTCTTCTAACGCTTTGCGCAGAATAGCGACGCCTGTTTCTTCATCGTCGTTAACACAGTCAATTTTATCCAAACCATCGATGGCTCTTACGTAAGCTACACCTCCGCCAGCTACAATGCCTTCCTCAACGGCGGCTCTGGTAGCGTGAAGTGCATCATCAACGCGGTCCTTCTTCTCCTTCATCTCGATCTCTGTAGGTGCTCCTACATAGAGTACAGCAACTCCACCAGCAAGTTTGGCCAGTCTTTCCTCTAGCTTCTCTTTGTCGTAGTCAGAAGTGCTCTTCTCGATATGCGCTTTGATTTGGTTAACCCTTGCTTTAATGTCAGCTGCTTTACCAGCTCCACTTACTACAGTAGTGTTCTCCTTATCAATGGTGATGGTTTTAGCAGATCCTAAGAAAGAAAGGTCAGCTGTATCCAGCTTGTATCCTCGCTCCTCAGAGATTACAGTACCACCAGTAAGAATGGCAAGGTCTTCCAACATCTCTTTTCTTCGGTCTCCAAATCCCGGAGCCTTTACAGCTGCGATTTTCAGCGAACCTCGGATTTTATTAACAACAATAGTTGCCAAAGCTTCACCGTCAACGTCCTCAGCAATGATCAAAAGAGGCCTGCCTGACTGAGCTGCTTTTTCCAATAAAGGAAGGAGATCTTTCATGGTAGAAATCTTCTTGTCATGGATGAGCACATAAGGATCTTCTAGCACCACTTCCATTTTTTCTGTGTCAGTAACGAAATAAGGCGAGATATAGCCTCTGTCAAACTGCATTCCTTCAACTACTTCAACAGTGGTATCAGTTCCTTTAGCTTCTTCAACAGTGATGACACCCTCTTTCTTTACTTTGTCCATTGCTTTAGCAATCAAATCACCAATCTGTGAATCATTGTTGGCAGAAATGGTAGCAATTTGTTTGATCTTGCTCGTGTCATTACCTACCGTCTTTGCTTGCTTATTAAGCTGTTCGATAACAGCAGTGACTCCTTTGTCAATACCACGTTTTAAATCCATTGGATTCGCTCCAGCAGCAACATTTTTCAAGCCAGCCCTAACGATTGCTTGTGCAAGTACTGTGGCGGTAGTGGTGCCATCACCAGCAACATCAGCTGTTTTTGAAGCCACCTCCTTGAGCATCTGTGCACCCATATTTTGAATTGGGTCGCTCAATTCGATCTCTTTTGCAACAGTAACACCATCCTTAGTAATAGAAGGTGCCCCAAATTTTTTGTCCATAATTACATTACGCCCTTTAGGCCCCAATGTAACTTTAACAGCATCTGCTAATGCGTCAACTCCTATTTTGAGTTGATCTCTAGCCTCTGCATCAAATGTTATAGTCTTTGCCATATTATTAATGTTTATCCCTGAGGGAAGTTTTAGGTTAAATAAAGTTTTAGTTAACGATCGCCAGGATGTCTGATTCTCGCATGATGATGTATTCACCGCCATTTAGTGTGATCTCGGTGCCTGCATATTTGCCATAGAGTACAGCGTCTCCAATTTTTACAGTAATAGGATCGTCTTTGGTGCCTTTTCCGGCTGCTACTACTTTACCATTCTGTGGTTTTTCTTGTGCAGTGTCAGGAATGATAATTCCTCCTGCTGTCTTCTCCTCTGCGCTAGCTGGTTCAATAACCACCCTATCAGCCAAAGGTTTGATTTTTAATGCCATTCTTTTTTGAAATTGTATCCCTTTTCTTCAGGGACGTGTTAAACATTGCTTTAAAATCGATTTGGTCTTGTCATTAATGATGCCACTCAATATATAGGTGCTTTTGGCATAAAACATTGCCATTATAACATATAATGTGCTGAAACGGTAAGAGGGTTCCGTCTTTATGGCAGCCTAATGAAATTACTTCGTCGTCCCTGGAAGCGGAGCACTGCTGCCTAGTGGCGGTGGTGGTGCCGGCATCTCATCAATCTGTTCCTGAATAACAGACTCCTGAATAACTTCTCCGTCAGGCTGGGTAAAATTGGACATCAAACTCAGGCTTAACAGTACAATCGCAAGTGTCCATGTAGCCTTTTCTAAAAAATCTGCCGTCTTTCGAACTCCAAGATATTGGTTTGAGGAAGAAAATTCAGAGGATAATCCTCCACCTTTTGGGTTTTGAATCAAAACTATGATTACGAGTAGTACGCAAGTGATAATGATGAGTACTGTGATGAATAGTGCCATTTTATGCTAAAATTAAGACTTGTCTTGAACGATTCTACGTTCCTTTTCCCAACTGATCTTTCAGATTTGTTATTCGAGCGGCGAAGTTATCCCTTTTTTCAGGATATTTCAAGCATAGTAGTTCGTATGCTTTTATTGCCTTATCATGGTATCCTTGCGCTTCATAAATACTCGCCAGCGTTTCCGTTACAAATGATGGATCATCAATAAGGCTTAGCCTGGCGGTATCTACAGGAGAGAAAAAAGCTTGTTTCTCTCTTTCTGCCTCAGCTGACCGGGCATCTTTAACTTTGGGTGTCGTTTCGATGAACTTGTCAATTAACTTTGAATGACCCGGTAACCCTTCTGTTGTTTCCACGCTTTCATCGATACGCTGGCTTCCACGGGCCCTAAGCCATTCATTGAAGCTCTTTCTCCCGCTCAATTTATCAGATTTGACCTTTGGTTCTTTGACTGCGGTGATTTCAACTTTGTCCTTTTCTTCGGCAATCTCTTCAGTTTGCTTGCTGACCTCCAACTTAATTGAAGCATTCACAGCTTCTTGAAGGATCTGAGCTTCGAGCGGTGAAAGGTCAGCTGCATGGTCGTTCTTGTCGGGGCCAGAGAGGTCTTCCACAAGCTTGATCTGCTTGTGTAGATCTTCCTGCATAATCAACTCATATAACTTCTTGCGATCATTTGCATAGGCCGAGGTGATTTTCAGGACTTTGGGATATTCAATGCTTTTATTTTGGTGTAAGCCTTTTAAGTAAAGCAATCGTGCTGATTGAAAGTAAGGAAATTGGGTGATCAGGTCACCGAGATCAGCCGTCGCTGATTCAGAGATAGCTAATGGATGCTCCAGGTATTCGATGAATTGGGTAGCGTTCATATCTCAAAAATACAATTCACCAATTAACGAATGCTTTGTTGAACATATCTTCTACAAGCTGCTCATTTATGGATGCTATAAGTGTCTCTTCTACTGAAGTTAGGTCGGCTGTACTTAGATAATCTTCATAGCGTGTGAAGTTCGTTTCATAGCTCAGTTTATCGTCAACATTATTGGTGAATTTTATGCGTATTGTCACGGTAAGCCTATTCATTGCCGCGGTCTCATTTTGCTGAATTGCTACCGGGTTTACCGCGTAATTAGTGATCTCCCCTTCAAAACTTAAATCTCCAGTTTGATCCACCAGCTGAAGACTGGTTTCAGCGATTACGCGTTCTTTTAAAGCTTCTGTCAAGGCTTGGCTCAAGGTAGGTTGAACCAGAGATGCATTGTTGGGAAAATATTGAATGGTGATCGTTTTCATTTCTGGAGTAGTAGAGGCTCCAGAGAGCGTTATTTTGCATCCTGACACGGCAAGCAGTGCCGCTGCAATAAGTAAAAAAGTGAATCCTGATATGCGGGATGAAATCACGAAAGACTTAGTCTTTTATATTGTATTCTTTGATTTTGCGGTAAAGTGTGCGTTCTGAAATGCCTAACTCAGCGGCCGCATTTTTATTGCTCTTGTGTTTGACCAACGCCTTTCCTATCAGCTCCACTTCCTTATCTCTAAGAGATAGTGATTCTTCTTCAATCTCTTGCACTTCTATGGCTACCTCCGGATCTGTTACGCTCTCACTATGGGCTTTTCGATCATCCTGAAACTTGGAAAGCTCAATCGGTTGATTGCGTCGTTCGCTGGATTCAACCGCATCAAATTTTTGAATTAGACGATTTAGTAATTCGGAATTGTCGGACTGTACAGTTACGCCACCTTCCTGGCCCTGTAGCATTCCAAATACCAACTTCTTCAGATCACTGATATCTGCCTTCATATCAAACAATACCTTGTATAATATGTCACGCTCTGATAAATTTTCACCTTCAACGCCTCCCTTGAACAGTACGGGTAAGGAGCTTGTCGAGCTAACTGGCAGATAAGAAAGCAGTGATTCCTTTGACACGTTTCTGTTTTCTTCAATTACCGATACTTGCTCAGCTACATTTTTGATCTGCCTCACATTTCCCGGCCAATGGTATTGAACCAATACCTCCTGCGCATTTTCTCCCAGTCGAATCCCAGGCATCTTATATTTGTCTGCGAAATCCAGTGCAAACTTTCGAAAAAACAGATGTATGTCCTCTTGTCTCTCTCTTAGAGGTGGTATATAGATGGGCACTGTGTTTAATCGATAATATAGGTCTTCTCTAAATTTGTCATGCGCGATTGCCTGGGGAATATCGACGTTGGTAGCAGCCACAATTCGAACATCGGTTTTTTGCACTTTTGAAGACCCTACTTTTAAAAACTCTCCCGTTTCTAATACCCGTAATAATCGAACTTGGGTTTGTAGTGGTAGCTCTGCCACTTCATCCAGGAAGATGGTTCCTCCATCGGCGACCTCAAAATATCCTTTACGTGCTTCGTAAGCGCCTGTAAATGATCCTTTCTCGTGTCCAAAGAGTTCAGAATCAATGGTTCCTTCCGGGATAGCACCACAGTTTACCGCAATGATCTCTTTGTGTTTGCGTGCGCTTAGGCTGTGGATGATTTGTGGAAATACTTCTTTACCAACCCCGCTTTCCCCGGTAATTAAGACAGAGATATCTGTTCCAGCTACCTGCATAGCAGTGTCGATGGCTCTGTCAAGGACCGGCGAATTGCCAATGATCCCAAATCGTTGTTTTATCTGCTGTACGTTCATTGTTTATGCTTCGATTTCCTCGAGATCAACAACCCTACCAATCAAAGTAGCAGAGGTGCATTCGGAAACTTTGACATGAACGTAGTCCCCAGCGCTAAAGTTTTGTCTTGGAAACACGACCACCGTGTTTTGTGAATTTCGCCCAAAAAGATGCTCTTCTGAACGTTTGGAAACGCCTTCAATTAGGACTTCATAAGTTTTTCCTATGCGCTCCTTATTAATTAGTAAAGAGTGTTTGTTCTGCATTTTAATGATCTCTTCCAGCCTCCGGGTCTTATCCTCTTCGCTCACATCATCGGTAAACTTTCGCTCAGCCATGGTTTTGGGTCGTTCAGAATACTTAAACATGTAGGAAAAGTCATATTGCACCCAGTCCATTAAAGACAGCGTCTCTAGATGGTCTTCCTCTGTTTCGGAGCAGAATCCTGCTATTATATCAGCTGAAATTCCGCATCCTGGGATGATCTCCCGTATGGCGCTTATTCGCGCTTTGTACCAATCTCTGGAATATCCCCTGTTCATTTTCTCCAGAATAGTTGTGCTGCCCGATTGAAAAGGGAGGTGGATGTAATTACAGATGTTCGGATATTTGGCCATGGTGTATAAGACTTCATCCGTCATATCCTTTGGGTGAGAAGTTGAAAATCGAATTCTCAACAAAGGATCTATTTTCGCAACCATTTCCATCAATTGTGCAAAGCGAACGCTCTTTCCTTGTTCTTCCTCACTTAAATTAGCGAATTCCTTCTTGAGGCCCCCGCCATACCAGAGGTATGAGTCCACATTTTGCCCCAATAAGGTGACCTCACGGTATCCTTTAGCGAACAGGTCTTTAGCTTCTCTGATAATAGACTCGGGATTTCTGCTTCTTTCTCTCCCTCTGGTGAAGGGTACAACGCAGAAGGAGCACATATTGTCACAGCCTCTGGTGATCGTGATAAATGCCGTAACTCCGTTGCTAGCAAGACGAACCGGCTCGATTTCTTCGTAGGTCTCATCTTTTGATAGAATTACGTTGATCGCTTTTTTGCCTTCACTAACTTGATCTACCAGATTGGGTAGGTCTCGGTACGCATCGGGTCCGGCAACTATATCTACCAGTTTTTCCTCTTCCAGTAGTGTTGACTTAAGTCTTTCAGCCATACAGCCCAATACTCCGATGACTACATCTGGCTTCCTCTTTTTGATTCCGTTGTACGTTTTGAGGCGATTTCGGACCTTTTTTTCTGCATTGTCCCTGATGGCGCAAGTGTTGACCAATATCAGGTCGGCGTCATTGTAGTCTGTGGTGAGCGAATACCCTTTTTGCTTCATGATAGAGGCAACTATTTCGCTATCCGAGAAATTCATCTGGCAACCATAGCTCTCTATGTACACTTTTCCCAATTCACCTGTAGCATCAGTCGTGTCAGCTAGTGCTTCTCCCTGTCGCGCTTCTATTATTAAATCCTTGTTATTCATGAGTCTAAAATACTTCAATAATTTGCACCTCAAAATTACGGAAAAATTGCTTTGTGACAAAATGTCATAATGAATTGGGAGGTMTGGGTGGCTGTTTTGCCTCAAGCATTGAAGTACCTTCTTTAAATGGTTCGATTGTCAAGCTTTTGACACCATGGATGAGGCAACCTTATTTTATTTTGCAGTCTTAAAAAYTATCAGGGAATTTGGAATTACCATTTTGATTTCATTTTCTTTGCACTCTTTTTGCAAATTTTGTGGGGGTATTTTAGTACTTGATTTAGCGGTTGGATGGATGGAAGGGGATTAAAATGAATCTGGTACGAGGTTGTATTTGATAACCTTCTTGCTGAATTCTCGTAATACCGCTTCTTTAAATAATGTGGAGATGGCAAAAAATTTAGTAATAGTTGAGTCACCGGCCAAGGCAAAGACCATTGAAGGGTTTTTGGGCAAAGGGTATACGGTGAAGTCTTGTTTCGGACATGTTCGGGATTTACTTACCAAGAAACTTTCAGTAGACGTGGATGCTCATTTTGCGCCCACCTATGAAATTCCGGAGGACAAAAAGAAGATAGTTAGTGAACTCAAAAAACAGGCAAAAGATGCCGAACTGGTATGGCTAGCGACGGACGAGGACCGGGAAGGGGAGGCCATTTCTTGGCACTTGGCCGAAGCTTTGGACCTTAGTGAGGATAAGATTCGTAGAATAGTTTTTCACGAAATTACCAAGTCTGCAATTCTTCGGGCCATTGCAAATCCTAGGGGGATTAATATTGAATTGGTAAACGCGCAGCAAGCGAGAAGAGTATTGGATAGGCTTGTGGGATATGAGATTTCCCCTGTCCTGTGGAAAAAGGTAAAACCCTCTCTTTCAGCTGGAAGAGTACAGTCGGTGGCGGTTCGGTTGATTGTGGATCGTGAAAGGGAGATCACGGCGTTTGAGTCCAGCTCCTATTATAAGGTAGTAGGTGAGTTTACCGTATTGGTAGATGGCCAACAACAGTTGTTCAAAGCAGAGCTGCCAAGGAAATTAAATAGTGAGGAAGAAGCTAAAACCCTTCTCGAAGAATGCATATCTTCTACGTTTTCTGTAGAGAATTTAGAAGTTAAGCCATCAAAGAAAAGTCCTGCAGCACCTTTTACCACTTCAACATTGCAACAAGAGGCGAGTAGAAAAATGGGCTATTCTGTTTCCCAAACTATGGTGGTTGCGCAGAAGTTATACGAAGCAGGGAAGATCACCTATATGAGAACGGATTCTGTGAATTTATCAGATACGGCCAAAACCGCAGCCGAGCAGGAGATYCGCAGTTCGTATGGCGATCAATATGTACATCTGAGATCCTTTGAAACAAAAYCCAAAGGAGCACAAGAAGCGCATGAGGCAATACGGCCCACTTATTTGGAGAAACACACTGTGGAAGGTGATTCTTCTGAGCAAAAACTATATGAACTCATTTGGAAGCGAACCATTGCCTCACAAATGAGCGACGCACAGTTAGAAAAAACAATCGCTACTATTAATGTCTCTGGGTCTAAGGAGAAATTTGTTGCCAGAGGTGAGGTGATAAAATTCGACGGGTTCCTTAAAGTCTACCTTGAATCAACCGATGACGCTGACGGTAACGGTACGGCTAAGGTGGGTAAAGACTTGCTTCCTCCGCTCCCAATCGGAACGTCTTTAAATATGGAAGAGATTAATGCCACAGAGCGTTTTACAAAACATCCGGCCCGCTATACGGAGGCTAGTTTGGTAAAGAAAATGGAAGACTTGGGAATTGGTCGTCCGTCTACCTATGCTCCAACAATCTCCACAATTCAACGCCGTGAATACGTCGTGAAAGAGGACCGAGAAGGAAAGGAGCGGGAGTTCAAATTCTTAAAACTGAAGTCTGGCACCGTTGATAGTGGAGTAGGGGTTGAGAATACCGGCTTTGAAAAATCAAAGCTGTACCCAGCTGATATTGGAACCGTGGTTACTGACTTCTTGGTGGCCCATTTTGGGGATGTTTTAGACTATAATTTCACAGCCAATGTGGAAAAGGAATTTGACCAAATTGCGCAGGGGCAAAAGGAGTGGAATGAAATGATTCGACAGTTTTATGGGCCTTTTCATAAGGAGGTAGAGGTGACTACTGAGACAGGCGAAAGAGCTTCTGGTGAACGTGAGCTTGGGACCGACCCTGCCAGCGGGAAGCCGCTAATTGTGAGGATTGGAAGATACGGTGCAATGGCACAAATAGGCCATAGGGATGATGAAGACAAACCGAAATTCGCAAGCTTGTTAAAGGAGCAAAGCATTGAAACCATAACATTTGAGGAGGCACTGGATCTTTTTAAGCTGCCGCGTACCATTGGTGAGTACGAGGGACTCGAAATCGTTGTAGCCATTGGGCGATTCGGGCCTTACGTTAGGCATGATGGGAAATTTGTTTCGATAAAAAAAGAGGATGATCCGATGACCATCACAAAGGAGCGATCCATTGAATTAATTGAGGAAAAACGCAAGGCGGATAGGGAACGGTTGATTCTCAGTTTCGAAGAGAACAAGGATGTTCAAGTACTGAATGGCCGTTATGGACCTTTTATTAAGATTGCTAAAGACAACTTCAAAATCCCCAAAGACAAAGATCCTGCTTCGTTGACACTCACGGAATGCCTGGAGATCGCAGAAAATGCACCGCCTAAGAAAAGGCGAGGATTTAAGAAGAAGAAATAGTAGTTTTATCCCTTATGGATATTGAATTGTATTTCGAGCCGGTCGATGCCTCGAAAATTAAAAGGGATGAAGACTATTTGCCTACACAGTTAGGTGCTGTCATCGACATTCATTTAGCAGATGGTGCCTTCCCTGAATTAGAAGGAGTTGATTTAGCAATTATTGGTGTCAAGGAGGAGCGGAATTCGGTTAACAATATTGGATGTGCAGATGCTCCGGATGCAGTTAGAAATAAGTTGTACCGGCTCTTTCAAAGAGGTACGAAAACCAAAATCGCAGATCTTGGAAACATCATTGAAGGAAATAAGGTAGAAGATACTTATTTCGCGCTTTCATCTACCATCGCCCAACTTGTTGAGCATAAAGTTATACCTGTTATCATTGGTGGAAGTCAGGATTTAACGTATGCTAACTACACGGCTTATCAAAGTATCGAGCAAACCATTAATATGGTGGTGGTCGGCCCGACCTTTGACCTGGGCATAGCRGGCCAGGAGTYGAATTCTCAGAATTACTTGAGTAAGATTATCCTGCATCAACCCAATTACCTCTATAACTACAGCAATATAGGATATCAAAATTATTTTGTGGATGTTCATGCCCTTGATTTAATGCGGAAGCTGTTCTTTGATGCATACCGTCTCGGTGTTGTTCAAAGCGATATTCAGGAGGTCGAACCGATCGTAAGAAATGCGGATTTGTTGAGCTTTGATATTGGAGCGATACGTCAATCAGATGCTCCAGCGAATAAAAATGCCTCGCCCAATGGGTTTTATGGTGAAGAAGCCTGTCAAATCACAAGGTATGCTGGGTTGAGCGATAAACTTACATCCATTGGATTTTACGAGATTAACCCTGCGCTTGACAATTTTGATCAGACCTTGCATCTCGTTGCCCAAATGATTTGGTACTTTATTGAAGGGTTTAACAATCGCAAGAAGGATTATCCTGTTGGGGATAAATCCAAGTACACCAAATATCATGTAGCCATCCAGGATGGGAAGCACGAAATTGTGTTTTACAAAAGCAGAAAGAGTGACCGCTGGTGGATGAGTATCCCTTATCCTGAGAGCGAAGAAATTCGATTTGAGCGGCATCACCTGGCACCTTGCTCATACGCCGATTACCAGAGAGCTTGTGAGGATGATGTACCCGACAGATGGCTATTGGCTTTTCAGAAGATGGGGTAGCAAGTGTCGTGACAAGCGTGCCGTGTGGGGTAAGTTGAAGAGACTTTTCTTTTTTAAAGGCAAAAAACTGAGCCTAGCCTTTGCAACGGGAAACTTTTTTAACGCGGAAAAAGTGGAAAGGATCGAAACTTGGTCCCGCTAAAGTATGTTTGACACGACAATAGGCTGTTTCGATTCTCATCCGTAGTCATACTTTGTGTCTTCATCGGTTCATGCCTCTATAATGGGGGAAGCGCTTGCTCGAAAAGAATAAATTTCCTTATCTTAGCGTTTCATTTCAAGATATGAGGACTAAGGTTTTACTTCTTTTACTAGTAAGTGGCTTCTTCTACGGAGCTTCATTGGCTCAGCAAGAGCCACAGTTTCAGCAAAACATGTTCAATCAAATGACCATTAATCCTGGATACGCAGGTACCAAAGGGTCGATTTGTACAAATGCATTATACAGAAACCAATGGGTAGGTTTTGTTGGATCTCCATCAACTTTTTTAATTAATGTAGATGCTCCGGTAAAAATCTTGAAAGGAGGGTTGGGCTTAACGGTTATCTCTGACGAGCTTGGTCTTCAATCAACTTTGTACACAAGGTTGTCTTACTCTTTTCACAAAAATCTTGGTCCAGGCCAACTCGGCATTGGAATTAGGGGTGGCTTTATTAATAGCCAGATAAATGGAGAAGATTTCGTGCCTTTTGACAATCAAGCTGACCCTACCATACCTATAGAGCAATTGAGCGGTGGGGCGGTAACTTTTGGATTTGGCTTGTATTATAGTACACCTACCTATTATGTAGGTTTGTCTTCCACACAACTATCGGAATCTGCTGCTGGGTTTGATCAAATTGATTTCAAGTTAAAACGCCACTTCTACGCAACGGGTGGTTTTACGCAACGACTTACCGCGGAATTGGAGCTAAAACCTTCCTTATATGCGAAGTTGGGTCCTGCTGTTGCACCTCAAATTGATCTGAGCGCGCTGCTCTTTTATAATAATCAGTTTTGGGCTGGCGTTGGGTATAGMGMATYTNGRWGTRRWTKCAANTTMMSAKKYMTKKMRGRKTATKNGNTGRAANNCMACTTNNNMRTWGGATATNNNTCGTATGACATTTCACTCAATGCTTTGAGAGGATTTAACAGCGGATCACATGAGGTCTTTGTTGGGTATTGTTTCAAATTAAATGAGAAAGTTACTGCTCAGAGATATAGGAATGTGAGGTTTTTGTAACCAAAATCCATTCTATGCGTTACAAGGGGTTCATTTTAAATTATTAGGTTTACTAACACACAGCTTCTAAACGGGAGGAAATATGAAAAAGCTACTCTTTTTTGTTATAGTGATGCCAGTCATTTTATCGGGATGTGCTTCACAGGGTTCGGGCGAGTTGATAGGTGTGCAAGGAAGAATGCCATGGTTTCAACCAGATCCTTATGGTATGTTATACTTGCCRATGGGAGCTTTCCACATGGGCCCTAGCGACCAGGATGTTCCTTACGCACAAACTGCGCAAGCGAAATCTGTTTCAGTTCAGGCATTCTATATGGACGCAACTGAAATTACCAATAATGAGTATCGTCAATTCGTGAACTGGGTAAGAGACTCATTGGCCCGAAGAATACTTGGAGAGGAAGTATCTGAGGATTATTTTCATATGACAGATGGCTATGATCAGGATCTAGATCCACCTCAGTTAAATTGGGATGAGCCTATTTATTGGGCAGATGATGAGCAACGTGAGGCACTTGATCAAATGTCTTTGCCTGAACATGAGCGTTTTTACCGAAGAAAGAGAATTGATACGCGAAAGCTCAATTTTGAGTATTACAGAATTGACCTTAGGGCTGCTGCTCAAAAAAGTAATAGAGAACAGGGGTTAAAAGACCGATCTGTGTTCATTATAAAGGATATCATAGGAGTATATCCGGATACGTTGGCTTGGGTGCACGATTTCACCTATTCGTTTAATGAACCAATGACCAATATGTACTTTTGGCACCCAGCGTATGATAATTATCCTGTTGTGGGTGTAACCTGGAAACAGGCGAGGGCATTCTGTATATGGAGGTCTGAGTTGTTAAATAGCTTCCTGTTGAGTAATGGTGGTACCATGGTAAACGATTTTAGGTTGCCAACTGAGTCTGAATGGGAGTACGCTTCTAGAGGTGGGCTTGACCTTTCACCATATCCATGGGGTGGCCCATATATAAGGAATAGCAATGGATGCTTCTTGGCCAATTTCAAGCCGATGCGGGGTAACTATATTGATGATGGTGGATTTCATACGGTTGTTGTAACATCCTATTCACCTAACGAATTTGGTTTGTTTTGCATGGCGGGTAACGTAGCGGAATGGACCAGTAATGCCTACGATGAGTCTGCTTATAACTTCTCCCATGATCTTAACCAAGATTATTTGTATGAGGCAAAGGAAAGTGATCCACCTGCTTTGAAGAGAAAAGTTATTAGAGGTGGCTCGTGGAAAGATGTTGCATACTATCTTCAAACAGGCACGCGTACTTATGAGTATCAGGACACGGCGAAGAGCTATATAGGCTTTAGAAGCGTGATGACCTACCTTGGAAGGTCCAAAGGTGACGCAATGTAGGGACTTGATTGCCAGTGAATAGGAAAATAGGAGTTTATTCTGAGTTTTTTATATTCACAAATGGGGGTACTTACATTTAATATATTATTATAATTGCAGATCATATTTCAGTAATTAAGCAAAAAGATTATCTAAATTTTTAAAATATAGTATGGGAGTTGTTGATGTATTACAGAGTAAGAAGGGGAAACTGTTTATGGCATACCTATATGGGTGGGGAGCATCAATCGTAATATTAGGTGCCCTTTTCAAAATCCAACATTATCCTGGAGCGAGTCTTATGTTGATACTTGGGCTCTCAACCGAGGCTATTATCTTCTTTTTCTCTGCTTTTGAGCCTCCTCACGAGGAATTGGATTGGAGCATTGTTTATCCGGAGCTTGCGCACATGGATGATGATGAAGAACACGAAGAAATAGAGGCTCACGCGCCGGTCGTATTAAGCGGTACAATTACTGAACAACTGGATAGGATGCTGGAGGATGCTAAGATCGGACCTGAGTTGATAAGCAGCTTAAGTGCAGGGATGAAGAGCCTAAGTGTGAGTGCTTCAAACTTAACTGACCTATCGGATGCGGCCAATGTTACTAGTGAGTATTCTGAAAAAGTGAAGGAAGCCTCTCAGTCTATTGGGTCGTTAAATGATGCATACGCGCAAGGTAATCAAGCCATGGAAGAACTGGCGTCAGTATCTACAAGTGTAAAGGATAATCTAGGAAATATTGCCGCTTCTACCGAGGTGTATAGTACGAGCATGACATCGTCTGCTGCCAAGATGGAGGAAATGAACACATCTTATAGTAAGGCGGTCACTGCGCTAGATGAAATTGCTTCGTCATCTGAATCTGCGAAAGGGTATAACGGAGAAATGGAGAAGTTAACACACAATTTGTCGACTTTAAACTCCATGTATGAGACAGATTTGCAGGACTCTAGTAGGAAGCTGTTACAATCAATTGAGGACTTGTCGGGCACATCCAATGCTTCTAAGTCTATGATTGACCAGATGAATCAATTGACAGGAAGCTTAGGGCAGTTGAATTCATCATATGCGAATGAGGCAGAGGAATCTAACCAACGTGTTACTGCGGTTAAGGAATTCTACACCGGGCTGACAGACGTTATGCAAAATCTTAATTCTTCAGCTGAAGGAGCCAAACGATCCAGAGAAGAAGTTTCTAAGCTGGGCGACAACTTGGCTGCTCTCAATAATGTTTATGGCAATATGCTAGCGGCAATGAATATTCGTCCGGGTGGTAGCAACGGCGGTGGTGAAGCTGGCGCATAACAATTGGAGACCGAGATTAATTATATAAGAACAAAAAAATAAGGAAAGGATATGGCTGGAGGTGGTTCCCCGCGTCAGAAGATGATTAACATGATGTACCTCGTGTTGATTGCACTCTTGGCGCTAAACGTTTCGAAGGAAGTTCTAGATGCTTTTGTACTGATCAATCAGGGTTTGGTAAGAACAACAACAAACTTTGCGGATAAGAATCAAAAGATATACGCGAATTTTGTGAAAGCAGAGGCTTCTGCCCCAGCTGTAGCTGGGAAATGGAAGAGAAAGGCTTTTCAGGTTAAAGATCAGGCGGAATCACTTGTAAAACTTCTTGAAGAGTTGAAAATTGAATTGGTTATCAGGATTGAAGGCCTGGACGACGATGAAAGAGAAGTTGCAATCGAGAAGATGAAAACGATTGCTGGGGTTGAGAATAAGTCTGATACAGACAAGCCTGCTACGATGATGATCCTTGAAAAAAACGGGGAGAAGCTCAAGGCTGAATTTGAGAAGTTTAAGGCGGCTATGATAGACATGATCAAGCCAAAAGATACTCAGTTTAAAGAGATAATAAAAGCGGCCCTGGAAACGGATGATCCACCGGTGCATGGTGATGGAGTTCAGCATAGCTGGGAGTCTAATTTTTTTGAACATCTACCGGCGATTGCGGTCGTTTGTAACTTGTCGCAGATGCAATCCTCTGTAAGAAATGCAGAGGCTGAAATGATTGGATACCTCGAGAAGGAAATTGACGGTGAGTCGATGAAATTCAACAAGGTGGAGGCAATTGTAATTGCGCACAAGACCTATGTAACCAAAGGTGACACCTTCAGAGCTGACATCTTTATAGCAGCCTCTGACTCTTTGATCGCGCCTACCGTGGTACTTGGAAAACTTGATACGATAGGGCCTGGTGAGTATACTTTGGAAGGGGATATGGACTCCCTTTACGTTGAGGGAGGTAGAGGTAAGCTGAAAATTCCTGGAACAACCACAGGAGAGTTTGAATATGAGGGGATTGTGTATCAGAAAACAACAACGGGTGTAAAGCAATACCCTTTTAAGGCATCCTATACGATAGCTGAACCAAGTATTAACGTATCTCCGGATAAGATGAACGTATTTTACATTGGTCCTGATAATCCGGTGACGGTATCGGTATCTGGTTTCAGTGCCAAGCAGGTTAAAGCACAATTAAGTGGGGTTAGGGGATCTCTGAAACCCGATGCGCGCAGGCCGGGAGGTTATATCGCTACAGTTCAAAGTCCCGGTGATTGTTATATTACCGTACAAGCGGAGATATCACCTGGGAAGTGGAAGAATATGGGTAAAAAAGACTTCAGGGTAAAGAGGACACCTCCTCCTATAGCATCTTTTATGAAGGTTGAGGGAGAAGGTACACTATCGCCTGGTAAGTTGAAAGCGGCTCAGGGACTGATGGCTAAGATGAAGAATTTTGATTTTGAGTTAAGCTATAAAGTGGTGTCATTCGATTTGTCAGTTGATACTGGTGGAGGAGTTTTTGCAACTTTGAGTTCCAAGAATAACCGCCTTACAGCCAACATGAAGAAATACCTTAAGAAAGCCAAAAAAGGCCAACGGGTGATTTTTGAGAATGTTAAGGCTAAGTCACCTAAAACTCCTGTAGAAAAGATTCCAGGTATTACCATTAAGGTAATATAATCGATGAATTACGGCGAGTTGGCATACGCTGTTAACAAATAAATAAAGTAGACTTAGGTAACTAATCAAGGCCATTCCCGTTACAAACGTAGGGTGGACAAAATAAAATCAACTTATGGATTCAATTTTGAAAAGATTAGGCACACTCGCTGTCATCGCCTTATTTACAATTCCTTCAGGAAGTGTATCGGCTCAAGCTGATGTGTTGGACGGGGTATACATCCCAGCGCATGCACCTACCAGAAAAGTGATCGCATATACTCCTTTAAGGGAGGCTGATGTGATGTGGACAAAGCGTATATGGCGCACCATTGACCTTCGTGAAAAGATCAATCACCCGCTGTATTATCCAGAAGAACCGAAGACGAATTACAAATCGTTATTCGATGTGATAAAAGAGGGTATTATCGAAGGTACAATAACTGCTTATGATCCAATTGATGATGAGTTTAGAACGCCATTGACCAAGGATGAAGTGCTCGCCAAGCTCACTCAGATAGATACCTCTATGGAGGAGAATTTTGAAACGGGTGAGCTGGAACAGGTTATTGTAACTAATGAGGTGTTGGCAACTGACATGAGAAGGTACATTCTTAAGGAGGATTGGTTCCTTGACAGACAGCGATCAGTTCAGGAAGTTCGTATTATTGGAATGTCTGCACAAGTGGCGAAGAAGGACGAATCCGGTAATGAAATGGGTCTTGCGGACCTCTTCTGGATTTACTACCCAGAAGCACGATATGTATTTGCGAACCAGGCGGTGTTCAATCGTCAAAACGACGCAGAGCGAAGAACCTATGAAGACATAATTTGGAAGAGGATGTTTAATAGCTTCATCAAGAAGGAAAGCAATGTATTTGACCGTTCCTTGCATGATTATACCTCAGGTGTGGCCTATCAGTTGGAGGCAGAAAGGGTTAAGAATCAACTCTTCTTGTTAGAACATGACCTTTGGTCCTACTAACGGCATCAAGCTAAGCTAAAATAGAATCCCGTACATGAAAATGTACGGGATTTTTTTTGTCCAATTTTCGCCCATATTTCTTGGTTCTCTGGATTTTGACTCTGGTGACCCACCTCCATTGCACTATTCCCGATTCTCGCTGCGTTTTATATTGACACATCTCAAATGTGTGATAAAATTAGCAGAAACCACAAAACACTCTAAATATGGCCGGCGGTAATATGTCCCCACGACAAAAGATGATCAACATGATGTACTTGGTGTTAATCGCACTGTTAGCACTTAATGTGTCTAAAGAGGTGCTTGATGCCTTTGTCCTCATCAATCAGGGATTGGTTGAAACAACCGCCAACTTCGCGGCGAAGAGTGAGAAAGTTTATGAAAAGTTTACGACTGCGGCAACGCTGAATCCAGCCAAGGCGAAGCGATGGGAGCAAAAAGCAATAGCGGTGAGGGCCCAGGCCAATTTGATGGTGGGATACCTGGAGGATTTAAAGATTGCACTGGTAATCGATGTTGAGGGCCTGGATCCAGAGGATAAGGACATAGCGATTGAGAAGATGAAAACCAAGGAAGGAATTGAAAACAAAGCAGATACTGACAAGCCTGCTACAATGATGCTGAATGATGGTAAGGGTGCAGCGTTGAGAGCGGAGCTGGCCAAATTTAGAGCGTTTATGATGACACTGGTGGCCCCGGAAGACGTAGCTGTCAAAGATGCAATTCAGGCAGCACTCAACACAGATGATCCACCTCGAATAGATGGAGAACCACAGATTTCCTGGGAATCTGAATTTTTTGAACACCTACCTGCCATTGCGGTTGTATGCAACATGTCTCAAATGCAATCATCAGTAAGAAATGCAGAGGCCGAGATTATTAACTATCTCGAGAAGGAGATTGATGGCGATCCAATTCCGTTCAATAAAGTGGAGGCCATTGTCATTCCCCATAAGACATACATAACCCTAGGTGATACTTTCAGGGCCGATATTTTCTTGGCCGCTTCCGATTCAGTAACAGCACCTGTTGTTGCAATTGGTAAAGTGGACACCATTGGATCTGGGGATTATGCCCTGCGCGAGGTCTTTGATTCATTGAGCATTGTAAATGGTAAAGGAAAACTATTGATTCCAGGAACGACCATAGGTGATTTCGACTATGAAGGAGTTGTTTTTCAAAAGACTACCAGCGGCACAAAATCGTATGCGTTTAAGTCTAGTTATACCATAGCTGAACCCAGTATCAATGTATCTCCTAATAAAATGAACGTATTCTACATAGGGCCTCAAAATCCGGTAACGGTATCCGTTTCTGGTTTTGGGTCCAAGCAGATTAGGCCTACTTTAAGTGGTGTCAGGGGTACCATCGTGCCGGATCCTCGTAAATCAGGCGATTATCTGGTAACAGTGGAGAGTCCGGGTACTTGCATTATTACAGTACAGGCAGAGATTGCCGAAGGGAAATGGCAAACCATGGGTACCAAGGAATTTAGGGTAAAGAGAACACCACCTCCAACTGCATCATTTATGGGTGTTGAAAATGAAGGGCCTCTCAGTCGTGGTAGGATCAACGTTGCCCGGGGATTGAGGGCCAATCAGGATTTTATATTTGACATGAAGTATCACGTAACGTCATTTGAAATGTCCTTAGATGTTGGGGGGGGCGTTTTCATAAAGGAAACTTCTCCAAACAACCGTTTGACACTGAAGATGAAGCAGTATCTAAAAAAGGCACGTAGAGGTCAACTTGTCATCTTTAGCAAGGTAAAGGCAAAATCTAAAAACACGTCGATAGAAAGTATCCCTGGCGTTATCATCAAGGTGAAATAGAGCTGATGAAGGGCGCTGTGGACCGTGATGGGGGAGTTGAAAAAGGCTCCCTATTCTGATCACGTAGCGCTTAATCAAACAACCAGTAAGTGAAAACCAAAAAGTAAGGAGCATAAAATGGGAAGACTAAGATGGATCATAGCACTGAGTATACTATTGGGTACTAACTGCGTAGAAGGACAAATTGGAGTGAAGGATGGCGAGCGATTTAAGCCCCCAGTTCCGTACCCTCCTTTGCGACAGGCTGATGTAATGTACCGTAAAGTCATTTGGAGGACCATTGACTTAAGAGAGAAGTTCAACCATCCCCTATATTATCCACTAGAGCCGAAGGCGGAGTACCAATCATTGTTCGATGTGCTACTCACCGGTGTGGGAGAAGGTACTATAACTGCTTATGATCCTATTGATGATGAGTTCAATTATCCGCTCAGTAAAACAGCCGTGTTTTCGCTGCTTGCGGATACCACTATTGAAATAGTTGATGGGCTTGACGGAGGATACGATACATTGGAGGTTATAGAAGAAATTTCCGCCGGTGATATACGTCGATATGTGATAAAAGAAGAGTGGTTCTTTGACAAGCAGCGCTCAACCATGGATGTTCGCATAGTTGGTATCGCGCCACAGGCAGTAAAGATGGACGAATTTGGAAATGTTATAGGGAGGCAGACCTTATTTTGGATATATTTCGCCGAGGCACGCCCTGTGTTCGCTAGTCAGCAGGTGTTCAACAACCACAATGATGGGGCACGTATGTCATTTGACGACCTATTCTGGAAGCGCATGTTCCACAGTTATATCCACAAAGAGAGTAACGTTATGGATCGCTCCATCCATGAATACAAAAGTGGCATAGCGTTTCAGCTGGAAGCAGAACGGATCAAGGAAAAAATGAGAAACTTTGAGAGTGACCTGTGGGAATACTGAATAATCGTTTTATCCTTAAATGCAGTGTCTAATGTAGTCCATGGAAAGCTGATAGAAGTCACCTTGTTGATCACGAACCCGTTCACTTTGACTCCGCTCTGAGAACTCACATGTCAGCTCCRTCTCGTAYCCTGAGCGCAGCCGAAGGGTTCACTGYCYGMTNNANCNCGTATCYTGAGYGCAGCCGAAGGGTWCACTGYCYRWTRCCGTATCTTGAGTGCAGCCGAAGGGTACACTGCCCATTGCTTCCCCAATCCGTTCACTTCGACTCCGCTCCGTGAACTCACATGTCAGCTCCGTCTCGTACCCTGAGCGCAGCCGAAGGGTACCCCAGCAATATCAAAGGGCTCCTTTAGAATGTGAGTCATTCTGGCATTCGGACAATTTGTGGAGTAAATTCAGATCACCGTTAATTAGTGCCTTTTTCTTGGCATGGCTCCAACCTTGAACTTGCTTTTCACGATCGAAAGCAAGATGTACCCGTGTAAATTCTTCGACATAAACCAATTCAACTGGGAGGTGTTTACTGGTATAGTTTGCACCTGTACCAGATTTATGATTCTTTATTCTCTTTTCTAGATATCTGGTACTGCCAGTATAATAACTTCCGTCATCGCATTCCAGTATGTACATATATCCTTTCATTCTTGACCTAGTTCATCTTTTTGATGAATTCACTTTAACCTTTTCACTTCCACTCACCTCCGTGAACTCACATATCAGCTCCGTCTCGTACCCTGAGCGAAGCCGAAGGGTACACTGCCCATTGATTCCCCAACCCGTTCACTTCGACTCCGCTCAGTGAACTCACATGTCAGCTCCGTCTCGTACCCTGAGCGTAGCCGAAGGGTACACTGCCCATTGATTCCCAATCCCGTTCACTTCGACTCCGCTCAGTGAACTCACATGATTGCTCCATCTCGTACCCTGAGCGCAGCCGAAGGGTTCACTGCCCATTGATTCCCGAACCCGTTCACTTCGACCCCGCTCTGAGAACTCACATGTCAGCTCCGTCTCGTACCCTGAGCGCAGCCGAAGGGTACCTGTTCAAGAACCCCGCTTCCCTAATTATTCGGTCTCAGCAGCATGACAAAGCCATTGATAGCGGTCTGATTGTTCAACGTGAGCACGTAATAGTAAGTGTCTGTTCCCAGCTCATTACCTTTCTTGTTGCGTCCATCCCAGCAAAACTCGCCTGGATTGTTGCTAAACGGATCACATTGCTGGTAGTTTTCGTTGATATAAACTTGCTCACCCCATCTGTTGAATACTTCCAGTCTCAACACCGCGCTAGAAAGATCAAGCGTATCAGAGAAGAAGTCACCGATATAGAACACTGAATTCTGAGGATTATTCGATCCAGGGTTGAATACATTCGGTATCTTAATCAAGATGTGCTTGGGTATCACAATGGTATCACAACACCCGCCCCGGTTACAGGCAATTAGTTCAATATTGTAGGTGCCTGAATCTATATAGGTATGTGCCGTATTTCCATACTGTCCACCACCCGGTGGGGCGAAGTATGTTTCTTTACCTGACCCATCATCAAAATCCCAGATGATCACAGAATCCGCACCATTACTGGTGTTCTTTAATAAAACAATTACTGATAATCCAGATACAGCTGGGTCAATAATGAAGTCGGCATTGGGCGTTGGGAAGACGCTGGCTTGACCCGCAACAAAGGAGCAAGTAGAACTAAAGGTTACCGTGATATCATAAGTAATTGTATTAATGGTATCTCCTGTTGACTGATACGTATGCTGCACCGTGCCACCGATTTCTGGAGCTGTGCCATCTCCAAAGTCCCAACTGAGTAAACTCATATCATATGGTAACAATGCTGGATCCACCGTTATTCCACTGGTGTCCCAGGTCGCAGTATATGGCGGACAGTCTTTGAAATCAGGCAAGTCCATGCCGAATATCACTACCGTATCTACATTGGTTTGGTACTTACAGGGGCCAATATTTGCACCGAAGGTTACCAAATACACACCAGGATTCTCATACGTGTGTGTCGGTCCAGTAAACGGGCCACCTACCGGACTGTTGTAATCCCCTGTAGTATGTGTGTAGGTACCAGGTGGAATGGAGCCTATTCCAGAAATGATCCCCGTTCCATCACCGAAGTCCCACCAAAATGTGTCAATAGCAGAGGTCATGATTGAAGTATCGATAAAAGTGATGGCTCTTGGTCCACAGATAGTATCATTCTTAAAGAAACCTAACGAGGGTCCGGGCACCGTAACCGCAGCCAGTGGAAAAGGGAACGGGCAACCTGGTTCATTGGGGGTCTCAGGATCTGTGATAATGAGCACAGGAATGAAAGTTCCCCCTTGGGTATAAGTATGTGTCACTGTTACCGTGGTATTGATGGGATTGGCAGGATCTGCATTCATTACAACTGAAGTGTCACTTCCATCTCCAAATATCCACTGATAAATGTCCGTATTAAAGCCAGTGGCAGTAAATGTTACAGGGTAAGGAGCACAAGTGCCCGGCGCAACTTGCGACTCTGAAATGAGAACTGGCCCCTTGATCTTTACGTAATCTATCTTCACGATTGTATCAGTACAGCCAGAGGCATTGGTCACCGTTAACGTTACGGTGTATAATCCGGGTGTTACGTAGGTGTTCTGAACTGGAGGGGCTAAGAAAGAGATGGGACTGCCATCACCGAAGTCCCAGTTCCAGTTGGTAACATCTGCCGATGAAGAATCTTCAAACTGGAAAATGTTCGGGCAGTCGGCCAATGTATCTACAAAGAATCCCGTAAAATTTGCTACCGGCTTCTCTATTGTAACAGGAAAAGAAGCAGTATCTCTACATCCGTTGGCATCCTCAACCGTCAGCGTTACGTTGAAAATTGTAGTCGTGTCAACATTGAAGGTATGACTGGCGGAAGTATTCGGACCTGATGTAATCGGTGTTCCATCACACCAATCCCAGGTAAAATTCACCAGGGGAACGCCTCCTGGAGTACTGGTGCTGATGAATGTAAGCGGAGCACCGCTACACACCGATTGAGCTGTTGAAACAAAACCTGCCGAAGGACAAGACGTAGTAATAAACAACGAAGCCGGGTTTTGATTCTGACACCCGTTGACATCTATTGTGGTAAGTGTCACAGGAAACGTCAAACAAGTAGTGTATTCATGAGGGTCCGTTCTCCAGCTACAGGAAGTGTCAGTGCCACTACCGTCTCCATAATTCCAGATGTAATATTCAATCTGGAAAGGATGCGTAACCGTGTCCATGAATACCACCTCCAGGTTTTCCTTAGTAGGATCGTTCACACATCCAGTAATGGAATCAGATACAATTGTTGGAATAGGATCTGGGAACACATAAACCTGCTTGATAACAGAGTCCCTGCAACCATACTGATCAATGATTACCATCTTTACATCAAACACGCCTGAGTCACAATAAGTGTGGCTCACTTGCTTGTAAGAACCGAAGGTTGAGCCACCTGGCTGACAGGCTGAAGCATGCTGCCCAGGAGGAATTGGGTTATCCAGGAATGGGAACGTCGGTGAAACCAGGATGAACCCATCTCCAAAATCCCAAATGCGTTGCACACTATCATAGATCATGGTGGTATTGTCCTCAAAGAAGAAGGAGGTCGGTTGACAACCGGTCGTATCTCCCCCAAACGGGGCATTGATCGTAAAGTCAGCCTCTATCTTTGATATAAAGACATCAACCGAGGTCGAATCAAGACAAATGGAATCCGGACACGTAGGACATACTACCCATTCGTACAACCATATAGTCTTGGTTCCAGGCGTATTGTATACATGCGTGAACGGTTTTGCTTTGATCCTTTCAGGAGTAATTACGGTATCCGGTGGATCTACAATCGTATCCGCTGGAAGGAAAATAGTGTCACACAAACCTGAGAAAATGGTGTCCGCTTGGACAAAGGTAGTATCAGGGAAAGTGGTATCCGCTGGTACTGTATCCATACCAAAGAAGTTGGTATCTGCAGGGAAAATATAAACGGTGGAGTCCGTACTAATGGACGACCATGTAATATTAAGGACCTCTGTTCCAATCGTAACCGAAGTCGGGGTAGTAGAAGTTATTGGGCTCCTTCTGGTAATGCAAATATCCGCATGTTGGATAAAATTCGTGTCTCTAATGGTAATGATACTGTCCGTTGGYCCGAAACACAAGGTRTCTTCTGGATAAGGTGTAAGRATATTGAAWGWTGGAGTKGTTTYAACATCAAGCAACTCGGTAATWATGGTTTCACACCCAAAAGTATCWACACTGGCCTGYTGYACYGTRTCSACGGTTTGGGACATAACTATCCTRTARGTTTCCACCACMATGGTATCCATTATKGGGGTAAARCAGTGCTCATAKRTYRTCARSGTRTCSCCRGTKGTAATRATAACRGTATCYACYTGCATTCCRAACCAATGSSTRACRTCRCCKGCAATRTGYTTGTCCTCGGTTGGRGGATTYGGTGGAACSGTATCWGCATCCATAAAYAAMGTGTCTCCWGGGTTGATTACGAAGAATGTGGTATCGCAAGTGATGGTRTCGCCMGCCTTAAAGAAGAAGGTGTCMACTGCGAAGATCACSGTATCGGCATCWACAAAYAAAGTRTCATTATTGACSGTGAAAATGCTGTCTACWCCTAAATAGATGAAGGAGGTATCACTGTTCCAAACCACAAAKGAAGAATCATAGATTGAATTCGGAATTGGAATATTGATGGTATTCTCATCACCAAGATCCCATACCCATATATCTGGAGGGCCTTGGGAGGTGTCTCGGATCTGAATTTTCCATCCACCTGTTAACAAAGAGTCTTCAAAGCAGAAATGTACGTCATCGCTCCACGCACTATCCTTAAAGGTCTTTATTGAAAATTCTGGTCTAGGAGCGACCACTTCAATCAGGCTGTCAAAGAATACGGTGTCAGAGTTACAACCGTTGAAGATGGCAATTTCCCAGACGTCAAAAAATCCAAGTTCTTGAGAATAAGTATAAGGAGGGTCTTGTTGTTGGTCGGTTCCTCCATCACCAAAATCCCATGACCACTCATTCGCAAAAGAGGAAGAAAGGTCTTTAAACTCAACAGAGAATGGATGGCATCCAACCGTATCGTTAGCTCTGAAATCGGCAATCGGCACCATACCCGGTTCTACAGCACATGGGCCACCCATGATTTGACACATGGCGGTCGCATCCATGGTGATGGTATCTTTACATCCTAATGAAGTAGCGATGGCCAAGGTGACCGTAAAGCTTCCAGTGTCCACATAAATATGTGTCGGATTCCGATAAGTACAATACGTAAGGCAATCGTTGGTGCTATCTACAATACCGCTGTCACCCCCAAAGATCGTATACCCATCACCAAAGTCCCAATACCATGAAACAATACTGTCATTGATGAGCGTTGTGTCATAGGTGCTCTGGTCAAGGAAATGGACTTTCAAGGGAACACAGCCTTTGGTTATAAARGGCATTTGTAAATCMGAGGTGTCCATAGTCGTATCGGCRATAAACTCTGCTACCGGTYGTGTAAGACAGATTAGATCGTCGAATTTGACRSTGTCWATRCAACCGTTCGTGTCCGTAACAATCACKGATACATTATARCAACCTGTATCMRTATAGGTATGCACAACRGTATCCGTGGTATAATCAGTGGACCAGTCAAARCCCGGAGGKGCAGGAGGYACCGTCTCATTGTCAACATCCCAGGMCCAGGAAGCAGCACCGGCTGTGGTATCTATAAATGTRACCGTGAATGGMACKCCRCAKGATACAAGCGTGTCTGCGACAAATCCTACTGAGGGTAGGTCATGGACCTGAATAAAAGTAGTGTTGAAAGCRGTGTCTTTACAACCAGCTGCATTGGTGGCAACCATYGCAACAGTGTAAGAACCGGGGATATCATAAAAGTGRCCAACRTTAGGKCCAAAATTSGATGTGTCATTGCTAAAAGWCCCTCCCGTATAGTTAAAATCCCAGGTCCAAGAATTGGTATTGGGGTTGGTAAGCGAAGTTGTTGTATCAACGAATGTGACAATTAGGTTCCCGCAACCTTCCACATTGGTCGCAGTGAATCCTATTTCAGCAGAGAAGTCATCAACACCCACAGTTTGTTGCACGCTATCCTTGCAGCCATTAACATCGGTTACTAAAAGGTCAATTGTGAATGTACCGGCATTGTTATAGGTAGTAGTAGCGCTGCTGCCGGTTCCGGAAGTTGGTGAACCGCCTGGAAAATCCCACTCCCACAAGTTAATGGCCCCGTCTCCTGGGGTAGACAAGTCGTTGGTGACAACCGGATCGTTMGGATTACAGGCTACAATAGTACCCGGCAAATTGGGCGTAAAATCGAAATTTGCAATCGGCGGTACATGAACATTTATTAGATTCACTACGTCAATGGAGTTCGTACAGCCATTCCCGTCTATTACAGCAAGGTTCACGGTATTTAAACCAGCAGAGGTTAAAGGATAGGTATAACAAGGTGATTGTCCGATTGAAAAGCTACCATCACCAAAGTTCCAGCTCCAGCTGGCTATAGGCGAACTTCCCTGAGTGGAGCCATCCGTGAAGCAAACCGTGAATGGCGCACATCCTTCAGTTCCATCTGCTGTAAAATTAGCAGTAGGCAAAGCCCAAATTTCAATGGTTTCACTGAACGTATCACAATTTCCGCCACAATTCGCTGCATCGCAAGCAGTTAGTGTGATGGTGTAAGAGGCTGCAATGGTGTCATAAAATACTGTAGGATTCTGAAGCGTACTTGTTTGGCCATCATCAAAATCCCAGCACCAGGATGATGCGCCGGTACTGGTGTTGGTAATACTCAAGAGTGGTAGGTCGGCACAAGCTCCGGGCGCTACCGTAAATGAAGCTGTTTGAGCATGGGTGCTTAGCACACCAAACAATGATACAATCACTGCACACGCTAAATATTTGACGGTACGTAAACTTTTATTCATCATTATTCGTCTTCATTATCATCTTCGTCTTTACCCTTTTTTTTGTCTTCTTCGGGCTCTTCATCTACAATGCCCATAAGTTTTTTAGCTTTCGCCATTTTGATGACCGCCCCATCTTTAACGGCTACTACCTCAGCTCTTTTGAAGAGACCACTGCTCAATTCAAGCTGGTATGTTGTGGCATCTTCGAAGGAAGTGCTCTCTCCTGTTAGCACGTAAATAAACCCCTTTTTGGTCTGGATTTCCTCTGCTTCGACGCCCTTAAATGCCTTCGAGTTTTTTCTCTTTTGCCTAGGTGATTCAATGATCTTAACTTTGAAATGAACTACCTGGGCTGCTGCTCCAGCCTGAGTACCCTTATCCAGTATGCGATAACTTGCGCCTATGGTGGCAAATGCCGTGTTGGCATACCCAAGTTCTGCAAAGAAGCCGAGGTGATCATCATACATGTAGCGCAAGCCACCAAACACGCCGAAATTAATGCCCTTTTTGGTCGGTTCTATAAATGCACTTTCCCCTTCTCCTGGGGCAACTGTGTTCCCCTCCGAATCAGTATTTAAAAATTGTTCATTGGATAAGAAAGGATGGGTGCCGGTAGTGAGTGTATACCCCAACATCACCGAAACATAGGGATCAAACTTGGTGGGGGAAAGAATAAAGGTAGGTTCAAAGAAATGATAAGAAGCTTTAACGCCAAAATTCACATAGGTATGCTTGTAATTGGCTTTGTTTGAGTTGAAATAGGCATTGCTGTCCAGGCGAAGCGAATCATCAATGACTTTCTCCAAAAAATGGCCGAGATAACCACCAACGCTCAACTTTTCGCTCAGTACCTTTTCTGCAGATAAGATGACAGGAGCTGAGTATTTGCTAACGCTCAAAAAGGAAACGCCAACATTAAAAACCAATGATTTAGGTTCATTGGCAAGAAGGGCAGGAGGCGCACTGTCGTTGATAGCAATGTCCAGTTCTCTAAATTGTGCACTGAGTTCCTCGTTTTCTAGAATTGAGGGATTGCTCTCCTTTTGGTTGATTGCATTTTGCATCCGTTCTTCACGGATGGCTTTAATTTCTGTCTGTAGCTCCGTCAGCTTCTCCGTATAGTCGGCTCTTCTGGTATCCAACAAAGTGCCTTTTCTAAGCTCAGAACGGTAGAAATCTTCTAGATTCTGCTTCTTATTAAGATTCTTATCCGAAATGTCCAGTGCGTCTTGCGCAAACGCCTGGTTCGTGGAAAGTGCAACGATTACTGCGAGTAGAAGGAGAGTATTTTGAATTGTTGTTTTCAAACTATGCATGATCACTTAATATCCAGCCCCCTGAGGGAATTGCTTAAATTTTGAGGAATCAAATATACTTAAATTTTTGTTGCTCCGGATGAGTGCAGCTATTTTCATGTTTTGATGCTGTTCAGCAATTTTACACCAAAAAAAGCCTATACGTCCTTTTTATCCAAGCATAGGTAGTGGAAAGGAGATATTGTGTTGCGAAACCGGGTTTTTTTGGGATGAATCCATACGCGTCCGGATAAGGTGTTGGACTGATAATGGGGTGCATATACGTGAAATCGAGGTTTTACGTGGTCAAGTATAGACATGGTGTGTTACAAAGTTGGTCCAAGCCGGTGGTCTGCATTATTATACCACATTGTTCATGCAAACCAAGACCTTATTAATCTGAATTCGCCTCCTGCCTTCCGCTGAGTAAAACCTCCCGATTCATCTTGAAGCCATAGGTGCACAGGTCTGGGTGTGTTTTATCTGTTACTGGAGTGGGGCAGCGTTAAAGTTGCATAAGTCTTAGAATGCACAGCGTTCACCAAGAGTGATTCAATTTTTCAAACCTCTGTGCTCTTCGTGCCTGCTTAGTGCCCTCCGTGGTTCATATATTGCGATGATTTTAGACGCTGCATACTCCAATAAATTACACCAAAACGCCACCTCACCAACTCTTCAAATTGCGTAAACATTGATGATCTGAATGAGCCTTATAGCGTATGTTAAGCCTTCTGAAGAAGTGCTTGGTCAAAAGTTTGAACTTGAGACTCTGATATGGGTAGCAGTTCATCGTCCTTCATAATCAACTTGTATTTTGAAGCACGGGATCTAATCTGGCTCATGTTCACGACATAGGAACGATGTATTTGAACGAATTCTGATGGGAGCAACTGGATAAAGTCTTTTAGGGAAGTGCGTTCGTAAATGGATTCTGTTTTATCCTTGTCGTGATAGGTGATAAGTACATATCGATTTTGACTTTCTATGTAATAGATTTTATTGACGTCAAGTATCAGTCCAGAACTGTTAAGTGTAATTAAGTTGGACTCAGGGCTGCTTAAGCGCTCAATTTGTTCTTCGAGGTTTTCATTTTTATTATGCAGTTTTTCTAAGTGGCGTTCAGCCTGATTCTTCTGCATGCCAATGGTTTTGTTACTGGCCGTTAAAGTTCGTGCAGCAAGACTTAGACTTGCATTTTTTGCGGAGAGCCTCCAGAGAAATAAAATGAGGGCCAGAATCCCGATGGAGCCGCCGATGACGATTAAACGCTGATTGGCCACTTCCGCTTTTAGGATCTCATTGTCTTTATCTTGTAGTTTTATTTTTGCTTCTCGGGCGGCTATCTCATGTTTGGCTGCTTTTTGCAAAACCACCTTTTCAATTTCCTGTTTAAGTACGCTGTCGCGCATGACAATGTACAATTCATGCATTTTGAAAGCTTCTTCATAATTATCCTGGGCCTTAAGTACTTCGCTCAATAGCTTAGATGCATTTCTGATGATTGGTGGGTGCGCCAGTTGGTTGGCGAGTTCTAGCGATTGGGTTGCCATGGCTTTGGCTGATTCCACGTCTCCTCCTTCCAGCGTTATGCGGCCTATATTGTTCAGTGATATAGAAATTCCGTGTTTGTCGCCAATTTCTTCTCTGATGTTCAACGCTTTTCGGTAGTAGTCAAGGGCGGCTTCTGAGACACCCAGGTTTTCGTAGAGATTGCCAATACTGCTTAGAGTGTATGCGACACCTTCCTGGTCACCAAGCGCCTCTTTGATAATCAATGATCGGCGAAAGTAAGGCAGGGCTCGTGCACTGTCGCCTTGTCCGCTATAAATTACACCAATATTGTTCAGTGAAGAAGCCATACCCTCTTGATAGTTGATCTCCTCATACATTTCTAGGGAGCGGTTGTAGTATTCAAGTGCCAAAGTGATATCATTCTGATTGCCATAAATGGCCCCAATGCTTTTGAGAGACGAGGCCATTCTCTCCTTGGCCCCAATTTCCTCTTCAATTTTAAGGGACCGATGATAGAATTCAAGTGCATGGGCGCTATCGCCTTGGTTGACGTACAGATAGGCCATGCTGTTCAGGGCGGAAGCCATACCGTCTTTTGATCCGATTACTTCCATTACACTGAGTGCTTTGTTATAGTATTCAAGTGCTTGGGGAATATCTCCTTTAATGTCATGTACATAACCAATATTGTTCAGTGCTGCTGCCAACGAGCGCCTAAAAGCGCGTTTCTCTATTTCTTTGGTGGACGATTTTGCCAAATTCTCATCGGCAATTTCCATCGCCCGGATGCTGAGTGTTTCAAGCGTATCCATATCTGATACATAAAGAATTTCTGCCAGGCCAATGTAGGCACTGGCAATGGCTGTGTCGGAGGAGCTTTGAGAAATAATTCGATTTAAGGAATCAATTTGGCCCTGAACGGTTGGGCCGAAGGCATCAGGTATATTGGCGCCAAATAATACACCTGCCATGAACAAAACATGCAGGAGTATAAGGCCAGTGTCACGCAAGGTTTTCACTTACGGAATGTAGCAAATATTTCTTTGGCTACGGGAATAAGAGCAGTTAGATTTTTCCGGCTGTTTGCCTCGGCTTCAAAACGCGGTTTCGTTGCGGTTGTGCTGTATTTTGAAAGGCCTGAGCTAAACAAGACTTTAATAAGACGAGAGGAGTAGTGGAAGGTTGCTTTTAACGGAATTCCAGTTAAGAGGACCGAACCTCTTTGTAGACGATGCAATCCGTGAGGTGATCATTGACCATGCCTATAGCCTGCATAAATGCATAACATATGGTAGAGCCTACAAACTTGAATCCTCGAGATTTGAGATCCAAGCTCATGACATCAGATTCTGTAGTGCTTGCGGGTATTTGTGACATACTGGTCCATTTATTATGGATGGTTTTGTGGTCGGTAAATTGCCAAATGTATTGATCAAATGATCCAAATTCCCGTTGAAGTTCCAGAAATGCCTGCGCATTGGTCACTGCCGCTCGTATCTTCAGCTGATTGCGAACGATTCCTTTATCTTGGCAGAGCGCTTGAACCTTCTCTTCTGTGTAGCTGGCTATTTTATTGGCGTCGAAATAATCGAATGCCAGGCGAAAGTTTTCCCGCTTTTGAAGGATGATGATCCAACTTAAGCCTGCTTGAAAAGTATCGAGAATGATGGCCTCAAATATTTTCTGGTCGTCATGAACAGGACGGCCCCATTCATTATCGTGGTAATCAATATAGATCTCCTTACTCGTGGACCATTCACAGCGTTTCATTCAGGACGTTGGTTAGCGTGTTCAAATAGAATGGTAAGTTATTCATTGTTGCTCTTATCGCCAAACGCTCCCGGGTATAGCGCCATTTTTATCTTCATGTATCCTAAGCGCCGCCAAACGGCACACTGCTGGCCCATCATATCCCACTCACCTCGACTACTTTCAGTGAACTCACGATTGCTCCTTCTCGTACCCTGAGCGCAGCCGAAGGGTACATTGCCTGCTCCTTCTCGTACCCTGAGCGCAGCCGAAGGGTA
>JAESRW010000167.1 GCA_016764395.1 Flavobacteriales bacterium
ATCAGGGTTAAGGCTTTGTATGGATTCTTTGAGTGCATCCATATTCATGATTTTCTTCCGATTAATATAAGTCAGCGTTCTTACGGGGATAATCTGATTTGGCATGGCTGTACCAATCGGTTGTTGCATGGAAGGGATTGATTTGCCATAGCTAAGGGTGTTTGCTGTTACATTTTCTGAAGAAAACAATGTTTGTCCGCTTGATGTAGAACTTTTTTTAGCATTGCTTGCAGCCATTAAATGATGAAAGGAATGTGCTATTTTTGTTGTGGTCGTGTCTGTATAACTAGTTGAATTGAGTAGCTTTTTTTGCTTTGCCTTCATTACTTGTGGTGAATGCTTTGTTTTTGCAGTTTTTACTTCCCAGGAATAAATTTCCCTATCAAACATGGGTCTGGCTTGGTAAGCATAACATACCTTAAAGGTAATCAAAGTGGCCCAGGGTTAATGTATGACACGTCTGGGAATTATTTTAAGATCAATATTGGCATGTACTTAAATGATAGACGAAGCTGACGCACATGGAAAGAAGCACCTCTAGTTTTTATTTGTGTATTAAAATAATCCCCAATCCTTTCAAGGAGTCTACAACTATTACCTGTCAACTACCTTTTAGTACAGAATATCTCATCTAATTACTCAGAAAAATTGAAAATCCGCTATCGCCTTTCATTTCTACTGTTTAGCATTTTGTGCCTCAACGCAGATGGGCAGGATTTTAACGCCAGCGTTATTGCGGGGATCAATGCAAGCAGAACCAGAGAGTTAGGGGTGAACTTCAATAAACTTGGGATGTCTGTTGGATTAGCCGCCTCCAGGCAATTGGCAACGGATTTTTTTGGTGAAATTCAGGTCCTATACAATCAGAAGGGGCAATTAAACCAACCCGATAGTGCCGGAATAATCCATGGGAATCTATCCCTGGAATATGCAGAAATGGCTCTTCGCTTTGGCTACGCATTCTCCTCAATGATGCGGGCTGGCATTGGTGCAAGTTATGGGAAACTTATTCGTAATAGTGAAATAATAGATGGGGTACATTACAAATATGGCCCAGATCAAATAAATAGGACCGATATATCATTACAAATATTTGTGTTATACAGACTCTTTGAACGCTTTACTGGCGAGTTTATTTATATTCATCAGATTAACATGTTAAGAAACATTTGGGATTTCGAATCTAATAGCACGGTTGGAATACGGGTAAGCTATACATTCCTAGGGGGCAAATAGAGGTAATCCCTTTATCAGCCTATTCCCTTTTGAGCACATACCCGATGCTCACACCTAACCAAGGAGAGAAAGTTATGAAATCCGCAGTGAGTGGGGTGAGCCCTATTTTGAATGCGAGCTTCTTTTCGGGATTTTGGAATCTGTATCCAATAAAAAACGAGTAGAAGGTATTAGTTCCAAATGAAAACGAATCACTGGTGACCGTATCAACCCCCTCATCCACAAAATAGCCAAGTTGAAACGTAGGTCCAAATGCCAATWYAWAYTRATKNTTMCAWMWYNTATTAAAATAATTGATCATTAATGGCAGCCCGTAAAAAAGTGTGTTTTTCCCACTAACCCTATTGCCTYCAAGGRCTGAGACGCCTAGTCGAACACCTACTTTGTGCGGATCGGTATTAATAAAAAAGTGTTCATAGTTAATGGAATACAATCCCGCTGCCCCTCCCAACTCAAGGAAAACCATCCTGGAAGGAAAATGTTGACGCAATGAATCTTGCGAAAACACATTGAATGCATAGCATAAAAAGCCCCCAATGAGTAACCATTTCAATTGATTAGGTGATTTTTTYGTTGACATTGTCTTCCTCAACTTTCCTAAAAAAAGACACGACATAACCTTCCTCTGTAATGTGGCTTTTACCCACATATATCGTGTAATTATGCGTTTCTTGCTCAATGCTGTCCGTGGACCTTTGATTATCAAATTAGTCATTTTTGAGCAAATTCGAAACGAGTACGATTTTTAAACCCATCGGTTGAATGTCTCATTTGTACGAACTTACATTATGTGGCTACACCTTTCCCAGCTTCTGTTACCTTCGCGTATAAGATTTTTAAGAAATTTAAGTTTTATGTTCATGAACAGGTATCTCTTGATCGGCACATTGCTTTTTGTACTTGCCTTGAAGCCGRTCATGGGTCAGGACTTCAATGGCGGCCTCAAAGTGGGGTTTGACCTCAGTCAAATTGATGGAGATCAACTGAGTGGGTATCACAAAGGAGGCTTGCTCTTCGGGGCCTTTATCAACCGAGAAATCAGCTCCAAGTTGAAGTGGCAAATGGAGATGTTCTATATTGGCAAGGGGGCCAAAAAAGGCATTAACCCCGATAAGAACCAGTTCGATTTCCGGCGCATTTCTGTGAATTATATCGAAGTTCCCATGTTGCTTCAGTTTTGGGCCGAACGGTTAAAAACCAACTTTGAAGTGGGCCTTTCGCTCTCCACCCTGATCAGTAGCAAGGAAGAAGATGGCAATGGTGAAACGGAGTTCATTGGCCCGTTTAAACGCTTCGGGCTGGGATCGCTGGTTGGATTTAATTATGCTTTTAGCGATCAATGGAGTGGAACCGCAAGGTTTACTTATTCTGTGAGTCCCATTGCAGTGGAGAACAAGGTACGGTTTACGATATGGAACCGCTATGGAGGATCTTATAATAATGTAGTGGAGTTTTCGCTCAACTACCACATCACAAGCAAGGATTAAATGGGTGGCCAAAAACATCGCATTGTTGTTGCCATTACGGGCGCAAGCGGGGCCATTTATGCCAAAGTGCTACTAGACAAGCTATCCATTCTGCAAGACCAAATTGAAGCTGTTGGAATCATCCTTTCAGACAACGCCAAGACCGTTTGGGAGTATGAGCTAGGCAATACGGATTACAAAAAGATCCCATTCACCATCTACGATAAAAAGGATTTCAATGCCCCTTTCGCCTCTGGATCTGCCAAGTTCAAAACCATGATTGTGTGTCCCTGTTCCATGGGCACTATGGGCCGAATTGCACATGGGGTGTCGGACGATTTATTAACGCGATCGGCGGATGTAATCCTCAAAGAACGTAGAAGATTGATACTGGTAGCACGAGAAACGCCCTTAAGCTTGATACACCTTGAAAACATGCGTACCATTACCCTTTCCGGCGGCGTCATTTGCCCGGCAACTCCATCTTTTTATAGCAGGCCCTCAAATTTTGAGGAGCTGGCCGCTACGGTGATTGATCGGGTAATCGATTTATGCGGATTGGAGATGGACTCGTACACCTGGGAAGGTGATGGATCATAGGTATCGGCAACAACTTCTCTGTCTCCAGATTCTTCCTGTCTTCCGGGATGGGGCAGCGTTGAAAATTTTAACTACAGAGCACACGGAGATTGCACAGAGGTCACCAAGGGTGATTCAATTTGTCAAGCCTCTGTGCTCTTTGTGCCTTCTTAGTGCCCTCCGCGGTTAATCCATTGCCCTGATTTAGTTTGTTATAAAGTATGTCAAATTGAAGATTGTAAGTGTCAAATGGAAAATTTAAACATGCACCATTAAATTACCCCAAATGGCTATTTCTACTACTTCACCCAGTTTTTCGCTGCATTGCTATGCATTTATACGGATTTAGCCTGTTAACAGGCCGTTAATGTGATGATGCTCACGTGTTTTAACTACCAGATCACAAAAGGCCCTTGTAGCGCCTGTCAACCTTCAATTGTTAATAATTCTTCGACTAAACACTTGTTTTTATCGACGAGTGTTGCTAATCTTACATTCGGGAAAGATTCCCCGCTTAATGTTAGAATTCTGCAAAGACATATTATTAAAGGTTAGTTTCAACCGAAAACTCTTCAAAAAAGAGTTGACTAAATCGGTGAATTGGCTCAATGAAAGAGAGCAATTAATGCTGCGATCATGGTGTATCGCCACCTTTGGAAATTTGTACAAGGATGTAATCGTTGAAGCTTTTGAACAAGAGCCTATTGAGCAACTTTCTTAAGAAAAGAAACGTTTCTCTTGATTCCATCATAGCCTGTACGAGCCAGAGGTGAGTTTTTAAAGCTCTTCTTAAAGACTTCCTCCGTCATTTCCAGCCAGTCTTTATCGCTCATTTTCTGCAGGCCGTTTTGCGGGTCAAATTGAGGTTCACTATGCGGTGTTGAAAACCGGTTCCATGGACAGACATCCTGACAAATGTCACATCCAAATGCCCATCCATCAAATTTTCCGGCAACTGATGTTGGGATCTCTTCTCTTAGCTCTATCGTGAAATAGGAGATACACTTACTCCCATCGACGACATAGGGCGCTACGATTGCTTCCGTAGGACATGCGTCCAGGCACCTGGTACATGAACCACAATGGTCAGCAGTGGCTGTGTCGTAGTCTAGCTCCAGGTCGCAAATGAGCTCTGCTACAAAGAAAAAGGAGCCTGCTTTTTTATGGATCAAGTTCGCATTCTTTCCGATCCAACCCAGTCCACTTTTTTGTGCCCATGCCTTGTCCAGAACCGGAGCAGAATCTACGAAGACCCGGCCCTCAACGTCGCCAATATGCTCCCTGATAAAATCTACCAGTGTGTAAAGCTTATCCTTGATCACCCGGTGGTAATCCCCACCATAAGCGTACTTGGAAACCTTTGGAATCCCTTCTACGGATGGCATCTCCTTAGGATAGTAATTCAGGAGCAGGGAGACTACCGATTTGGCCCCCGGAACCAACTTGGTAGGATCCAGGCGCTTGTCAAAATTGCGCTCCATGTACTGCATTTTTCCATGCTTTCCTTCCTTCAGCCAGCGCTCAAGAATTGGAGCTTCATCAGGTAAGAAGCCAGCTTTAGAGATGCCACAGTGCATAAATCCGAGTCGTTCGGATTCCTCTTTAATGAGTTTTGTATTGTGGGATTGGGAACGCATGTATGAATGTCTCTAGGCAGGTCGTAATGCAAGTTAGAACATTTTGTTGGCAGGTATCTCTGCAAATTCTAATGGATCTCCTGCCCGAGGCAGGCAAGCTCCCTTTGGTCGAGATGACAACGAATTCAAATTTATTGGGTGGATCTTTCCAACCTACCTTAAGGTACCCAGGAAACCAATATTAAAAAAAGGAAACTTATTCAAACAGCGTTCCCTGGTTCATGCCTGGTTTTTTACCAAGATGTTCGTACGCCAGCTCTGTGGCCATTCGTCCCCGAGAAGTGCGTTGTAAGTAGCCCTCCTGCACCAAGAATGGTTCATAAACTTCCTCAATGGTTCCAGACTCTTCACCCACCGCAGTCGCAATTGTTGAGAGCCCCACAGGACCTCCTTTGAACTTGTCGATTATGGCTTCCAAAATTCGATTGTCCATTTCATCCAAGCCATGCGCATCTACATTGAGTGCATCCAGTGCGTACTGAACAATTTTAATATCAATTGTACCATCTGATTTAATCTGCGCAAAATCTCGAACCCTGCGAAGCAACGCATTGGCGATTCGCGGTGTTCCTCGACTCCTTCTGGCAATCTCCTGCGCTGCGTTTTGGTGTATTGGCACCTCCAATATATCAGCAGATCGAACGATAATCGCACAAATCATGTCGGCATCGTAGTAGGACAATCGTGTGTTGATTCCGAACCTCGCTCTTAGCGGAGATGTTAACAAACCCGACCTGGTGGTAGCACCAATCAAGGTAAACGGATTCAACTTGATCTGAACGGTCCTGGCATTCGGGCCCGAATCGATGAGTATATCCACTTTGTAATCCTCCATCGCTGAGTAGAGGTATTCCTCYACCACCGAACTGAGTCGGTGAATCTCATCAATRAAMAGCACGTCTTTTTCCTGTAAATTGGTTAACAACCCCGCTAAATCACCGGGCTTGTCGAGCACCGGGCCCGAAGTAACGCGAATATTTACGCCCATGTCATTGGCAATTATGTGGGCCATGGTTGTTTTTCCCAATCCCGGAGGCCCATGAAGAAGCACGTGGTCCAGTGCTTCTCCCCGCAGCTTAGCTGCCTCCACAAAAATCTTTAGGTTATCAACGACTTTGTCCTGCCCTACAAACTCCCCGAAATTATCGGGGCGAACGGTGCGTTCAAATTCTTTCTCTGCCGAAGAGAGGTCCTCTCCTGCCGCCATATCCCGTAGGGATTCGTCTATATCCAGATTGTCTGACATGTGCAATTATGAGCGTTCAAAGGTAGTGTTTAAATGCAGGCTTTGAAAAAGCCCTGCTTAGAAATTGAAGACTGCACCCAGGCGTATCACTCTAGGGGCACCGTAGTTTCTGGGATCATCTACCTTGAGTGCATAAAGCGCCCTATATGCCTCTGGGTCGTTCGCCGAATCTATACCTGCTTGCGATCCGGGATTGGTTAAATAGCCATCATCCGAAGGATCGCCAGTATAGGGATAAACATCATTGAGATTCTTTCGATTAAACAAATTCTGCACGACAAAATAAATATCAAGTTGCGCATTGATGCTGGGTAATGCTATGCTCCTTTCTACTTTAAGATGAAGAAAACTTGTAGGAGGTAGCTGTGAACCATTGGGGGAACCGTCTAATATGCCTTGACCTGATGCGTAGATCGCTCCTTCTTGTATGGCCCCTCTTATCCTGCTGTATTTGGCACCTTCTCGAAAATGGAAGAAAAGCCCCACCCCAAAGTCGCGTAAGGGCTGCTTACCATTCCCGATGGTGAATCCTCTATAGTTCGTTTTGTTTCCAAAATTGAATTGAAAGTACCCGCTAATGACTTGTCGAATAAACCCTTGATTAAACTGAGCTGCAAAGTTCAAACTCCCGTTAAGTCCTGTGCTTTGAGGGTGCTTATACCTTGTAGACACGATGAATGCGTCGCCTTTCATGCTTGTAATACCATAAGTTGTATACCGTACAGGGTAAGCATCTGTTATCGCCGAGAGGGTAATCGCCTCGAAGTTGGTTCGAGCGTAATACAGCTCTCCATAGAATTTATTGGTGAGTTTTTGTCCAACCCCTATCTTCAATTTGCTACTTCGCAGCGGCTGAAGTGCTGAATTATTGATGACTGCGCTGGTATTCTGAATGTATAAATAGTCCCCTGGCCTGAACACGTTAAAGATCCTTGGATTTTCAGTGGCGGCATAATGACTGGCAAATATGCTCCATGACCATGGTGAATTAAATCGAATGGAAAACTGAGGCAGAATGTTCACAATGGCTTGATAATTTTCAAATGCGTTGGCCAGACTGGCGTTTGGGTCTTTCAGATATGGCAATACGCCGGAGCTAGTTTGTAGCGGCATCCCATTGGGAATTGCTGCACCATCTTCATTGTACCATTGATCGCCATTCCTGTATCCCAATATTTGAGTGGGGTTATCTATATTATTAACATATACAGCATAATCAGGGCCCATACCTGATGGATGGGAACCTGCACTGTTTAAGGTACCTGCCACATTCGCCACTGTACGTATTTCATACAAGCTATATTTATCCTTCAACACCGGTTGCTCGGCATTGAAGTAATCAAATCGCAATCCAAGAGTGGCTTCAAATCTTTCATGGGTAAATGCATAATCCATATATCCCGCCCATGCCCTGGGAGCATAGGCTCCAACATTTCTAGTCAGATTTCCATCCGGACCTACCTGATCGTAAAAATCCAGCGCTGCGTTATTCTCGCTCAATTTATTGCCCAAATGATCATATCCATAATAGTTGACTAAGCGGCTGCCATTATTCAGCAACTCGTCAGCAGAAAACATGTCAAGTGAAAAGGTTTCTAGCGGCAATGAATTGAGGTCTATCCACTCCGTATCATCTACCACCAACCCAAGTTTTTCCCTCAATTTTTTATCAAAATTGGCTTGGCCAGCGCCATCATAAGACCTGGGATAGTTAACAAATCCCCCAAATGTCGCGGTGTCTGCAACCGGATCAAAAATCATTTGCAATTCGGGGTTGAGCTTATCAAGTTGCAGGATGTGGTTATTGGTCAGTAGTATCATCTGCCTCCATAATCCTATAGGGTTTACGGCATAGCTTCTCTCCATTTGCCGGGTGGCTTCGAATCCTATATGAAACGCGTGTTGACCGTGAATCAGCTCAAGCATGGCTTTTCCTCTTAATACCTCCTCATTTTTGATTGAAAAGAGATCATTGACATGGCCCGTGCTGTTCCATATTCCGTAGACATCACCCGAAAGAGATCCTCCTGTATATCCATTCACCAATCCACCCCCAACGATTACTTGGTTGCGATTTTCATAATTCCCAACAGGATCACTATACAAGCTATAGTAGTCGGAAGTATAGTTCTCGGTGTTCACATTGAATCCGCCTGGTTGAAAAGTGTATAATGTGTCTACCCAACCATCTTGAATTAAACCCGTGACCCCGGATATAGCATCTGTCCCAAACGAATATGAAGTGGCCTTGTAGGTAGTGAATTTTCCGAGGTATCCATATTTGAACAACGCATCCTTATGGACAGGGCTTTGCACCTTTTTATAATAACTTGAATAGGTCATTTGAGCTACGTACGAGAGTTTCGTAGAGCCCTTTTCTTTTAAGGTGTGTGAAAGCTGCGCATAATTGTCAAAATTTCTTGTGATGACTTCCGGGTTGTTTTCAGCATTGAACAGAGCATTTTCATAGATGAACTGCCTTGCTTTGCTCACATTGATATAAGATCCAAGTGCCAATTTTACCTTATCGGTGAAGGGGAGTTCCACTCTTATATAACTATTGATGCCTTTGATGCCAGCATTCCTGCTGTGTCTTGTTTGTTCAATGTCATTAATGGAGACGAATTCTGCATTTTCCCTGGATCCTAATCCAAAATCAGAAACTCGTAACGGGTCATCCTGTAAACTCTTGAGCGTTGACTGCTTTATTTGGAAATTGTTAATGGTGCTTGGATTTTGCTCATGCCGTTTGGACAAATTTATTGCCGCCAATAAGGAGCCTGTTCTTTTACCCACCTTGAGCGGTCCAGCTAAGTCAAAAGCTATCAAATCATTGCCATATGGATAGAAGTAGGTCGGCCCACGTTTCGACTCCAGCGGATAATCACTTTTCATTTTATAAAACCGAAAATCAGATGCTGTTTCTACGGATAGGTGCCACTTGTCAATATTGCGTTCAGTTCCAATACCTATTAAGTTCAAGGCAAATCCTAAATCAATAGGAGCTACCATGCTGTAATCATGAATTTGTCGAATCGCGCGATATGGGAATGCACCGGCATACCTAATTTGCATACCATCAACAATGAAATTACTTGCCGTGAGATCCGAATTGTGAATGTGCAAAACACCTCTATCAGAATATGCCGCAGGGAGTGTCAGGACCAGCGATTCCAAAGATCTCAATGGGAGCCCTTTAAGTGAAGCGTAGTCCAAATGGACCAGAGGAAGGGTTGTATCAGCAGGTTGTGCCTGGTTTTCTAAACTATCTGCAGAGAGCAGATTAAAAGCATTACCCTGTTCTACATTACTTATAGAGAGGAGCAACAAACAACAAACGAATCGTAGCCGGGTGGACAAGACAGATAGATTTGTAAAATGGTAAATATATAAAATTACCCTAAACCCCTGATATCCAAATCAATTATATGGTGTGATCAAGCATGTATTTGGCCAGTTTTAATCAGCATTCGGCTCACAAGCTTTAGCCCTGGAGCCCGGGTTCAGCTGCTTTCTTTTGTTCCTTCTTCTTCTCTTTCATCATTGAAAAGGACTCAAGCACACTCGCCAGGAATACCTTCAGTTTTATAATATAGATAGGAGAATTGAATTGCTGGTCCAGTCCTTTATTGTTCACCAACATAAAGCGATAGCCGACTCCCATTCCTATTCCTACCCATTTGGTGACCTTATAGTGCCCGGTAATTGCGGCTTCCAACAGTGCGACCGAGCCCTTTTCCCTCTCTTCCAGTCCACTTGTTTCACTAAAAAGCCGGTAATGCGAAGATCCCCAACCAAATTGAATGGGAGCAGAAATTTCCCATTTGGGTTTTCCAATGATCACATAATCGACAAAGTAGCTGATGTAGCTAAAATTTAAGATACCAGTACCAAGGGTGTCCTCCCCATCTTCCGACAGATAGACCTTGTCAAGATTAGCAGAATGATTTCTGGTAAGCGTATTGAAGCCTCCGCCAATGCGTATTCTCTTATCGAATTCTACCCCGATCTTCCATCCAAATACTGTTACATTGCTATTATCAATAAATGATTTTCTCGTATCAAACTTGAATATAATCCTAGGTTTCTTGTCCATGGAAGTATGGATGCTATCCATAAACTGAGCACTCGCATACTTTGGGAATAGGCATAGCACTAACAGGCCCGTAAGCAGCCTAAATCGGCACTTTTTCAACAAAAGGCATAGATGTATCAAAACAGCTTATGATTGCGCACAGCGAAGCCTGTACGCAAATAATAAAACAAAAATAAGGGTAATTGGATTAGTGATGTAAGTGGACGCTTTCGTCCAAATATGGATGGCTCTCCACTTGAAGTGAGGCCTTGGCAAGCGAACGCTTAACCACAAAGAGGAACAGGCCTAAAAAGCCCATCCATGTGCCTACCTCTACGAAGCCAATATATCCATCAGGACCTCCGGTAACACCAGGCGTAATCAGTTGGAACATATCCATGTAGTGGCCTATGATTACCAGCACTGCAACGATCAGCACAAACTTTGAATTCCTCTTAGCTCCTCTTGAAGCAAGAAGAAAGAATGGTGCAATGAAGTTAAAAGCCAACATTCCAAAGAAGATGTATTTATAGTGTTCAATCCTGTATTGGTAATACGCAACCTCTTCAGGGATATTGGCGTACCAGATAAGTAAGAACTGAGACAGCCAGAGGTAGCTCCAAACAAGGGATATTGCGAACATCCACTTGCCCAAATCTCCAATGTGATTCTCATTCACATTCTCCATCATACCCTTACTCTTCAAGTAAAGGACAAACAGAATGATAGCAGCAATACCAATAACGCTTTCTCCTACAAAAATGTACCATCCATAAAGGGTGCTGTACCAGTGGGCGTCGATGGACATGTACCAATCCCATGAAGAAGTAAATGTAGTCACCGCAAAGAAGACTACAAAAATGACCGACATTGTGATGCTCTTCTTGTGAAATATTTCACCTCCGTTGAGGTCTTGTTGTAAGGAGTACTTTCGCATCATGTGCGCGCACCACGCCCATACGCCCACGTATATAATGGATCGTATCATAAAGAATGGAATATTCAGATACGCAGCCTTTCCGGCAATGATTTTATCATAATGCTCAGAACCCGGCTCCACAGTTATGTGCATCCAGTGATAGATCGCCTCGTAGCCACCCAAGCCAACAATTATGATCATCAGTGGCCCTCCAACTAACAAATACTGACTGAAGGCCTCAGGTATCCGTTTCACGAGTACCCCGTATCCCGCTTGTGACAAATACTGCATGGACATAAAGAACATAGAGAATATGCCTATTGCCATGAAGAAAAAGTTACTGATCAACAAATTGGCCCAGGCTTCATGTGCGTCCATAACAAATGCCGCAATCATAGCCACCAAGCCAATACCCATAAGGGTGTAGCTAACCATTTTTTCTCTTTGCGTAAATGTATAGTTCATCAAATTAATCCTTATCAAATTCCCCTTGAGGACCGCTATTAGTCTCGAGCATTCTTTGTTTGCTCATACCTAACAACTCCTCCGCTATTATCCCAATTGTTCAACACAAAAGTAAGCACACTTGCAATTTCATTGGGTGTAAGCCCATTATCCACCATCACCCCATTATAGGTGATCCCATTCACCACAATCTCTCCCTGCAAACCATTGGCAACAATCTTAATTGCCCGATCAATGTCAGCGTTGAGATAATCCGAATTGGCCAACGGAGGGAACGCCCCAGGAATACCCTTGCCATCAATTTGATGACATGCAATACAGATTCTCATGTATATGCCCTCACCAGCAGCTATCCTTTCTGACTTCGTCATGTCCAATTTCTCCGCCACCACGGGCTCATCGCTTGTGCTTTCAATAAATTCACTTTGTAACTCTTTAATAAAGCTGACGATCATCCACCGCTCGTTATGGTCCAGTTGTGATGCGTGTGCCCCCATCATATTTTTTCCATACGTAATGGTATGGAACATTTTACCCTCCGCTAAATCCAAAAGCTTTCCACCACTGGATGAGTTGCCTTCAAGAAAGGAAGGAGGTGGTGGGAATTTACTATTCATAATTACCGAGCCGTCAGCTTCTCCTGAAGCACCATGGCAGTGAGAACAGAACTTCATGAAAAGGTCCTCCCCCTTTTCCAACACCTTAGCATTGGATTCAAGTGGATTCAACCATTCCTCTCCAGCCCTTCTATATCCCGATGTGTCATTGGGATAAGGATAAGGCATGAATCCGCGTGGTATGGTACCTGCTACAGGATGTTGCGAGGTTAACCCGTTGTTAAATAAGTGTGTCTCCTGATACGGCTCCAGCGAAGGGGATTCGTACATATCCAAATCGGCTGTGAATCGGTGCCGAGGCTCAAAATGTTGTTGACTTGTATCATACTCCCTGGTGTGTTCGGCGCATGCACCCAGCGTCACCACCCCTGCCAGGATCATCAACTTATATAGACTGTTTGTTGAAGTTTTCAATTTCACCTTAAGCTTCATTAATTTCAGTAGCACCAGAACTCTTTAATATTGACGCTGCACTATCCACCCCCCCCTCATCAAGATGAAGTAATACCAAAAATTTGTCATCCGTTGTTCTTGGATCCGGGTTCGAATTGCTTACACCAGGCAGAATCCAACTTCTCAATAAGAATGTAATCACAATGCCGTGAGCTGCACAAAAAACACCGCACTCAAAAAGAATCGGCATGAAGGCCGTTACATTCTCCACGAAGCTGAAACTTGGCTTTCCACCAATGTTCATGGGCCAGTCCATAATATTCATGTACCACATCATAAAAGCCCCGAGGCTTACCCCACATAAGGCATAGATGAATGCACAAATGGCCAATCTCGTGTGCTTTAGCCCGAATGCCTTATCCAAGCCATGCACCGGATAAGGGCAAAACACTTCTGCAATTTCTATCCCAGCTGATCTCAACTCCTTCACCCCATTAATTAACAGAGCGTCATCGTCATATATGCCGTGAATCGTTTTATGACTCATCTTCTGATTTGTTTTCGTCTGAATCTCCTTCGCTACCGCCGTCCTCAGCTTTATCACCAGCSTCCTGYTCTTTTTCCYCTACAGCTGTCTCCACCTCTGCAGTTTCCGAAGCTGCAACAGGAGCAGATACTCCATTGCCATTAGGACCGTAATACTGTGAACCCGCCTCTTTCAAAATTGATTTCGTCTCTGCCTGTGCAATCACCGGGAACACCCTGGCAAACAACAGGAATAGCGTGAAGAAAATTCCAATCGTACCAACAAATACCCCAATATCAATAAAGGTAGGATGGAACATGGTCCAACTAGAAGGCAAGTAGTCACGGTGTAACGAGGTAACAATGATTACAAACCGCTCGAACCACATCCCGATGTTTATTAAAATAGACATCACAAAGGAGATAATAAAGCTTGTTCTTATCTTCTTAAACCAGAAGATTTGTGGAGAGATCACATTAATGCTCATCATACAGGTATAAGCCCACCAATAAGGCCCTGTTGCACGATTAAGAAATGCATATTGCTCATACTCTACCCCAGAATACCATGAAATGAACAACTCGCAGATGTATGCAGATCCTACCAGTGACCCCGTGAGCATAATGATAAAGTTCATGGACTCCACATGACGAATGGTGATGTAGTTCTCCAGACTCATCACCTTCCTCATGATGATTGTAAGGGTAAGAACCATTGCGAAACCCGAGAAGAGCGCACCCAATACAAAGTATGGAGGGAATATCGTTGTGTGCCATCCTGGTACAATACCAGCGGCAAAGTCCATACTGACAATAGAGTGTACAGAGAATACCAGCGGTGTTGCAAGACCCGCTAACACCAGAGATACTTCTTCAAATCTTGCCCAATCTCTGACTTTACCACTCCACCCAAAGCTCAGTAAGCCATAAATGTTGTTGTACATCTTATTACCAGAAACCTTAGCACGGTCCCTAATCATGGCAAAATCGGGAATTAGCCCCAGATACCAGAAGACAATGGACACGGTAAGATACGTTGAGATTGCAAACACGTCCCAGATAAGAGGAGAGTTAAAGTTAACCCACAGTTCGCCGAACTGGTTGGGTAAAGGCAAGCTATAAAATGCCAACCATGGCCGTCCCATGTGAAGCAGTGGGAACAAACCTGCCATCATCACGGCAAAGATCGTCATCGCCTCAGCGGAACGGTTTATTGCCATTCTCCATCGCTGACGGAACAGTAGAAGTACCGCTGAAATCAACGTTCCAGCGTGTCCAATCCCGATCCACCATACAAAATTTGTGATATCCCATGCCCAACCAATAGTTTTGTTCACTCCCCAGGATCCAATTCCAACGGCGACTGTGTACGTAATACACAGAACCCCCCAAATAGCCGCACTTACAGCTATTGCGAAACAGATGTACCACCATTTATTCGCTTTTCCCTCAACGGACCTGGCAACATCTAAGGTTACATCATGCACCGTACGGTCTCCCAGAATAAGCGGCTCCCTGATTTGTGAAACTACGTTTGACATTCTTTCTAAACTATCCTATTTCTTTATTTCTAACCTTTATCATGTAATTGACAGTCGGTTGTACGTCCAACTCCTCTAACAGGAAGTAGCTTCGCTCATCAGCCTGCTGCTGTGAAACCTCGCTCTCAGGATCATTCTTGTCACCAAAAGTAATGGCATGTGTTGGGCAAGCAGCTGCACAGGCCGTTTTAAATTCCCCGTCCACAATTTTTCTGCCCTCTTTCTTCGCAACCAATTTTCCGGTTTGAATTCGCTGTATGCACATGGAGCATTTCTCCATTACACCTCTTGATCTTACAACCACATCAGGATTTAACACCATCCTGCCCATGTCATCCTGAGCAGGGTTTACATCGGCAAACGATGAGTCGTTTGTATAAGAGAACCAGTTGAATCTCCTTACTTTATAAGGACAGTTATTCAAACAAAATTTAGTCCCTACACAGCGGTTGTATACCATCTGGTTCAATCCATCATTGCTGTGTGTAGTTGCAGCAACAGGACAAACCGTTTCACAAGGTGCGTGATTACAGTGCTGACACATAATGGGCTGGAAGGACACTTCCAGATTTTCTGCTACAGAAGGAATTTCCTGAAGGCCATAGTCACCGTGCTTATCAGTATCCGAGCTGTAGTATCGGTCAATCCTAATCCATTGCATTTCCCGAGAGTTGCCCACTTCTTTCTTTCCAACAACTGCAACGTTGTTCTCAGATCCACAACCGACAACACAAGCTCCACAACCGATACAAGCATTTAGATCAATGGACATTCCCCAATGGTGTCCTGGCTTATCAAAGTCGTTCCAAAGATTTAACTCTTCCGCCTTTTTCAGTTTGTGATCCGACGATGCGATTCTAACTGCCGGATTCCAATGCTCTTTAGGCTGGCCAACATATTCTTCAAGTGTCGTCGCCCTTACCGGCTCACGGCCCATCATCGTGTGATGCGTTTGGGTAGTAGCAATCTGGTATTTCCCCACCGACTCGCTAACCGTAACGTCAACCGCCTGATAATTAATGTGGTCCCCAAAGGAGCACATTGCAAATGCATTTTGCCCAATATTATTGCCCGTCCTACCGGTAGCAGTTCTTCCATAGCCCAAAGCAAGGCCCAAGGTCCCTTTGGCCTGTCCATACTGTGGATAAACCGGAATTTGCATTTTTATTCCGTTCACGGTGAGGTCAACCAAATCTGCTTCCTGAACCTGTCCAAGTACCGTGTTGTACTTGTCCTTCATTTCCTCAGGATTCATGGTGAGGTAATTATCCCAACATACTTTAGAAACTGGATCTGGCAATTCTTGTAACCATGGGTTGTTGGCGTGACTACCGTCACCAATACCCGTCTTCTCATAGAGCACGATTTCCCACGATCCTTTAGCTGCTTCACCTTTGATTTTCTCCCCAGCTTCCTTAAGAGCAGCATCCTTAGACGTTTCTTCTTCGCCTTCTGTATCGGATTTAGCAACCTGCTCAGAAGCCGCATTAGCCGATACCTCAACTACGCCATCGTGTAGACTTTGATTCCAAAAGGAGGTGAATGATAAAGCATCCGATTGCTTGGAGAATACATTCTTTTCCCAATATTTCTTGATGAAATCCTGATAACTCTCACTAACACCCGCCCATTTCAAGAGTGAGTCTTGCGCCTGACGCGTTTTGAATAGCTTCGCAATAGTCGGTTGTCCTAAACTGTAATGCCCAGGTTTTGGATTGGCATCGTTCCAGGCTTCCARATAATGATKGTCAGGACAAACATATTTTGCAAGGCCTGCTGTTTCATCAAGTATTCCAGAAAAAGAAACAGAAACACCAACCTTACTAAGCCCTGTTTTAAATGCCTCGGCATTTGGTAGCGAATAAGCTGGATTGACATTATACATGATGAGTGCATCTACCTTGCCTGCATTCATGTCAGAAATCAAAGTGGCTACCCCTGCATCGTCACTTTGCAATGTCAAATTGGGATTGTCAATATCAATGGTATTGCCATAACTACCCAACATCTCGTTAATGCTGTTTGCTACAACCTGATGCGCAGGATTGTTGGACCCGGATACCAAAAGCGCCGATTTTTTATTCTTCAATAAGTTGTTAGCCACCCCAGTTATAGCACCAATCATCTCGCTAGGCACCTGAGCAGAGGGAATCATTGGCCCTCCAAGAAGCTTGGCAATCTCATTGTGAATATTGGCTAGAATAGCACCGTATTGAGAAGGCTTTACCGGAATTCTMGTGTCTGCATTYGAGCCAGTCAAAGAGAGGTTAGCYTCAAACTGGATATGCCTGGCCATGCCTTTTCCTGCTTTTCGCGCCACACCGTATTGGTGCGATGTTTCGATGGGTGAAACCCAGTTAGCAAGAAAATCAGCACCTATACTAACAACGACTTTTGCCTTTTCAAAGTGATAGGTTGGCACAACCGCTTTTCCAAACGATTTCTCATTCGCCTTCCGGATACCATAAGATGAAACGGCATCATAAACAACATGCTTCGCGTCAACAGAAGCTCCCTCACCATCAGCTGTCTCATCAGCTTGAAAGCTATCCAAGAAAGTATCTATTGCTGCCTTAGTTGAAGAGCTTGCCAACGAAGAAGAGAGCACACGAACTGTTCCGCCACCATTTCTAATCGCATCCAGCTTAGCCCCAATATCTCCATCTACCTTCGACCATGACGTTTCTTCGCCCCCAGAAAGCGGGCCTTGCAATCGCGCAGCATCGTATAATGGTAAAACCGATCCCTGTACACGCGCATTTACGGCACCATTGGTAACCGAGGACAATGTATTTCCCTCCACGTGAATGGGCCTTCCCTCACGTGTTTTTACAAGAACAGCACAATAATCTCTACCGTCTACATAAGTTGACGCATACCMGTTGGCTACGCCAGGTGTAATTTCTTCGGGCTTGTTTAAATAAGGCACCGCTTTATGTACCGGYCCTTCACAAGCTGCCAACGTTGCCGCACCAACGCTAAAGCCCAAGAATTTCAAAAAATCACGCCTGGAGGTTGAGCTATCTTTCAGCGTCTCCTCACCTAAGAAGGCGTCAACCGGYAACTTTTCAGCAAACTCCTTTTCGTTTTGTTGAACGAAAGCCTCCTTGTTTTCAAGCTCCTCAGCGCTCTTCCAATATGTCTTTGTCTTTGGCATTTATTCTCGGTCAAATATCCTAATAATGACAACGTGCGCAATCAATACCGCCCATTTTGTCAACTGTAATTTTTTCTCCAGGATGCTTCTCCATTAAGTTTTTATGCATGTCGGTGTAGTATTCATTACCCTCCATTTTCACCTCGGTATTTCTATGACAATCAATGCACCATCCCATGGTTAGCATAGACTCCTGGCGCATCACATGCATCTCCTCAACAGGGCCGTGACACTTCTGGCACTTTACCTTTCCAACTACTACGTGTTGAGAGTGGTTGAAGTAGGAGAGATCCGGGAGATTGTGAATCTTCACCCATTTGATAGGCTTGGGATTGTCACCGTATTCATCCTTTTCAACATCGTAATCCAGTGCTGCATAAATTTTTGGGATCTCCTGATCTCCGGTAAAAGTCCCAGTCTTTATGGCTTTATGGCAGTTCATACAGACGTTAGCAGATGGAATTCCAGCTGTTCTACTCTTCTCCGCTCCTGAATGGCAATAGACACAATTAATTCCATTTTTCCCTGCGTGAACCTGGTGAGAGAACCAAATAGGCTGCTCTGGCTCATATCCCTGTGTTACATTCACATATAACAATCCGAACCATGCCGCACGCGCCAAAACAGCCACCGATATCAATATACATAGGGCCACCCATCTCTTGTTCCCCGCTGTCCAGCGTAAAAAGCCGTCCACTACAGACTTCTCAGTAGGCGCTTCTCCATCCCGCAATTCAGCATTGATCTTTTTTAAGGATAGCTTCACGCCAGCCATTATAAAAAGCAGAATAACCAAAACAGCCACAATTGTTAACAAGTTATGCTTCTCGGAATCATCCACAGGATGAACATTCCCCAACTCATATGGGTTTTCTCCAATGGCCGAAGCTACCGGCGGTTTGTAACTTTTAATATAGTCGATGACGCTCAAAATTTCTTCATCAGACAATGCATTGTCTGTCATTTGAACTCCGTTGAACTCTTCAAAAATTTGCACTGCATACTCGTCTCCGCTTTTTATCACGGCAGAGGAACTGCGAATCCATGGAATCATCCATTCTTCTGATGGTACTCTTTTATGAACCCCCTCTAAATCTGGACCGGTAAGTTTTCCGCCACCGATAGTATGACAGGTGGCACAATTTGTTTTGAAGATCGCTTCTCCAGGATGCGTATCCGCAACAGTAATGTTAGGAACGGTAATTGCGCTGATTATGAATAAAAGCGCAAACAAGGCGGAATACTTGGAGTTTGAAGCACCCGAATTTAGAGAACTTAGGGGGCTTGAGAGTCGCATCAAAATCTTTACCATGGTTAAAAATGTCCTTCCGCTGTGCAATCCAATTTGGGGCAAAATTATAAGAATAATATAGAGTACAAATTAAAAATCGATAAAAAATATTCATTGCTCGATTAATTTGCCTCAGCGGGAGTATTTTATGCGATAACGCTTGTAAAAATAAGAGCGAGATATATTCTGTTAACGACATTAATATACCTTTGCATGCGTGAAACAAGCCAATCAGATTAGACCGATAAACAAGGAATTGACTATGAGCGCGTTGTTGCCGTGCTTTAGCCGTTCGTAATAACATCCATGAAACATTCGAAACACATTCTTCTTTTGGTTTTTTGCTGTTGTTGGGCCGGTAGTTCAAGCCTGTTCGCACAAAAGACACCAGTAAAACAGGACACCAATGGAATTACCATTATCGAAGATGAGCGCATTGCTAAATTGGTGCAAACCCACATTGGCACTCAACCCCGTGGCGTACCAGGGTATCGTGTACAAGTATTTTTCACGGCTAAGAAGGCGATTGCATTGGATAAAAAGACCATTTTCATGGAAAAGTTCCCGGAATTTATAGCGGAGGTTGATTATGACGACCCACACTTCAAAGTGGTGGCTGGAGCCTTTAGGTTCAGGATACAAGCAGATAAATTATTGCGATTGGTGCGGGAAGAATTTCCAGGTTCCTTTATCGTAACGGACAATATACCTCCAGCGCAACTCGAGCAATAAGCCAAGAACGCTTGACACGACGCTAGTTCTTTCTGCGCAATTCGAAGTTTTGCCCCAAGTATACCTTTCTCACTTGCTCATCTTCCGAAAGCTCTTCGGCAGTTCCCGCCTTGAGGATTTTCCCTTCAAAAAGCAGGTACGCCCTGTCCGTGATGGATAGCGTTTCATGCACATTGTGATCCGTAATTAGGATACCGATCTTCTTGTCTTTTAATTGACTGACAATTTGTTGAATGTCTTCTACCGCGATGGGATCAACTCCGGCGAAGGGCTCATCTAACAGAATAAATTTGGGGTTAATCGCAAGGGACCTGGCAATTTCTGTCCTTCTTCTCTCTCCCCCTGAAAGCAAGTCTCCCCTGTTTGTTCGGACATGGTTTAAACCAAACTCGTCCAACAAGGTTTCAAGCCTCTCGCGTTGTTCGCTTTTTGATATTCCTGCAATCTCTAGCACCGCCCTAATGTTGTTTTCAACCGTCATCTTGCGAAACACCGAAGCCTCCTGTGGTAGATAGCCAATTCCCATTTGTGCTCTTTTATACATGGGCTCTTTGGTAATATTGACACCGTCCAAAAAAATTCCGCCAGAGTTGGGTTTGATAAGTCCCACCATCATGTAAAAAGAAGTGGTTTTACCGGCACCATTGGGACCAAGCAGGCCCACTATCTCTCCATCGTTCACCTCAATGGAAACATCATTGACCACAGCCCTGCCGCCATATTTTTTTACAAGATGTTCGGTGTGCAGGCGCATTATCTAAGCGTTTGACCCAGCAAAATCTTCTCTGCTCATCCCCAACCATTCCAAGGCACTTCCACTTAACAACTGAAGCTTTGTTGGATCGTCGTAGGGCATTTCCTTTATCAGCTTGCCGGGTTCTACCTCCCCGAGAGGAAAGGGGTAATCCGTTCCTAAAGCCACCCTGTTGGCACCTATCAGTTCCACAATATAATCCAGCATTTTCGGATCATGAACCAGGCTGTCCAAATAAAACCTGCCTAGATATTCTTTGGGGTTAATGACATTATCCGCCGCCACAAGGTCAGGACGTACATGGTATCCATGCTCTATCCTTCCGATGGTTCCAGGAAAGGCGCCTCCTCCATGCGCAAACGCCACACGAAGATGGGGCAGTCTTTCAAAAATTCCCCCAAAAATCATCGAACATATCGCCAATGAAGTTTCCGCCGGCATGCCAACAAGCCAGGGCAACCAATAGTCTGGCATCTTCTCTTTGGCCATCCACCACCATGGATGTACAAAGAGTGCCATCTCCAAATCTTGCATGGCCTCAAAAATAGGATAGAGTGCAGGTTCGTTGAGGTTCCAATTGTTAATATGGGACCCAATTTGGATCCCTTTAAGGCCTATTGCTTTACAGCGTTCTAACTCCTCAATGGCCAATTTTGAATCTTGCATAGGCAGTGTACCCAGCCCAGCAAAACGGTCAGGATATTTCTGTACAATCCCTGCAATGTGATCATTGAGAAATTGACTCAACTCCACCGTGTGCTTTGGATCKGCCCAATAGGAAAACATGACCGGAACCGTTGAAAGAACCTGAACATCTACTTCATGGCCATCGCATTCAGTCATTCTCGTTTCCGCCGACCAACAATTATCCTGTACTTCCCTAAAGAATTGATCATCCATCATCATTCTTGCACAACACGTCTTATGGTGGTCCAGGCGTACAAAACCGCCATACCCGAACTTTTCCCTAAAATTGGGAATGTTCTCTGGAAGAATGTGTGTATGAATATCTATTGTAAACATTGATTCTTTTATGCGGGAGGTTCCATTATCGTTTGGCAATTTTTACAAGTCCGCCTCTCTTCGGAATCGTAGTACCCCTTCATTATGGGAGGAAACTGCTTAACTATATCGTGAAGGTGAAAGTATTCTTCATATAACTTTTCATTACAATTCTCACAAAACCACAGCAGGCCATCCTGGTCCTCTTCATCCCGGATCTTCTCCAACACGATCCCAATGGTATGTTTCGGACGTCGTGGCGAGTGTGGAACCTTGGGAGGTAACAGGAACATCTCCCCCTCCTTGATATCAATGTCCACCGGTATACCATCTTCCATAATACCTACGGTTATGTCACCTTCCACTTGATAAAACAATTCTTCGCTTTCATTATAATGGTAATCCTTCCTGGCGTTAGGACCACCAACTACCATCACAATAAAATTCTCCGCCTCCTTGTATATGCATTGGTTACCTACAGGGGGTTTTAAGAGGGATCGATTATCGTCAATCCACTTCTTTAAATTAAAGGGGCGAGCAATACTCATATATATATTTATATTATCAAGAATTTAATGCCTCTGAACAACCCAATGAATATTCCTTTTCTCTTTATCAATAAGATCCGTTGTCCGCTTTTGGATACCAAATCAAAGATAAGCTGATCGCTAATTCAGCATCCTGGAACGCGCATCTGCCTACCTTTATCGAGTCCTTTTAAAGAGAGAAAAATAAATTTAGAATAAATTACTAGGTTTAGTTCCTAATTTCGTGGCTAAGTTAGAAAACATTTAAAAAGCTGGAATGAATATCAGTCTACATAAGAAAATAGCTTTCGTTTGCGGAAGCACTCAGGGCATTGGAAAAGCGATTGCTTTAGAACTTGCCAGCCAGGGTGCCTCGGTCGTTTTACTAGGGAGAAACGCAACAAAACTCAATTCAGTACTCAACGAGCTGGATAATTCTCAAGATCAGGAACACCATTTCATTAAAGCAGATTTTTCTTTTCCGAATGACTTAAAGGTAAAAGTTGAAGAATATATGGAAGAGCATGCCGCCGTTCACATTTTGGTGAACAATACCGGAGGACCCGCAGCCGGTCCTGCTATGAACGCCAGCCCCAAGAACTTTACGGACGCATTTGCCAGTCATCTTATATGCAATCATATTCTGGTGCAAGAACTCGCTGACGGCATGAAAGAAGGAGGTTACGGGCGCATCATTAATATTATTTCAACATCTGTGAAGGAGCCTATTCAGGGCTTAGGGGTTTCCAACACCATCAGAGGAGCGGTTGCGAGCTGGTCGAAAACAATTTCAAAAGAATTAGGGCCATTTGGGATTACTGTAAATAATGTACTGCCAGGATTTACCAATACAGATCGCCTCAACGATTTGCTGGCGGGAAAAGCAGAGAAAGCCGGCAAAACACTTGATCAGGTTATCAATGAATCAAAAGCGCTGATTCCGGCGGGACGCTTTGCCTCACCAGGAGAAATTGCAGACGTTGTTGCGTTTCTTGCATCTCCTTCCGCCGGCTATGTAAACGGCGTTAATATTCCTGTTGATGGTGGCCGCTTAAACACACTATAGGCGTTTTTAATGTTCACCATAAAAAACTATATCAACGGGGGGCTGGTTGAGCCAAAAGGCGGAACTTACCTTGACAATTTCAACCCAGCTACAGGACAAGTTTATTCCAAAATTCCTGATTCAGATAGGGCTGATGTGGAGCAGGCCGTTGCAGCAGCAAAAGCGGCATTTCCTTCCTGGTCAAGAATCCCGAAAGAAGCGCGTTCCAAGATATTGGCCAAAGTGGCCGATTTAATTGAGGCAAATCTGGATAAGCTCGCTTTAGCAGAATCCACTGACAATGGGAAACCGGTATCCCTTGCTAAAAACGTGGATATTCCCCGTGCCGCTGCCAATTTTAACTTCTTCGCTACAGCAATACTGCACTATGCATCGGAATCCCATGCGATGGAAAAGGGTGTCATCAATTACACTTTGCGAGAACCAATTGGTATTGCCGGTTGTATCTCGCCATGGAATTTACCGCTGTATCTTTTTACTTGGAAAATTGCACCCGCACTTGCCGCGGGCAACACGGTTATCGCCAAACCATCAGAGGTAACACCCATGACCGCTTACCTGCTTTCTGAACTTTGCATAGAAGCAGGAGTTCCTCCAGGCGTCCTCAATATCATTCATGGCCTGGGGAACAAGGTCGGGGCATCGATTACTGCCCACCCAGACATACCCATGATCTCATTTACCGGTGGGACCGAAACAGGCGCTGAAATTGCGCGAATCGCAGCTCCAATGTTCAAGAAACTGTCCCTTGAACTTGGAGGAAAAAATCCGAATATCATTTTTGCAAATTGCAACTTTGACAAAATGCTGAAAACCACCTTAAAGTCTTCTTTTAGCAATCAGGGTGAGATCTGCTTGTGTGGATCGAGGATTTTTATTGAAAAACCCCTTTATGAAAAGTTTAAGTCAGCATTTGTAGCTGCTACTCAACTTCTTAAGGTTGGCGATCCGCTCAATAAGGATTCTGATATGGGTGCGATTGTATCTGAAGCGCATACAGAGAAGATCATGTCATATATAGAACTGGCAAAAGAAGAAGGCGGGACGGTATTGGCGGGTGGCAAAAGAGTAACGTTACCTGGCGAGCATCAAAATGGCTGGTATATCGAACCAACCATTATTGAAGGATTGGGACATGAATGCAGAACCAATCAGGAGGAAATCTTTGGGCCTGTAGTAACGCTCATACCATTTGACAGCGAGGATGAGGTGATTGAAATGGCCAACAGCACCAGATATGGGCTCTCTGCCACAATATGGACGAACAATCTTCAAACTGCACATCAGGTAGCCAACCACCTTCACGTAGGCATTGCCTGGATCAATTGTTGGTTATTGCGCGATCTTCGCACCCCTTTCGGTGGATCTAAAAGTTCAGGAGTGGGCCGCGAGGGAGGGTTTGAAGCCCTCAGCTTTTTCACAGAGCCTAAAAATGTTTGTATCAATTACTGATAAAGGGTTAAGGGAACCGCTAATAATCTGATTGGCACAGAATCTGTTGCTGTCATTTTCTCTATCTTTGCTCTACCCGTGCAGTTGTTCAGAAGTAAACATATTTTTATAGCCCTTTCGATTGTCTCCTTTGCGTTTGCTTATCTACTGCAAGCCAAGGTCAATTCGCCAGACTGCAACGAAATTGCCGCCAATTTTCAAGATAAGCTTCAAGAAAAAGAGGCAGCCCTAGAGCACCTACTTGATGAAATATACGAGGTAGAGGAGGCTATATCATTTGATATTGTTCTGGATAAAAAGGAATGGCTTCAGCGCGTGCAGGACCTGGAAGGATTCAGTGTGTTGGTGTTTGAACGAGATAGCCTCGTCTTGTGGAGCGACAACAACATACCCTTACCTAAATCATACAAGGCTTCCCAGGAACGTTCTGGGCTCAAACAATTTCAAAATGGTTGGTATGACGTTCGCATAAAATCAAAAGGGGAGAGATCAATTGTTGGCTACATCTTAATTAAGAGAGAATATCCCTTTGAAAACAGGTTCCTTTCCAACCAATTTCAACAAGATTTTGACGTCCCCCCAGGGGTTATTCTATCCGAGTTTGCAAGGGAAAATTCCGCATTGGTTGCTTCAAGAGACGGAGCGAAATTTGGTTATTTGAGCTTTGTTGAAAACGGCTCCACAGCGCCCCCATTCCTTTCTTTCACCTGGTTCCTGACACTCATCTTATTCTCAATCGGCATTCTGGCTGCCGTTATTTATTTGGAGTACATCGTTTCGGTACTCGGTGATCACTTCGGAGCTGCAATGGTGAGTGCTGTATTCGTCATTTCAGTTATCGCGCTTCGTGCACTTATGATTTGGAATAAGTTTCCGGACCTGCTGTATAAATTACCCATTTTCAGCCCATCCTTTTACGGCACCTCATCGATCTTTCCATCCCTTGGCGACTTCTTCTTAAACGGCCTGGTTGCTTCCTGGCTAGCTTACTATATCTATGATCGATCTACAAGTACAGAGGAGCCACAATCTCCAACGCTCGGTTGGGAATACGTTAAAATTGCCTCGGTTTTATTGATTGCTATACCTCTTTTTATCTTGATAGAAGGGCTCGTTCTCAACTCTAGCATTTCCTTCAATATTAATAACTTTTCAGAGCTCAACTACATGAGTATCATTGGGATACTATCCTTGGGTTTGTTCTTGTTTTTCTTCTACTTTTTAGCCGAAGCCGCATTGAAGCAGTTGTCAACGCTGTCAATCAAGACAATTGCTATTGTTGCTCTTTCCGCCTTTTTAACCTTTGCCCTGGCTTGCTTTTTATTGCAGTATTCGGATCCCGCTCTAATACTCTGGCCCCCAACATTTGTTGCCATTATATTGTTCAAGAACTACCGTGAGCTGCATCTGCCAGATGATGCAGATTCAAAAAGCAGCCGCTTATATCCAACAATCGCACTCATTGTAATAGCGTCTCTATTTATCTCACACAGCACCACTCATAGCTACGCCGTTAAGGAACTAGAGCAAAGAAAGGCCCTTGCGCTCAAGTTAGCTGTTGAAAATGACCCGGTTGCGGAGTATATGTATGCCGAGTTGGAAAGAAGTTTACAAGAGGACACCGCGATTAATGTTGAAGCCTTTCAATTTGCGAGCAACAACGAGTCTCTCTTTGAACATATTAACGATAAACATTTGAGGGGATTTTGGGAAAAATATGATGTACAAATGACCGTGTGTCAAACCGAGGATTCATTGTTCATTCAGGAGCAAGATAGAACGGTTTCCTGCCTGTCCTTTTTTAAGGGCCTCGTTAAAACACAGGGGAATTCCACAATGGCCAAGAACTTTTTCCACTTGGATAACAACAATGGCAGAGTCAGTTATCTAGGTATTTTGGAGTATGAGGAGATGTCTATTTTTATGGAATTTGATTCGAAGATCATTCCAGATGAACTGGGCTTTCCGGAGTTATTGCTTGACCTTGAAGTAAGCCAACATCTTCGCGATGCCTTGAAGTTTTACTCCTACGCAAAATTTAAAGATGGAAAAATCAGCAGCCAATCTGGAGAATTTCGATTTGGCGGCAAATTACCGGAACAGGAATATGAGGATGAGTATGCAATAATTGATGCGGAGGACTACAATCATTTATTTTATAAAGTAGATGCCAGCACGACCATTATATTGAGTCGCAAACTGGATCAACCTTTGGATCCTATCTTCAGGTTCTCCTACTTTTTTGCCATGTTCTGTTTGATGGCGCTCTTATTTGCCGGCATTAGAGTGCCCTTAACAGTGAATGCCATGCGCCTCAGCTTCCGCAAACGCATCGAATTATCAATGATCCTGGTACTGCTCATTTCACTGATCCCTATTGCCGTTGGCACGAAGTATTATATCGAGCGGCAATATCGAACCAGGAACGATCAAAACATCCGTGAGAAAATTCAATCGGTTTTAATTGAAGTGGAACACAAGCTTGCAGACGAAGAAAAACTAACGGGAGAGCTGCAAGAATATGTCGCATATCTGCTGCAAAAATTCTCTTATGTATTCTTTACAGACATCAACCTTTACGACCTCAATGGTTCTCTCATCGCCTCTTCCCGGCCAAAAATGTTCAAAGAAGGATTGATTGGCGACCGAATGAATACCGCCGCTTATACTGCCTTGGCAGTGCATGTGAAGCCCGAATTTTTACATGAAGAAGAGATTGGAGAATTGAGCTTTCTATCTGCCTATGCCCTCTTTAGGAATAAAGACCAGGAAGTGTTGGCTTACATCAACCTCCCTTACTTTGCAAAACAAGATGATGTCAAGAAGGAAGTATCAACCTTTTTTGTTGCATTGTTTAATATTTATGTGGTGCTGATACTGATCGCGGTCGTAATCGCTTTGATTATTTCCAACAGAATCACCCAACCTCTCAGATTGATACAAGAAAAGTTGTCAAAGGTGAGCTTAGGTTCTGCCAATGAGCCTATCGACTGGAAAGGGCAAGATGAGATTGGCCGTTTGGTTGATCAATACAACAGGATGCTCGGTGAATTGGAAACCAGCGCTGCCTTATTGGCCAAATCAGAACGTGAAAGTGCATGGAGGGAAATGGCTAAACAGGTCGCTCATGAAATTAAAAACCCACTTACACCGATGAAATTAAGCGTTCAACACCTTCAGCGGGCCTATAAAGACAAAAACGTAGATTGGGAAAAGAAGCTCAATCAGTTCACCCAATCCCTCATTCAGCAAATTGATGCCCTAACGAATATCGCCAACGAGTTTTCCAACTTTGCCAAGATGCCGAAGACAAAAAATGCCGTGATCGAACTAAGCGACATTATCCAAAATGCAATAGACCTTTTTCAGGAAGCAAGTCAGGTGGAGATCTCTTTTGTGAACGGAGCAGCTGAAGAGGCGCCATTGTTGGTTCTAGCGGACAAAGAACAACTGAACCAGGTGCTCAATAATTTGATTAAAAATGCCATTCAGGCCATTCCTGAACCTGAAGAGGGCAGGATTGACATTCGTATTTTCAAACAAGAGCACATGTATGTGGTGGAGGTCAAGGACAATGGATCTGGCATCAATCCGGAAGAATTCGACAAAATTTTTGCTCCTAATTTTACCACTAAAACAGGTGGCATGGGCCTGGGATTGGCCCTGGTGAAAAATATGATTGAGAGTGTTGCAGGGAATGTTTGGTTTGAATCAAAGAAAAACGAAGGATCATCTTTCTTCTTTTCTATACCGATTCACCACATATAAACACCACTCGCGTTCTATCCTCTGAAATCTTACCTTTGCCTCCGCCTGCCAGCAAAGGCGGGCCAAAAATTAAAAGGTAGTGGATCGCCCAATTAGAGTACTTATTGCCAAAGTTGGCCTTGACGGCCATGATAGAGGAGCCAAGGTAATTGCTTCTTTTCTAAGAGATGCCGGTATGGAGGTAGTGTACACCGGCCTTAGGCAAACTCCAGAAAAAGTGGTCACCGCCGCCCTTCAGGAAGACGTTGATGCCATTGGCGTGAGTATTCTCTCGGGTGCACATATGACCGTTTTTCCAAAATTATTGGGCCTGATGAAAGAAAAAGGCATGAGTGACGTTCTGCTTACCGGCGGTGGAATAATCCCAGAGAAAGACATGGAGGCCTTGAGAGATTTAGGTGTCGGCGAACTCTTTGCTCCGGGTGCAGAGACCACAAATATCATCGAGTACATTAAGGAGTGGGTCGGCAAGAATAGATCTTTTTAATTAATGAAGACTGGCTTACGCATATTGATTCTTTTCTCTATTTGTCTCAGGCCGGGCTCCAGTGCGTCTCAAGAATTGGGTTCGGAGAAGTTCAGCCCTACTGAAAAAGGAAATCTATTTATCTACTGGGGCTACAATAGAAGCGCTTATACCAAAAGTGATATTTCATTCAACGGGTCGGGTTACGGATTTGAGCTAGAAGATATAGCGGCGAAGGATAGACAAACGCCTTTCAACTTTAAGAAATATATAGGCATCACCACTTTTACCATCCCACAATACAATTTTACCTTCGGCTATTATATTAAAGATGGCCTCAGCANTTCCTACAACACCGATCACATGAAATATGTGATGGTTCAGAACCAGATTAGTAAGATTACCGGATTCATCTATAAAGAAAAATCAAGATACAACGGAATTTACACCAAAGAAGAAATAGTGCTTTCACCTGAATTTCTTCAATTCGAACATACCGATGGCCTAAATTATSTCAATATTGAACTGACCCAATACAAGGATTTATGGGTGAGCAAGAAAGGCGTACTTGCCGCTTCAGGATATTTAGGCATCGCTTCAGGAATCCTGCTCCCTAGATCACAGGTGCTTTTCCTCGGAGAAGGCAGTGATAAATTTCATTTGGCTGGATACGGAATTTCAGCGGATGCTGGCGTCAAGGTTACTTTATTGAAACGAATTGTATTGCAATACAAGTTTAAAGGGGGCTATATCAATATGCCGGATATAGTGATCAACGGTTCCAGGAACTATGATCGGGCCAAACAGTCGTTCTGGTTCGTTGAAGGCATTTTCACTGTGGGTGCCTCCTTTCCAATTAACTCAACCGATTAAATTTTCAATTAACAAAGWTCATGGATTATACATGTATATTATCTAAACAGGAGCATGGGATTGTTACGATTACCATCAACAGGCCCGATAAGCTCAACGCCCTGAATGCGGCCACGCTTAGTGAATTGGATCACGCTACAACAGCAGCTTTTGAGGATGCGAAKGTGTACGGGATTATCATCACCGGTGCAGGTGAGAAGGCCTTCGTGGCGGGCGCCGATATTAGTGAATTTACCGGACTCAATGTTGAAGAAGGCCGGGCCTTATCTCAAACGGGCCAGGATATTTTTAGTCGAATTGAAACAGGGCCCAAGCCGGTTATTGCAGCGGTAAATGGGTTTGCACTTGGGGGAGGCTGCGAGCTGGCAATGGCATGTCACATCCGCGTATCTTCACAGAACGCTTTGTTTGGACAACCTGAAGTCAATTTGGGATTGATTCCAGGATATGGAGGTACACAACGACTTATTCAGCTCATTGGAAAAGGCAAGGCCGCTGAATTATTAATGACTGCAGATATGATAAAAGCAGAAGCCGCCTTGAGCTTAGGATTGACCAATTATGTTACAAAACAAGAAGGGCTCATACCTAAGTGCGTTGAAATATTGGAAAAGATTAAAGGGAAATCCCCTCTGGCAATTGGTGAAGTGATTACCTGTGTGAATGCTTATTTTGAGGATGGCACAGACGGTTTTGCCACCGAGGTTAACAATTTTGGAAACTGCATTGGCACTGAAGATTTTAAGGAGGGTACTGCTGCATTTCTGGAAAAGAGAAAGGCCGATTTTCGCGGTAAATAATGACTGTTACTTGCTGAATTGACACGACATACGCTGTTTTCTCCTAGAACAGTTTTGACGACTAGAGCAATGAAGCTGGATACTGGATACTGGATACTGGAAGTTGTTACTTGTTAAAATGAATATGGATTTCAAGGTTCATAAAGAAGTGTTACTTAAGCGTGTTTTAAACAGCGATTTTCACCACCGACTTATGGACTTTATTGTGTTCGCTAATAAAACACAGCGCCATGTTAAAACTCCGATATATTAAGTTTTGAATTCCATTAAGCAACTAGCTGGACAAACTGCGCTTTATGGGCTACCCAGTATTCTAGGGCGGTTACTAAATTACCTTCTTGTCCCACTGCACACCTACATTTATCGGGAGGACCAATTCGGCGTTATCACCGAGATGTACGCTTATGTTGCATTTCTAATTATCATCCTCACGTATGGAATGGAAACTGCCTTTTTTCGTTTCTCTTCGAAAACCGATAACAAACTGAACATTTACAGCACTATCCTCATTTCAGTTTTTTCAACATCCACTGTTTTTATTCTTCTGACCTCGATGTTCTCCGTTTCGATCGCCACTTTTCTGGGTTATCCAAATCATACGGAATATATTATCTGGTTTGCCATCATTGTTGGATTAGATGCTTTGTCTGCCATCCCCATGGCCAGGCTCCGGCAACAACAAAAAGCCAAATTATTTGCGTCTATTAGCATGGTCAACATTCTGGTTAATATCGGCCTCAACCTTTTCTTCCTTTGGTATTGTGCAGGCCAATTTGAAGCGCACGGATCAGATTCGAATTGGTTGGTCCGGACATTTTATAACCCTGAAATTGGCGTGGGTTACGTGTTTATTGCCAACCTTATCGCCACCCTGGTGCGCACCAGTTTGTTGCTTCCGCAAATGATCCAAATTAAACTCATTTTTGATAACGCATTGGTAAGACAAATGTTGATCTACTCTTTGCCACTACTCGTTGCCGGGTTAGCAGGCATCATAAATGAAACACTGGATAGGATCATGCTCAAGAATATTCTCAAAGACTCCCTTGGACTTGATGCAGCTATGGCCCAACTGGGTATCTATGGGGCATGTTATAAAATCTCGATTGTCATAGCGATTTTTATTCAGGCTTTTCGTTATGCGGCTGAGCCCTTCTTCTTTGCCAAACAGCAGGAGGGAGACGCCAAAGAAATCTACCGAGATGTGATGAAGTATTTTGTGATCGCTGTTTCCGTTATATTCCTGGCTATCATGTTGTACATCGATCATGTGCTGTTTTTTGTGGGAGAGAAATTCAGGGTTGGTGCAGCGGTAGTGCCGATACTTTTAATGGCCAATTTGTGTTTGGGAATCTACTTTAATCTTTCAATTTGGTACAAGCTAACTGGCAAAACGATGTATGGTGCGGGAATCGCTATTATTGGG
>JAESRW010000168.1 GCA_016764395.1 Flavobacteriales bacterium
TCTATCACCTTCTGGCTTCAGCATTTCCTGGGCCATATACTTTAGTTTAGTGCTATAGGCCGCTTGCGTCCATTCCCCAAATACCGTGTGGCCTCCTTCGTAGCGCTGCGTTTGGTATTCCTCGTAAGTGGTAATATATCCACCATAACAATTCGCATACGGGGAAAGGATGACCTCTGTGATTCCCTTTTCTTTTAAAATGGACTCAACTGTTTTCTTAAATCTTCTACCGCTTACTACAGAAACTTCCGCAGGGATCCCCACGATAGCAATAGGTCCAATGGTGAAAAATTGCAATGGCAATACTTGTGGTGTCCATGGATGATTTTCGAGTCCACCACTCATGTAATGTGCTCTCATAGTTTCCAAAACCTTGTCAATACCAGTCAGTAATTTCAGTTTTTTGAGATTTTTAATTCCCAAAACGGTACCGTTCGCGGTCTCCGCCATGATATCTTTCACGCCTTGTGTTTTGTACTTGTGTAGCACCGCTTGCGCCTCTTCTGCTGATCCAAAGGTGGATCTAAAGAGTTCCATCTGCTTATTGATTCGGCAAATTTTCGAGGCGACAATACCCAATCCATCTGATATGCCTGGGCCATCAACAGTACCTTTAAAAAATGCCACACCCATACAGGCAGCACTGGTAGAAGCGCCTTCGGCATGAGCTGAATGGCCTTCAGGAATAAATTCTTTGTCGATCTCAACATTCGAGAAATCCACATACATCAGTCCACAATCAAGGTTTGTGTCCTTTAAGTGATCCGCCTCTTCAAGTGTGTTGTAAATCTCTTTGGCCTTATCGTATTGGAGGTTTCCATTGAATTTTGCGCTTTCGAAATCATTCGGATCAGGCCCACGCATCTTCTTTCGCTTGCCTTCCCAGATAAAATTGGGCATCACGTCCGCACAGGGCCCCTGGGCAAAGATGGCCTGGAAATCAGGATTCTTTCCTGTCAGGTCTTTTTCAAATGCTTGTGATGCATAGCCCTTATTGTCAAAACAAATCCTTCTATTATCATTGCCTACTGTTGTGGTGTGTACCCCAAACCAATTGAGCAGCCCGATGGGATTATCACTATCATCGTCGATCCGTAGCAGGCGCATTTCTCGGTCAACTGCAAGATGCCAATCTGAGTCATCTAGTTTTTCAACTTCCGGATTGGCATTATAAGCCGGCATGGATCTGTTAAAAGCCACATTGAGTTCAGGGGCAAACGAACCTTTTCCGAACTTTAACTTAGATGGTTTCAGGCTGTTCACGGCTTGTACGGTGGCGTCAACCATACCATTTACAATCGTATCAAATACGTCCTTGGCGAAACCAGGTATGCTAAAATTGAAGAAGGCATAATGGGAATAACCGCCAGGGGCGCTATGCGTATGTTGAGCGGTCAACATGACGTTCTCATCGCTGAAACCCAATGCTCCGTGATCAGCTTTCAACTTAGCAACTACGGCTTGTTTGATCGCAATGGTAACAAAGCACATCTCGGCATTGACAAATGCCAGTTTTTTCCCAGTCTCATTATCATGAAATACAAATGCGCGACAGGAGAGAGGCGTCTCAACATCTTCGACTGTTTGGTCGGTCATGCCATATCCCATCATACCTACACCTTTAATAAATGCGGTGATGTCCGTTTTGCCTGCTCCAACTTCAAGCATAGCTCCTATTGTTTTTTGTTAAAAGTTCTGGGTAGTATTGCTTCTTCAGATTGACTTTGTTGATGCTAGAAATGGATCGTAAACTGTAGCTGCCCTGTACGGGGTGATTCGATGGTAAGTGGACGAATCATATATTCCCTGTTGAGTAGGTTGTTCACAATAATTGATACTTTAACCGTTTCAGATAATTGATACATTAAACGTGTATCGATTACAAAGTCACCTTTTCCTTCTCTTGCATCTCTATAGCTTTTGATGCCGGTAGGTAGTACCCCTTCAAAAAATGGGATGCCACTATCTTTATCCAAGTCGATGAAGATCCTGTCAATGTTCTGAATGAAACTGGTGAATCGATAACTGATACCAAATGCGAAGCCCTTATACATGATATTAACATCCGCTTTGGTCAGATGCTGAAAACGATATTTCAATATGCTCCCAGTTGGATCAGAGCTGCTATTCGCATAAGTTGTCTCCAAAGTGTCTATTACATTTTCATTCCAGTCGTCAATGACCTCTCCTTGGTTGTTGATGTATCTCGTAGAGAAAACGTCATCGGCTGTTACTGCAATTGGCTTGGTGAAAGTATGACCGGCCAACACATTGATCTCAAATGGCCCCACCTTTCCTTTACCAACAAGTGAGATATCAATGCCTCTAATTCTGGCAAGGCCCACATTGATCGATTTAAAACCCAAGCCAAAAAGCGGATCAGTRATACCTCCCCATCGGCCYACATTGAACTCRATRCTATTGGTAATCTCTTGCTGAAATRCAGCAATATCTAAATAGCCATAGAATTYACCGGCTTTMAYGCCYTGYTTAATCCCGATTTCTGCGTTCCAACTGGTTTCTGCTATAATATTATTATTGGGATAAATGTTCATAGGGCCCACTTGAGTTCTAATGTATTTTTCYGCRATYGTTGGAAATCTGAATCCCTCYCCGTACGAAGCCCKTACGTARGTCTCTTTGAGTATCCGGGCACTGACYCCAGATCTAAATACCGGTTTGGCCTCTTTGTCGGTATCATTRATTTCAAATCCTTCAAAGCGCGTTCCCARGGACAGCGTAACCCGGTCCCAAAAYTTCTTGTCCAGCTGGGCATACGCTGCATAATTTCTGGAGAAATTAAGAGGGCTGGCATCTTCGTTTCCCTGGTACAGCTCCGAGTTGGATTCCGAAAAAGTACCCATCATTCCGGCCGTGACCACCAGGTCTTTAAATTGTACAAATTTCTTTTGATACTGGTACTGCCCATAATAAAGTGTTGATTGATTGGCCTGATTGTTATCGTTGTCATTATCAATGAAGTAAACCCGGGTACGTAAACTGTGTTTCCCGCCTTGCTTATCATAGTAATTGACAAATGGGTCTATGTTATACACCAGCTTGAGGGTTTTAGTAATGGCACCCGGAAACGCTCGGTACAAACCTGTGTCTGTATTGAGTATAAGCAAGGCACCGGAATTTCGTGAATACATTCCATTCACATTGATTCCAAAATTTAAACCTTCAATTTTAGGGTGACGGTATCTGATATTTGCATTCAACCTTGTTCTGTTTTCGAATTCTCCAACACCAGTGGATAGATACGAAATGGTCGTATCGGCTCCCGCGCCTGTAACCGGCGTGCCATTGACCACAAGGTTTTGCGGACTGATGTACTTAACCGTCACATCTTCCGGTGCGGAGCCTATATATCCATTGTCAGTAAAAATGTTGCCTCCGATCACAATGTCCCAATTTCCGGCCTTTCTGGAGTGAAAGAAGTTCATTCCACTGAAAACTGGATTGGCATCATCCCAATAAATGGCATGCCTACGTGTAGGATTGTCGTATATGCCTGAATACACATTGATTTTCGATTGAGGTTCGTCCTTTGGATACGCGGTACGTATATTGATCACACCGCTCAAAGCAGCAGAACCATACAACACTGATGATGCACCTTTGATAATTTCAATTTGCTCCAGATTCTCTACTGGTAGGAAATTCCAACTGGGCCTTCCTGCATCTCCTGAGAGGATGGGCAAATCATCTACCATGATCATGACCCTGGATCCTGCCCCGAAGCTGTAACCACTTCCACTCCTAATTTGGGGCTCTGAATCAATTATCTGTACTCCGGGTGCCTGGTTAATGGCGGTTTCCATGTTGGTGGTACCCTTATTCTCCACCAAGCTTGGATCAATAACCGCCATGGATACGGTTACCTCTTCTATCTTTTGCTCGAATTTACCTGCTGTAACGACTACGGTTCCAAGATCGGTGGCAGATTCTACTAGCGCAATGTTCAAGGTGAACTCTTTTCCTGCTACAATCGTAATATTCTGCGTTTGAGAGTCGTATCCCAGATACCTGCAAAGGACCTTATGAACACCTGGCGCTACTTTAATTGTGAAGTTTCCATCAATATCCGTGGCGGTTCCTGTAACATCGTCGATAACGACGTTGGCACCAATCAAAGTTTCCCCGGTTTTAGAATCTACAATCTTTCCCTTTAAGGTTCCTTCGTCTTGCGCAATGGCTGAAACTGCTATTCCAATCATCATTAAGCAGGGCGCTACAAATCTTTTCAGTACGTCATTCATGGCCTTCAGTTTTAGATCAAAGTGGTTTTACACGTGTGAGTATTCATCTGCAAAGTAGTTAAATATTGCCTTAAATTTGACATTCACAATGCAAACATACGTTAATTTAAATTTTCGTATTTTGCGGTCAATTTAATATGCTTGCATAACACTTAATGAACAAATATCTGGAATTATGATTAAAAAACTACTCTCTCTAATTGTCTTTGTGGCGATGGTTGGTACGATTACAGTGTCGGCTCAAACATGTACCCCGGACGCTCAATATTCGGCACCTGGTGTTTATCCTGACACTTTGGTTGGGCTCCCATGTGCGCAGACAACGGTTTTATATCAAACTACAATTACGGTCATTGCACCTACGGATTCATTGTTCGATTTGGGGCCTCCACTTAATACGATAAACGCAACAATTGATTCTATCAAAATCCGAGACAACTCAAGTCCTGCTGACGGTATTGCCGTGAATGGCTTACCTGCATCAATGCAATTCGTGTGTAATCCACCTTCTTGTAGTTTTCCTGGAGGTTCAACCGGTTGTCTCTTAATCATTGGAACACCTACTGCAGCTGAGGCGGGACTGCATCCGTTATCAGTAGAAGTAAGTGCATACGTTGCGCAATTGGCGCCATTCGGAAATCCTCCGGTAGATTTGGATCCAGTGGATCAATATTCAATTATGGTTAGCGCAACAGCTCCACCGGTGCCGGTGGTTACAACTGTTCCTGCTACACAGGGCCCTCCAGCTTGTGATGGAACAGCAACAGCTACTGATGGAGTTACGTATCAGTGGGACAACAATGCGGGCGCAGCTACTACAGCTACAGCGTCAAATCTTTGTGCAGGAACGTACAATGTTGCAGCAATTGATGTGAATGGATGCGCTGGTGTMGCRACRRTTACCGTCGGRYTAAACACAGGAATCGATTCAAAGGAGCCAGGAATTATTGTGACCAACAATAGCCCGAACCCATTCAAAGACAAAACGGGGATTTCATTTGAGCTCGTTGAATCTGGGATGGTCAATTTTATCGTGATTGACATGGTAGGAAAGGTTATTTATTCTGAGTCTACGCCAGGAGTTGCTGGAGCCAATACCATTGAGTTTGACGCTAATGGCATTACACCTGGAGTGTATATGTACAACTTAGTTAGCGGTGTTCACGCTGTGAGTGGGAAGAYGAATGTGGCTAAGTAGTCTTGTTTAATGTTCTTTTAACAAGCGAATAATACATGAAATCGTGATACGATTTGTTTGTGTGCATGCTTTATTACTGTTGGCATCCTTGTCAATCGGTAATATAGCATCCGCACAAAATTGTTCTGTTTGTACCATCGACCTCACCTGTGATTCTGTTCCGGCTGGGCCGAAACTCTGTCCAACGGTGCTCCCAACCGATACAGCCCAGCAGTATTATGAGGCTGATGTGACGTTTTACATGCCTCAACAATTCGACATTACGGACCCTGTATCTGGTACTGTCGACCTAACACAAATTGACGTTGTTGGGCTCTCTGGATTGCCTGCGGGCATGCAATGGACGGCCTATGATTATACGGGTGCAGCAGTAACCACTTTCTTTCCACCTGCCAATGCTCCGGCTTCGGAGAGRGGGTGCGCGAAAATTTGTGGTACACCGTTGCTTCCTGGTAATTATACGATMACTGTRAGYGTRTTGGCTTATGTTACTTTAGGGAGYCAATCAGTTACGCAAGCTGAATCTTTTGATGTGCCGCTAACAATTGTTGCCAATCCAAGTGGYAATTCAGTGTTTACCATGAGYACCAATCAAGGATGCGATAGTGTCAGCACGGACTTTGCACCCATCTTRCAAAGTGGYGGAGAYCCWTTGTTYAGCTATARCTGGGATTTTGGAGATGGTACYACCTCAACGGAGGARTTYCCCACRCATAYMTACACTGTTCCGGGTGATTATGTGGTGAGTTGCCAGATGGATGTTTTGGAATATGTGATTTCAGATGCGGCGGTAAACGTCACCAATGACGATTGGTGTGGGGATATTGAAGAGCCATTTATATTTGTGTGTACGGGAAATCCGGACATGTACTTTAGGGTCAATGATGGGTTTTCTCTCTATGATTCTCCTACTGTCGACAACACTACGGCACCTACATGGACTGGCCTGGGCCATGTTCTGGAAGGAGGACAATTCACCGTGCAGTTTTTTGATGAGGACAATGTCTCCTCACATGACGATATGGGTTTGACCATTGTGAATGTGACTGGAGTAGGGAATTATCCGGTGGCTACCATCTCACCTGATGCAGGAACGCAAGCGATCAATGGGAATCTGACCATCATCACACAGATAGATACAACATACATCGATTACGATACCATTCACGTATATGCCCTCCCCAACCCAGATACCATTGCTTTTTCTTTGAACGACTCAGTATGTGCAGGGGATTCAGTAACCCTGGTAACCGGTGGTGGAACATTTTATCAATGGTATGAAGACACGAATCTTATTATTGGAGCAAGTGACTCGACCTATATAACCAATCAAACCGGGGATTATTGGGCTACCGTCACCAGTRTTCAGGGWTGTGAAGYRAGYACRAATGTGCAARCGGTKACSRTTATWCCCAATCCKKCRCTCAATGGATTCTTTAACAATGGCAACGTACTGACTACGTTCTCTTCGGAGCCCAATTTACAGTGGTTTATGAATGGCGTGGCGCTTCCAGGGGAAACGGGGACTACCTATACGATGACYCAGGATGGAACGTATCATTTAATAGCAACCAATGTATTGGGATGTATCACGAGTTCTGATACTTTGTTTATAGTATTTTCTGAGCCTGTTGGAGTTGGAGAAGCGGAGCCTATTATGAGTTCACTAAAAGTGTATCCTAACCCTAATACTGGTTCATTTACAGTGAAATTCGGTACGTTCAATTCCATGGACATTAAGCTAACTGTACGGGATATGGTTGGAAGAACAGTTTATGTTAAGGAGTTTGGATCTACAAATGGTATTTTCGCTACCACCGTTGAACTCGATGATGTTTCTCCTGGAGTTTACATGGTGAATATTGATATCGGGACTTACGCTTTCTACCGAAAGGTGCTCGTTAAATAATAAAGGTTATTCTAAATTTGCTAGGTCCTTTACTTTTGTCTGGGGCTTTTTTTTTGTTATGATTCAAAGGATTACGGTTATCTCCTTATTATTTCTTCTCTGGGGCCATTTTTTGCCATCTTATGGTCAGGTTAAATACACCAAACCTCCGCTAAGTACGGAGTCTAACAAAGGCTTTACTCCGTGTCCTGATACGGTGTTCAAGTTCTTGTTTGCGAGAAAGGTCGTTGATTTGAATTTGATTCTGCCGGCCTGGTTGCCTGTCTTGGGATATGATGTAGTTACAGAGCTGGAAGGACAGATTATTCCAAAGCCCGGATCAAAAAGTATCGACACCCATGTGAGTCCCAGTGATTTTCCTTTTCACCACTACACGCATGATGTAAGCTTCAACGTGAAACCTGATAGTACCAAGGATAACAGATTCACGAACTTGTTGGCCAACAGGGTGCATTTTGATGAGAAGACCAAGGAGCCAATTGATACGGTGATGATGCCTTATGTACACTGTGAATGGGAAACTGGGCTCGGGGCATTCAATGATGGAAATCCGTGTTCGGAATTGAATAACGCAGGAAATAGTGCTGGTTTCTACACAGCTGGCCACCAGCGACGTGATCGGATATGGAACTGGCCAACGCTTGGTGATTGGGTACACATAGAGGGGCTTTGGCTTTGGGACAGAGGCCATCCACCCGCGAGGACGGAAATACATCCTGCAAGACTGGTTGCACTCCGCAGAAAATTACCGGCTAAGATTTCAGTTCCAGGGGATAAAGAGGTGTTTGCCACAAAAATTGACATCTACGCCAACGGGGATGGTGGTGCCTTGAACAATAATAGAATGGATGCACCGGCCTTTGTTCATAAGGTTAAAATGGGTGATAAAGACTATAAATTCCGGGTGCAGCATATGTTGCCTAAGCCCTCTCCCAATGCAGTTCTTAAGTATGTTATCAAGAAACAAAAAGGTGATTCATTCAAAGGAAAGATGGAAATACGCGTTTATCCTAATGGAGGGGCAAGGATCAAGAATGCATTTGTAGAGGTGCACATTCCCTGGAAAGGTAAATCCGATACTTGGGTGTTTGCACGCACCATATATACCTATTGGGATGAGGACAATGGTATTCCAGATGATTATAAAATAGATACGTACAAAGTGACATTGAAGGCACTCAAATTCCGGAAGATGAAAGAGGTATTTGGAAAATCTGAATTTCGGGTGTTCCTTTCGGTGAACGATGAATTCATTTTTCTAAATGAATTTGTGGATGTGCCCAATATATTGACCGATGGCCTTGGAAGTACAAAAAAGCGAAATTGGGAAATTAATCAGGAGTTCACGGTGCATTTACCAGCAGGCCAAGACTTTCGCGTACATGCTGGCGGTTGGGAAGCGGATGCCGTCGACACGAAGATGGCTACGTTGATGGATCCTTATTCCCCGTGCGATGTAACCACCAAAAAGTGGGTGAATGAAAATCTAGGTGTTGTCTCGCCATTAAAATTCGCCGGCTGTCTCGATGATCATATTGGTGAAATTAATGCGATGCACTCGGCTGTGGATATAGGTGAGTTTGCCGAATTTGAGGGGCTAACTGATGGACCTAAAGAAGCTGATGTCTGTATTGGTAATAATGGAAAGCAAAAGAAGATCTTCAAACTCTCGTATACCATCCAAAAGATGAAATAAATATGTCGAAGCTAAGATCTCCTTTTAGCGTTACCGTTCTTGGCTCTGGCTCTTCCATGCCTACTGCAGACAGAAACCTGTCTGGACATTTCATTACCATTTCTGAACGTTTTTTCCTGATTGATTGTGGGGAGGGGACGCAGGTACAGTTGATGCGTTTCAAGCTTAAATTTCAGCGCATCAATCACATCTTTATTTCCCATATGCACGGCGACCATTTTTTCGGGTTATTGGGATTGATCGCCTCGCTCAACCTGCTGGGCCGTACTAAGGAGCTCAATATTTATGGTCCCCCGGATTTGGAAAAGGTACTAATGGCCCAAAACCAATATGCTGAAAGCTCATTCAGCTTTAAACTTATATTTCATGCGCTGTCGTTTGGGGGCAACCAACTGGTGTATGAGGACAAATTGATAACGGTTACTACGATTAAACTCAAACACAGAGTTCCTTGCAATGGTTATCTGTTTCGAGAAAAGTTAAAGCCCAGAAAACTTTTGCCAGAGGCGATTGAGAAATATGATATACCGGTATTCGAGCGAAACAACATCAAAAGGGGCAAGGATTTTATAACAAATGACGGAGTGGTAATTGCCAATGAACTGATGACCGCTGATCCAGATAGCCCACGTTCTTATGCCTATTGCTCAGATACCGCCTATAATGAAAAGATCATTGATCAATTAAATGGGGTTGATCTTCTTTATCATGAAGCGACTTTTGCCGAAGATAACGCTGAGCGCGCAAAGGAGACACTACACAGCACGGCCAGGGAGGCGGCGACAATTGCTACAAGGGCAGAAGTGAAACGGCTGCTCATAGGGCATTTTTCGACTCGGTATACCGACCTAACACCGTTGCTTGAAGAAGCGAGGGCGGTGTTCCCAAATACCGGGCTCGTGGAAGAAGGAATARCGTATGAGATCTAAGGTGCTATACGGGTCACTTCGGATCTAAGTYGACGGTTGTCAGGCACATAGGGTGTGTAGCCTTTTGGGGGGATTATAATTCGGTTTCTTTTGGCTTAAAGTGGAGATACTAAATGGGATAGGAATGCGTTTATCTATCCATTGAGAACACATCAAAACTGCCATCTAAATGATTGATTTTTTGTATATTTACTTCTAATAGAAAAGGGGCGATAAACGATGATTACTGTTTTTATAGCTAATGAGAGTTATCTGTTGCGGGAAGGCATCAAGGTATTGATCAAAAAGACCAAAGGCTTAAAAACTGTAGGTGAGGCAACCTCGTACGAGGAGCTTGAAACCAAGGTGTTCGATGTGCAACCCGATATTCTCCTGGTTGATTATGCCAATGAAGCGTTCACAACAGATGCAATTGGGCATCTTAAGAATTTTATTCCGAACACCAAATACCTGGCGATTACATCAYTGCAATCAAAAAGTGATATGGCTATAGCCATTGAAGCAGGAGTTCACAGTCACGTGTTAAATATATGTAGTGCRGAGGAAATTATWGAAGCACTATTTGAAACAGCTAGCGGCGCCAAGTTCTTGTGTGGAACCATTTTGGAACGCGTTTTCGACAATAACCGTTCATCGGTAAAGAGTAGTAACGCCAATTGCGAACCGGTMAAAATATCTACTCGTGAGCTAGAGATAGTAAGACTCATTGCTGAAGGATTTACAAATAAAGAGATTGGCGATCGTTTGTTTATTAGTACCCATACGGTAATGACACACCGAAAAAATATCATGAATAAATTGGGCATCAATAATACGGCAGGATTGGTCATCTATGCTGTTCAAGAAAAACTAATCAGCCCTGATCAGTTTATTTTTGATTCGACCGTTCATTAATTTACCTTATTTTAGGTATTGCCCTTTTAAGCACTCCCTTGTACATTTGAAGAATACATAAATCCATCCCGGCATGCAAGAATTCATCATCACTTTTCGAGAGACGTTTGAGGTTGCTCTTATTGCGGGTATTGTTCTGAGTTTTTTAAAGCGAACCAATCAGGCAAGACACAATATTATTGTATACACGGGTATAGGATTGGCCGTGGCCGTAAGCATTGCGCTGGCGTTAATTATCAACCAGGTTGCTGGTGGCTTCACCGGTGCCACTGAGGAGGTGTTTGAGGGTGTTATGATGTACCTCAGTGTGATCTTTCTATCGTTCATGATACTCTGGACAATTAAACACAAACACGCTGTTAAAGAGATCGAGAAACAGGTAGCTAGTGATTTGGATACTGGTTACAAAACAGGCCTTTTCCTCTTAATCTTTGTGGCTGTTTTGAGGGAGGGGATTGAGACGGTTCTGTTCTTAAGGAGTATCATTGTCGCATATGATACCAGTGTTATGCTCTTCTCCTTGCTTGGTATTGTGACAGCTATCGGGATTGCCTGGGGTTTGTTCAAGGGCATGGTCAGGTTTAATATGAAAAAGTTTTTCAATATCACCAGCACCCTGCTAATTCTTTTCGCCGCCGGTTTACTGGCACACGGAACACATGAGCTGCAAGAGGCTAAAGTGCTTCCTACGGTGGTTGAACACCTTTGGGATATCAATCCTGAAAGCGATACCAATCCGCTTCATGAAAAAGGGTATGTAGGATCGGTATTCAAGAGCCTTTTTGGATACAATGGGAATCCCTCATTGATCGAAGTAGTGAGTTATCTCCTGTTTCTGATGATCACATTGGGATGGTGGAGAAACTTTGAGAAACAGCAGTCGCTCAAGGCGCGATTGGCTGACTAGTTGTTGCATGGCATGAGGAAAAGAATCTTCATTGTTGGGATATTATTTGTTATTCTGATCGTGCTCCATAACTTTTACAGCATCAGCACCATCAAGGAGAAAGTTGGGCAACCACCCACTGAATCGGTAGCTGAATCCAAGAGCGAAGAAAAAGGGGAAGATATAGAATTGGGCGATGTGATGACCAAGTTGCAAAGGCATGCCAATAAGCTGTGGTTCTCAGGCAAAGCCGCCAATTGGCCACTAGCAGCCTTTTACGTTCATGAATTGGATGAGACATTCGAAGAACTTACCATCCATGAAGTTTTCTATGAGGGGGTTAATATTAGTTTATTGACGAAACAAATGGGATTGAAGCCGTTGAAATCGGTTGAAGATGCTGTGAAGCGTAAAGATGGCGCGGCATTCCGGAGTTCTTATAAAAATCTTGTAAGCAGTTGTAACACTTGCCATCAATCCAGTAACCATCCTTTTGTAGTCATTAAAACGCCAACCGTACCTGCATTTGACAATCAGGAATATGAAGTGCAGTTGGATTAAGTTAAGAGGTTACTCCTTGGATTCGACAACTTCTCCAAGTCCTTCTCGTATGATTAAGGGTTCTTCACCGGTGCAATCAATTATGGTAGATTCCAGATTGTTTCCATAGCCACCATCTATCGTCATGTCCGTAAGGTTTTTGTACCGATCATAGATTATTTGTGGATCGGTAGGGTAGGTGAGCAAGTCTTCATCCTTGTGAATCGAGGTGGAGAGAATCGGATTTCCCAATTCTTCCAGGATTGCCAAAGCGATGCTGTTATCCGGAACCCTAATTCCAACTGTTTTCTTTTTACTCTTAAACAGCTTCGGAACGGTACTCGTGGCCTGAAGAATAAATGTGTAGGGGCCAGGCAAGCACTTTCGCATGAGCTTGTACACCGGTGTGCTCACATTGCGGGAGTAATCGGATAAATGGCTTAGGCTAGAACAGATAAATGAAAAATTAGCCTTCGACATTTTAATGCCCTTGATAAGGCATACCCGCTCCAGAGCTTTATGGTTATAGATGTCACATCCCAGGGCATATACCGTGTMGGTGGGATAGACAATCACACCTCCATCACGCAGGCAATCTACAATGTTTTTAATGCTTTTACCCTGTGGATTTACCGGGTGAACTGTTAATAATTTACTCATGTAATTTGTGAAGAGAGAYTAGAAAATTATTTGCTAAAGATAACCTGTTCCATGAACATCTTGTCTGCTGTTTGCACTTTAAGCAGATACGAGCCATTGACCAGATGATCGATATTCAACGTATAAATCGTTTGATTTGCATTCGTACCTGAGCCGTGTAATTCTGACCCATTGACAAAGTACACAACTTCACCTAGCAAGTTGTAAATAGTAACGGACATGCCATTCGTCACCTCTTTCGGAACACTCAGATTGAGAATACCGTCAGTAGGATTTGGATAAACTTCCATTGAGGTACCGGTCACATCTTCTATCCCCGTTAGCAATACAGAGACCGCTACGCAGCTGGTATCAGATGTACAGGCGTTGGAAGCTGTTAAACAAACGGTATAGGTCCCTGGTAATGCATAAATATGGGTAGCATTCTGGGTTGAACCGTTGAATCCATCTCCAAAGTCCCAATTCCAATTACCTGCACCTACGGAAAGGTCGGTAAAGTTGACCGCTAGTGCAGAGTCAGCAAACGTGAATGCTGCAATTACGGCCGGACAAGATGCTACAGAAATAGAATCACAGAATACATCTGTTGCGCAACCGCTGTTAACAGTTAAGCATACGTAATACGTGCCATCGGCACTGTAGGTGTACGTTGGATTCTGTGAGTTGCTCGTATTTCCATCTCCAAAATCCCATGACCAAGAGATCGCACTTGTGGATAAGTCGGAGAATGAAACGACAAGATCGTTATCCGATGCCCCAAATGACGCAACAGGAGTAGTACAGGTCGCTACTGTGATACTCGTGCAGATTGAATCTGTACTGCATGGATTGGTAATAACCAAGCACACCGTGTATATACCAGGAGCAGAATAAGTATTTGATGGATTCTGTGAAGCGCTTGTATTCCCATCTCCAAAATCCCAGGCCCATCCCGTTGGATCGGTAGACGTGTCCGTAAAGTTCACAGTAAGACCAGAAGGAGTTGAAGTAAATCCAGCAACAGCAGCAGTACAGTTAGAAGCTGAAACAATTACATTCATGCAGGTGGTATCAGAACTACAAGCATTGGTTGCAATGAGACATACATTATAGCTACCATCGGAAGTATAGGTGTAAACTGGATTTTGAGCGCTTGAGGTACTTCCATCACCAAAGTCCCATGACCAAGAGGTCGCATCAGAAGATCCATCTACGAATACGGCATCGAGCCCAACACTACTGGATGTAAATCCGGCAACGGTTGAAGTACATGGAGGCGTTCCCGCATCTGTTACGGTGATCATCATGCAGGTGGTGTCAGAACTACATGGATTGGTCGTGATCAAGCACACATTATAGGTTCCGTCTGCACTATATGAATGCACTGGGTTTTGAGACACAGATGCAGTTCCATCTCCAAAATCCCATGCCCATGTATCGGCGTCAGAAGACAAGTCAGCAAACACCACCGTCAGATCAACGACGACGGTGTCGAACGCAGCCACCGTATTGATGCATCCACCAAGTGTTACAGTAACATTGGAGCAGACCGTAGTGTCTCCACACGTATTCGTTGCGGTTAAGCAAACAGTATAGGTTCCGTCACTGTTATAAGTGTGAATTGGATCAGATTGAGTTGATAAAAAGCCATCCCCAAAATCCCATAAATAAGAGACACCATTTAGCGAAGTATTGGTGAAGGTCACCTGAAGATTGGCTATTGTTTCGGTGAAGGAYGCATTTGGTGCTGTTTCAATAGTTACCACAACTGAGTCTGTGTACGTACAACCTGCGATGTTGGTCACGTCTACAGAATAAGTGGTTGTATTGGTCGGTCCCGCAGTTGGGGATTGAATAACTGTACTGCTCAACCCGGCTGTAGGCGACCATTGATAACTAGTAACTGTGGTGTTGGATGTCACACTAATAAGTGCTGATTCACCTACGCACAACGCAGTATCAATCGAGGCTGCAATGACCGTTGAGTCAATCCCGATGGTGATGGTATCTGTTGTTATACATCCTTGATCATCGGCAGTGACCACATAGGTTACTTCGGTAGTCGGGCCGGCAATTGGATTCATTATAGTGGAATCTGTTAATCCAGCTCCTGGTGCCCAGGACACGACGATGGCGCTATCCAGGGTGTCGCAAGGAGTAAATTCGAAAGCAACGGTCATGGTCTGGTTAGGTGCACTACATGTTACGCCATTGAGCCCCCCCCAATTCAAGTTTCCAATACAAGGCCTTACCGTATATCCAGGAGTGGTGCATTGACAATCAGTTCCAGTGGCATTGAATTCGATGCCATCGGCGGCGAGCCCACAACCGCCAAAGCAGCCTGAACCTACGTTCCAGCTAAAGGTACCGTCGCACAGTGCCCAGGCACCTGTAATGCCATCTTTTAGGCTTCCTGCCATTTGCTGGACCATAACCGGATCGGTACAAGTTCTTCCAATATTATCCAGCGACCCTTTAATGGTCACTTTTGTAAATTTGAAAACAGATGTATCAAGCTGCGCTCTGAAACTACCCCAATTATCATATACGGGGTCCCCAGGGCAATAAGAGAATCCAGTAGTGAAACTCTCAGAATAGGTGATGGTCTGGCCACCACCGCCACCGCCTCCGCAATTACCAAGGACAAAAAGTTGCGTCGTATCACCTGGTGAACATACAAAGGGCTTCGTACTCGTTGCCGAAATAGGAAGGCCATTGACTTCAACAAAAACGCTATCCACATCTGTACAACCAAAGCTATCAATGGCAGTTACATAGTAAGTCATATCACTCGGTGGATTGGCGTTGGTTTTATCACAAGCTGTACAGTCAAGGAATTGATTGGGTCCCCAAAGGTAGCTTACTCCTCCTGAACCAGTTATTTGAACGCTTCCACCAAAGCAGAAGGCTTGATCAGGTCCTGCATTGGCAGTAGGAGCCGTTTTTGAGATTAAGGTGATTGAATCGGTGAACGTACCACAAGCATTTGTTACAGCCAGTTGGTAGGTGGTGGTTGAAACGGGAAATGCCAAGGGAGTTGCAACAGTGGAATCGGAAAGTCCTGCTGCCGGCGACCATGCGTAGGTCCACGTAGAAGTATTTGCCATACCCGGTGTTCCAGTTACACTCAATATAGCAGTATCACCCTGACACAAGTCCGTTGTGGAAGCACCAATGGTAATAAAGTTAGAAGTGTCTATATAAATGGTTATGGTATCAGAACTTGAGCAAGTACCAATGTTAGCCTCCACAATATAGGTTGTAGTAACTGTTGGAGAAGCTACAGGGTCTATTATGTTTGGATCCGAAAGACCGGTGCTAGGGGTCCATGTGTAATTCAATGTCGTGTCGATGGTTAATAGTGGACTGAATCGGATACCCTCGTTGACTGCGGTCCATGTACCGGTGCTATTTCTTCCAGTAACCACGTGCGCAATGGTGCCGTCAACATTCTCAATTCCCATTGTGTGCCCACCGCCATCATTTGGCATGCTGGTAGAGTGAATCTCTATTTCATTTGATCCTTCATAGAGAATTACCTGAACAGTGACATTGTTTGCACCCCCGAAGTGAGGCACCGAGTTGAAGGAAGTAACCAAGGTTCTGTTGGGGGCAGTACCAAAGGTAGCATAGGTAATTGTTCCCCCACTGGATGGGTTGAGATCCTCCCAGGCAAAGGCAATGAGGTTATTTGGCGCTGCGGCGTCGGGAAGTGTTTGTCCAGTACAACATCCATTACCTGAGGCGCCCGTAAATGTTAAGAACCCATTGGAAGAAATGTAAAACGTGGTGTAATCAACACAATAGAAATTAAAAGTAAAGCCTATCGGTAGTCCTCCACTCAGCTGGTCGTCACTTAAAGTAACGTTGGTCCCAACACTTGACGGTGGATTGAACGCAATGGTGGCAATATCATAGTCATTGCAGTCCGTTGAACCGAGAACATTGAGTTGGGCATTGCCTCCAGGACAAATCGTGTCTTGATCTGTAATGGCAACAATACCGGCCACGCTATCAACAGATATAGTGACGTTATCGTTCGTTATACATCCCAAAGCGGAAGTAGCGGTCAACGAATAGGTAGTTGAAACCAACGGGCTGGCCACAGGATTAGCAATGGTAGGGTCGCTTAAAGAACCGCCTGGTGACCAGAGGTAGGTTGTTGCACCGCTTGCGACGAGCTGAAAAGTGTCGCCGGGGCATATTCCTGTATTAGTTGACAAAAGTACAGGCAACGGAGAGACAGTGACGACTACTGTATCATTATCGCTGCCACATCCGTTGGTAGCAGTCAGGATATAAGATGTTGTGGACTGTGGGTAAGCCATTGGGTTTGAGATGGTCGAGTCAGACAAGCTCCCACCCGGTGTCCAAGCATATTGTACGCCTCCACTTCCGGCCAATTGCAGCGTATCTTGGCTACAAATTGTTGTGTCGTTTCCAGCGTTGGCAGTTGGTACAGCATTAAAAACGGTAACCATAACATCGATTGAATCCACTACCGCGGAACCATCCGTAACGACCACTCTATARGTTACGGTAGTGGTCGGGCTGGCAACGGGGTTCTCACAAGTTGTACAGCTCAAGCCCACAGTTGGTGTCCAGGCGTAGGTGTAAGGGGCAGCTCCAAAACACAACATGGTATTTGCGCTCAGCGGAACTGAATTACCGCTACAGATGGTCTCATTGAACAGAACGGGGTCAGTAATGGTAGCCGAATCTGAAAAARTACATCCGTTTAGGTCAGTTACATCAACTGTATATACGCCCGCYGGCAATCCTGTTGGGTCCTCAATTGTATGCCCTGAGGACCAGGCATATGTATAMGGWGGGKCKCCATCGATAACCGTTAGGTCCAGTGAGCCACTGCCTCCTTTACATGAAGGCTCAGTAACCAGAATATCCGTGAATAGGCTACAGGAAGCGTACTCAAAAACAACGGTCATGGTCTGAGTGGGAGCCGAGCAAGTTAACCCAGCAATTCCTCCCCAGTTCAAATTTCCGATGGCAGGTCGCAATATGTAACCTGGATCGGTACATAGGCAGTCTGTACCGCTAGCTGTAAATTCAACGACTTCAGCTGGAACACCACATCCAGCGCAGCCAGTTCCTACGTTCCAGGTGTTACCGTTACAGGCAACCCAGTTACCAATTACACCATTTCTCAAAGCCGTTGCCATTTCGTTCACCATGACCGTGTCGGTGCAAGATCTACCTACAGTATCCAATGAGCCTTTTATGGTTACCTTGGTAAATTCGAAAAGAGAAGTATCCAAAAGTGCTCTATAAGAAACCCAGTTGTCATATTGCGGCGTGGCTTGACAATATGAAACCCCGGTTGTAAACGTCTCCGAATAAACGAAGGTTTGTCCATTAGCATTGTTTACATGCATCAATGAAAGAAGGCCAAATGAAATTATAGCAAYAACTTTAATTTTGAAAATTTGACAAGATGATTTCATTCTAGGTAGGTTAAATTAACAAGAATTGAGAAGTCCCCAGCGAATTATTTGGAGAGGATGATTTGCTCCATAAATAATTTATCTCCTGATTGTACCTTCAAGAGGTATGAACCATCAGACAAGTATCCAAGATCGATAATATATTGAGATTGGATACTTGATGATTGTACTGCATGTAGTTTTGATTGTTGGGCCTCAAAGACAATCTCTCCCAAAATATTGTAAATGGTGATAGTCTTGTCTTCTTGAGTATTGACAGGAAGCGTTATGTTTACCTTACCGTTTGTTGGATTTGGATATACTTCCATGATTGCTGACATGTTCGCATCATCGATTCCTACAGTGATCACCGAAACCATAAAGCAAGTACTATCCGAAGCACATACGCTTGACACGGTCAGGCATACATTATAAGTTCCTGCTGTAGCATAGGTATGCGAGGCATTCTGGGTCGATGAATTGGATCCATCTCCAAAGTCCCAGCTCCAGTTACCGGCACCAATTGATAAATCATTGAAATCTACCGTTAGTAAAGAGTCTGTAAACGTAAATGCAGCGACTACTGCGGGACAAGAGCTTACCGTTATCGAATCACAAAACACATCTGTAGCACATCCACTATTCGCCGTTAGGCAAACGTAATAGGTGCCTGCAGTACTAAAAGTGTATACCGGATTCTGAGCGTTACTGGTATTGCCGTCACCGAAGTCCCAGGACCAGGAAGTCGCTCCAGTAGAAGCATCTGCAAGAGTTACGGTCAGGTCATTGGCGGTCGAAGTGTACGAAGCTACAGGCGTAGAACAAACAACAACAGTCACAGTAGAACACAATGAATCTGTGCTACAGGGGTTGGTCACCGTCAAACATACAGTATAGGTGCCAGCCGTAGCATAGGTGTTCACAGGGTTTTGAGCAGTACTGGTGTTTCCATCTCCGAAGTCCCAGGCCCACCCAGTTGGATCGGTAGACGTGTCCGTAAAGTTCACGGTGAGCCCTGAAGGAGCTGAAGTAAATCCAGCTACTGCAGCGGTACAGTTCGCAGCTGAAACAATTACATTCATGCAGGTGGTATCAGAACTACAGGCATTGGAAGCAATCAGACATACATTATAGGTACCATCGGCAGCATACGTATGAACAGGATTTTGTCCTATTGAAGTATTTCCATCTCCAAAGTCCCATGACCAAGAAGTCGCATCTGAAGATCCATCTACGAATACGGCATCGAGTCCAACACTACTGGATGTAAATCCGGCAACGGTTGAAGTACATGGAGGGGCTCCAGCATCTGTTACGGTGACCATCATGCATGTGGTGTCAGAACTACAAGGATTGGTCGTGATCAAACACACGTTGTAAGTGCCGTCTGCGGTGAATGTGTGCACCACGTTTTGAGAAGCAGATGTATTTCCATCTCCAAAATCCCAGGCCCATGTGTCTGCATCAGAAGATAGGTCGGAAAATACAACTGTCAGATCTGACACGACGGTGTCGAATGCGGCTACCGTATTAACACATCCTCCAAGTGTGACAGTCACAGTTGAACACACAACAGAGTTACCACAAAAATTGGTTGCTGTTAAGCATACATTGTACGTTCCATTGGCATTGAAAGTATGAACCGGATCTGTCTGAGTGGATAGAAAACCATCGCCGAAATCCCAAGAGAAAGAGATAGCATTCACCGAAGAATTTGTAAACGTCGCCGTCAGGTCAACAGTTGTTTCCGTGAATGAAGCGGCTGGAGCAGTTTCAGTGGTTACTGTTACCGTGTCGCTGGTAAACTGGCAACCTGCTGAATTCACTACCGTAACGGTATAGTCCGTTGTTGCAGTTGGATTAGCCGTTGGGTTTTGAATGGTTGCATTACTCAGCCCCGTAGTTGGATTCCACTGATAGCTAACTAAGCCAGTATTGGCAGTTACGTTCAACATCGCAGTATCCAATGCGCAAAGCGTGGTATCCCCGAATACCGACAGTACCGTGGTATCCATGAAGATAGAGACGGTATCCGTTTGAATACAGCCGTTGTCGTTCACCTGCACAACATACGTGACATCACCGGAAGGAAAGGCAATTGGCGCGGAGATGGTAGAATCATTCAAGCTACTTCCTGGTGTCCAGGTGTAAACCAAAGTTGTATCCAAAAGTGGAGCAGTCAACGGACTGAATCTCATACCGTCATTGGCAATTGTCCATGCCGAAGAGTTGCGGCCCGCGACAACATGTGCCAATGTGCCATCGATATTTTCCAGCCCCATTGTGCCCGGTGTGATACCCGTTGCATAGGTGGTGTGAATTTCGACATGGTTCCCATTTTCATAGAGCAGTACCTGGGTTTTCGCTTGAGGTGTGGCACCGCAGCAGAAGGGAATGTCATTGAAATTCATAACCAACCTTCGATTAGGAGCTATCCCTATTGTGAAATAGTCAATGGTGCCATTTCCTGGAGGGTACATATCATCCCATACAAAGGCGATCAGATTGTTGGGTGTCGATGCATTGGGAATCAACTGACCTGAACAACATCCACTATTAGGGTCATTCGTGAATGTGATGAACCCGTTAGATGAGATATAGAATGTTGTATAATCATTACAGTAAAAGTTGAAGGTAAATCCAATTGGTAAGCCTGGGCTCACTTGATCATCACCCAGTACCACGTTGGTTCCAGTTCCGACTACCGGTAAAAAAGAGATGGACTGAACGTTGTAATCATTGCAATCAGAGATCCCTTCGGCAGAGAGATTCACTGAATCTCCAGGAGCGCAAATGAAAGTCTTATCGCTGCTAGCGGTCACCGGAACACCATTCACTTCTACAAATACACTGTCACTAGCGGAACAACCAAGACTGTCAAACGCAGTTAGAATGTAAGTCATATCGCTTGATGGATTTGCGTTGGTTTTATCGCAAGCAGTACAGCTTAAGTCCAGATTCGGAGACCATAGGTAAGTCACCCCGCCACTGCCTGTCAGTTGTACACTTCCACCGAAACAAAAGGCTGCATCTGCTCCCGCATTAGCTGCTGGAGCCGCCTTTGTGTTGATCGTGATTGAATCTGTGAATACACCACACGAATTGCTCACTTCCAACACGTACAAAGTCGTATCTGAAGGAAAGGCTATTGGAGAAGCAGCAGTGCTGTCCGAAAGGCTTGCTACCGGAGACCATGAATAGGTCCATGATGAGGTATCTGGCAAGCCTGAACTGCCGACCGCACTGAGTACTACGGAGTCTCCTTCGCAAATAACAGTGTTTGTAGCGCTGACGGATATGGAATTTGTAGTGTCTACAAAGACGGTAATCGTGTCAATAAATTTGCAGGTTCCACTTGAATCCCCTGTTACAATGTACGTTGTCGTTGTCGTCACCAGGGCCATTGGATTGCTGATGGTTGAATCTGACAGTCCGGTAGAAGGTGACCAGGCATAGTTAAGACTTCCTGTTGCCGATAATTGAATGCTATCAACTCCGCATTGGATGATATCTGACCCTGCGAAGAGGCCACCGAATACGCGTATGTCAAAGACGTAAGTTTGTCTTCCCAGAATTGGGCAATTGTCATCTTCAATGGTTGCGGTAAAAGAATGTGAACCCAGATCATTGATCGTTGGAACCCAGGTGAAACTGCCAATTACGGGATTAATTCCTGTGGTATCGAAAAGAGCTAAGGGAATTGCTGTGGATAAATTTGTTGTAAACAATAAGGTATCTCCAACATCAATATCAGAGGCGATTAAATCGAAATTTACCGGCACACCCACACATACTTCTATCGAGTTACTGTCTAGCAACGTTGCCCCGCCGGTAAGATTCGTAATAAATGGACTGTTTATAGCCGGTTGCGAATTGGAGCCGCAATCCAATACCAAAAGCTGAATGTCACGCATGATACTGCCAATCATAACTCCATTTCTAAACTCTTGCACCAGTACCGTGACAATGCTGGTTTGCGTAGTATCGGGTGTTAAATTTAAATTCCCACTCAAAGAGTCGAAGTCAACAAAACCTGAGTCAGTTGTAATAGGATAAGTCGCTGAGTAAGGCGGGACATAGAGTAAGGGAACTCCGCTTGATCCCATAGCAGCGATCAAAGAATAGATAATTGAATCACCGTCGCTGTCTAACGCTCCGAAGCTATAATTGGTCAATTGGTCCTTACAAATATAAGGCACTGGTAAGGTTGTGAAAGTAGGAGAGTTATTGCAAATCCCTGAGCTATTATCAAGAGTAGATTCTATGTATATCGATTGGCTGGAAGGAGACTGTAAGTTGGTAATAGTAGGATTGCGACAACAAGTACTATAGCTGAAWATCCAATCYGGRCAATTAGAAGGTAGGGTGAAGGYGCCTTKGTATTSATAATGTTCAACWCCTGGRATYGTTCCTCCACTGCAAGTGCTCAATGCCGTTGGGCACAGCGGAGAAATATCAACACCTGGCCCGGTTTGAGTAAGATTTAGCGTGTTTGATATACCGCAAGATGCAGAATTAAGGCTTATTGACGCGGTGGTTGGAGCTGAAATTCCACTACAATCGCGATAAAAATTCAGCGTAAATTCATACTGGTTTCCGCCTAAACAGACATAAGTAAGATCCATACCCATGGCATGAGATGCCTCCGTTCTATTTGAAAGAGCGGTCAGGCAAAATAACATGACCAACATAATCTTAAAAGAACGCTTGATTTTAAAGTTTGAAATGGATTCCATTGTGGTGGTTTGAAGATTGAAATTTAGGATGTGTTTCATTTCCATGATTGGTCTTATTTTTTGTGCAAACTAATGTTGAGTTAACATGCAGCATTTCATGAAGAGACCAGCGGTTATTTTTTGCCTTGAGAGCGGGTAACTGGAATTCATATAAATGCAACTAACCATGAATGATAATTTGATGTTTTTATCGAGAGATGATAATCTCCTCCATGTGCATTTTGTCATTGGTCAACATTTGCATTAGGTAGGCACCATCAGATAAATTTTGGAGATCAAGTGTGAATGATGATTGTTTGCCATTTACACTTGATTGCTCTATATCCTTAGCGCTCTTATTGTATACAATCTCTCCTAGCATGTTATAGACGATGAAAGTCAATCCCGGGGTTGCCTCCACTGATAAGTTGACCGTGAGTAGCCCAGTGGTAGGATTTGGGAACATTGATACGTTACCTAATTTATTCTCTTCAATTCCAACCGTTTGTAAGGTCACATCTTGACAGGTGTTATCCGAAGCACAAGCACTTGAAGCGGTAAGACAAACCGTGTAGGTTCCCGGAAGTGCATATAAATGCGTCGCATTTTGCACAGACGAGTTAAATCCATCTCCAAAGTCCCAGCTCCAGTTACCGGCTCCTATTGAAAAATCATCGAAGCTTACACTCAACAATGAATCTGAAAAGGTGAATGCAGCGACTATCGCAGGACAAGATGTTACCGTTACTGAATCACAGAACACATCAGTAGCGCAACCACTGTTAGCCGTTAGGCAAACGTAGTAAGTGCCGGCAGCACTATAAGAGTATAGTGGATTCTCCGCGTTACTGGTATTGCCATCACCGAAGTCCCAAGACCAGGAAGTGGCTCCGGTAGAAGCATCCGCAAAAGTTACGGTCAGGTCATTGGCAGTCGAAGTGAATGAAGCGGCAGGGGTAGAACAAACAACAACAGTCACAGTAGAACACAAGCTATCTGTACTACAAGGATTGGTCACCGTCAAACAAACTGTATAGGTGCCAGCCGTGGCATAGATGTTCACAGGGTTCTGAACTGAGCTTGTATTGCCATCTCCAAAGTCCCAGGCCCATCCAGTGGGATCTGTAGACGTGTCCGTAAAGTTCACGGTTAGTCCCGACGGAGCTGAAGTAAATCCAGCTACAGCTGCATTACATGTCGCAGCTGAAACAATTACATTCATGCAGGTGGTATCAGAACTACAGGCATTGGAAGCAATCAGACATACATTATAGGTACCATCGGCCGCATACGTATGAACAGGATTTTGTCCTATTGAAGTATTTCCATCACCGAAATCCCATGACCAGGAAGTTGCATCGGAAGATCCATCAACAAATACGGCATCAAGCCCAACACTACTGGATGTAAATCCGGCAACCGTTGAAGTACATGGAGGCGTACCTGCATCGGTTACTGTAACCATCATGCAAATACTATCAGAACTACATGGATTGGTGGTTATCAGGCATACGTTATAGGTACCCGCAGCGGCATAGGTGTAAACCGGATTCTGTACACTTGAATTACCACCATCACCAAAGTCCCATGACCAGCTAGTTGCATCAGTGGATAAGTCTGTAAAAACGGTGGTGAGATCGACCGAAATCGTATCAAATGCAGCAACGGTGTTGTTGCAGCCACCTAGCGTTACAGTCACATTTGAGCACATGGAATCTGTGCCACAGCTATTGGTAACCGTCAAACACACATTATAGGTACCATCGCTGCTAAATGTATGTACCGGGTTGGCTGTGGTGGCCAGAAAGCCATCACCAAAATCCCAGAGATATGAGGTGCCACTGATCGAAGTATTCGTAAAAGTGGCTTCCAGATCAGTAGTGAGAACACTAAATGCAGCAATAGGTGCTGTATCGATAGAGACAACCACAGAATCGATGAAGGTACACCCAGCCGTATTGGTAATTTCAACAGAATAGGTAGTTGCGATACTCGGATTTGCTGTAGGGGATTGAATGGTAGTACTGCTCAAACCTGTTGCTGGAGACCAGAGGTAGCTGGCTACTGGTGTATTGGATACAACACCGATTTGGACGGTGTCACCCAGGCAAAGTGAAGTATCGTTTGTGGCCGTTATTACGGTGGAGTCTATGAATATGGTAATACTGTCACTGGTTGAACATCCCACATCATCAACGGTTACCACATAGGTAATCTGTCCTCCAGGCAGAGCGATCGGGTTGATAGTCGTTGAATCGTCCAATGTTCCACCTGGTGACCAGCTTACAATGGCCGTTGAATCAAGGGTGTCGCCAACCGTATTGATTGCCATATCATCAATGGCCCAATGATCACAACAAGAACCGGAGAAGGCGGGTTGATTCCATCTGAACCGTGTGGCTCCTGTTTGTGCCCCAGCCGGAATCGTTTCTGATACAAGCGCGAACACCGGGTAGGCAGTAGTCAGGTACGTATTGATGTTCACCCATGTTGCACCCGCGTCAATAGAGTATTCCAAGACGACCTCCTCACCCGGATCAGCATTTTCACAAGATCCCACTGTGGCATCTGCAATGTGAAGCCAGAAATCAACCGTACCACCACCTGACACATTTAGATCCACTGTTTCAGCGGTTCGGGTAACATTTCCATCAAAATAGAGGGCATCTCCTGATACAGATAGGCAGATGGTTGAGGCAAAACCGCCGACAATTCCAGTCCAAACATTAGGATCAATAGCCGGATCAAAATTATCTTCAATATCTGTTTGTCCGGATACGTTGAGCTGAACGGTGTCACCTGCAAAACAAAGTGTTGATGGCGTAGCAGAAGCGGTAATAGCGATTCCATTCACCTCTATCAGCACAGTATCCACATCTGTACAACCAAAGCTATCAATGGCAGTCACATAGTAAGTCATATCACTTGGTGGATTGGCGTTGGTTTTATCACAAGTTGTACAGTCAAGGAATTGATTGGGTCCCCAAAGGTAGCTTACTCCGCCTGATCCAGTTATTTGAACGCTTCCACCAAAGCAGAAGGCTTGATCAGGTCCTGCATTGGCAGTAGGAGCCGTTTTTGAGATTAAGGTGATTGAATCTGTGAACGTACCACAGGCATTTGTGACATCAACCTGATAAGTTGTCGTAGAAAGTGGGAATGCGCTTGGCGTAGCAGAAGCGGTGTTTGATAGCCCTGGAGCAGGTGACCAAAGGTAAGTCCAGGAAGAAGTGTCAGGCAAGCCAGGTGTTCCTGTTATGCTAAGTATTACAGAATCTCCCTGGCAAACATCCGTGCTGGTAGCACTAACCGCGATTGCGTTAGCTGTATCCACAAAGATTGTAACCGTGTCAGTACTGGTACACGATCCAATTGAAGCAGAAACAACGTAGGTTGTAGTGATGTTAGGGCTAGCCATTGGATTAAAAATATTCGGATTGGACAAGCCGGTTGTAGGACTCCAACTGAAAGTTAAAGAAGTATCTACACCACCACATGATATATCAACATCGTCAATGGCCCAATTGTCAAAACCAGCTCCTGAGAAGTTGGGTTGAGACCAACGGAATCTTGTTGCAGCAGTTTGTGCTGCACCTGGAATAGTTTCAGAAACAGGGGCAAAAGCTGGGAATGCCGTGGTGAGATAGGTGTTCATGTTGATCCATGAGGCGCCGCCATTAACGGAGTATTCCAGTATAACTTCCTCATTTGGATCTGCATTTTCACAGCCTCCGAGTGTCACATCTGCAATGTGCAACCAGAAATTCACCGTTCCACCCCCTGATACATTGAGGTCAATCGTTTCAGCGCTGCGTGTAGTAGCGGCGTCAAAGAAAAGTGCATTTCCTGTTACCGAAAGGCAAACCGTAGAGGCTGTACCACCGATAATTGCATTCCAAGTTGTCGGGTCAATTCCCGGATCAAAATCATCTGTGACGGGTGAGCAGCCTGTTACATTCAACTGAGCACTATCCAAGGGGCAGATGGTGTCTTTATCCGTTGAGGCTAAAAGCTGATTAATACTGTCTACAGTTACCGTTAATGTGTCCATGTTCACACATCCTGAAGCTGCAGTAACCGCGATGGAATAAACGGTTGTCACATTCGGGCTGGCCAATGGATTGGCAATCGTGGAGTCATCTAAACTTCCCCCAGGGGACCAGTTATAACTCACACCTCCCGAAGCAAGCAATTGCACCGTATCACCGGGGCAAACTGCTGTATCTGTGCTAGAAACGATCGGTAAAGCCAACACGCTGACCAATACCGTGTCTGTATCGGTTCCACATCCATTGTCTACCGTTAGCACGTACGAGGTAGTTGCCAATGGACTTGCAACCGGATTGGCTATGGTCGAATCCGATAAACCTGTTGAAGGGCTCCACATATAGGAGGGTCCTCCAGAACCGTTTAACGCAATGGAATCACCTGCACAAAAGGAGAGGTCGCTCCCGGCATTTGCAGTAGGTGTTGATCCCGACACGGTAACAGTCGAAGTAGTTGTGTCCTGAAGCCCAGTAAAATCTGTTACAACTATTGTGTAAGTGGTCGTTACGGATGGGTTTGCGTAGGTGCTCTGGCAAGTGTCACAGTTGAGGCCAAGAGACGGTGACCAAGCGTAAGTGTAAGGAGATATGAAGGAGGCGGAGTCAAGTACTGTAACACTTAATAATGCGGAGTCTCCCAAACACATACTTGCGTCATTGCTTGATGTTAAGGGTAATAACGATGTGGTATAATACATTTCCGTTCTGGAAATATTTCCCGTTAATTCTTGCCATATATCGAATGCCGCTATGGTGTTAAGATTGGCCTGAAAGCCTAATCTCCCAAGCGACACTGTGTTTCCGTCAATGGTAGTGGAATAGGGGCCTGATGCGTAAGAATTCGATGTTCCCCTGGTGCCCAGTATCCCAATGATATCCCCGGCGTTGACCGTTATGTTAACCGGAATAATAGCAGTGCCAGCAACATTTTGAAACAAAGCAAGCGTTGTGAAATTATTGGTCACCGCAGAGAAAACCGGTGGAACAGCGGCCAATCTTACCACTTGTATGTTCTGAGCATTGGCACTGGCTTCCGTAGGTACCCTCAATCCGGTAATTGTGAAATTGGTAGGTGCAGTAAACCAATACCCCCGCGTGTTACCGGTAAAAGTTGACCCATGTGGAGGGATCGGCATTAAGGTTTGACTGTAAGCGGAGTAATTTATCAGTGCTAATAATGAGATTAACACATACTGAAGTAGTCGTCTTTGCATAATTTACGTCATTGTAGCTTCAGCCCGATACTGGCTCAGGCGGTAACCGAGTTTACTTTCTTGTAATCTGCTATAAATTGAGCGAGGCCGATATCCGTGAGTGGATGCTTCATCAACCCTAAAATGGCACTTAATGGGCAAGTGGCCACATCTGCTCCGAACTCTGCACATTTTATAATGTGCATCGGATTTCTGATTGACGCAGCGAGAATCTGAGTTTCAAATCCATAATTGTCAAAGATGTGTCGGATCTGGGCAATCAGTTCAGCCCCATCAATAGTCGTGTCGTCTATTCTTCCAATAAAAGGAGATACATAGGTTGCTCCCGCTTTCGCTGCCAATAGTGCCTGTCCTGGTGAGAAAACCAGCGTACAATTGGTTTTGATGCCTTTATCTGAAAAATATTTCAAGGCCTTAATACCGTCTTTAATCATCGGTACTTTGACTACAATTTGTGGATGCAATGCAGCAAGTTGCTCGCCCTCTTTGATGATTCCTTCAAAGTCTGTTGCAATTACTTCAGCACTGACGTCCCCTTCCACCACTTCGCAGATGTCAAGATAGCGCTGACGCTGATTTTCATCTCCGCTTACCCCATCTTTCATCATGAGAGTCGGGTTGGTAGTGACTCCGTCTAAAACGCCTAAGGCCTGTGCCTCTTTGATCTCGTCTAAATTGGCAGTATCTATAAAAAATTGCATGGTATTGGTGTATCAGTTGGTTTCTTATTTTGGAGAGGTGCAAATGTAATTAAATCTAATAAGGTACAAGGATAAGAGGAAAGGAAAGCCTATCGATGTTTAAATCCAATCAAATACGGTAAATACCGTAGAAAAATTAACAATCTTATCTGGTTTTAGTGATCCTCAGTGTTGAATATTAGGTTTTGCTCGATATTGTCATCATTTTTATAAGTAATTAGATCATAGGTGATTTTTGCCCATATCAGGATACAGGGCACCGCTTTCAACACATAAGGGCCCACATAGGCGTCGCGAAGAAATCTTGGGAAGAAATCGGTTGGGGATAATATGGTAAAGATGAACACCAATACTAAAAGTACAGTATTCTCCATTTTTTGCTCTTGAGAAAAGAACCAAATCGCCACCCCTGTTGCAGCAATGATATACGTTGGTGATTCCGCTTTGTGATTGAAGATGACCACCCATATCAGGATGGAAGCAAGGTAAAGTAGTTTAAATCTCAGCTCTTGAAAATAACGGTACTTGAAGAAGGGCACACAAAACAACACAATTCCGAACAGCGCGATTAAATTTTTAGAGGGTTCAAGATCGAACCACCGGTACAGCCATCCCGAAACGGATAGGCCCCTTGAAGCGCTGTGATCGTTGACTAGTAGGTCCATCCAACTCTGGTAGAGGAAGAAAAGTTGGTCCGGTGAAACGACGATCAATGGTAAAAGCACCAAGAGGATCGTCCAGCCAATCGTGTACGCAATTGCCCTCAACTTGCCGGGATAGAACAGGAAGAGGGCCAAAGCGACCAACCCAAACAGCTTGATGAAAACCGTCAGCACAACAAACAGGGAAGCGAGTGCAATTTGTTTCCGTTCCAAGAAAATGAATGCGAACACGATGAGCCCGGTAATGAGGGCGTTGCTTTGCGCATTTTGTAGGGAGGTAATCAACTCCAGCAAGATGAACCCCAGGGCCATCATTTTGATTTTATCGGATTTGAAGGGAAGCTTCCACAAGGCAAAAAATACCACCAGGCAATTGAGCCAGTTCCAGAGGAAGAGGCCCAATTCATCCGGCAAGTAGGCCAGTGGGGCAAATGACAATGCAAAAGTGGGGCTGTATTTATAGAGGTCCCAATGCTCCTCCGGATATCTTACGTAGAGGTCTTTGTCGGCGATCAAGTGGAAAAATGATTCCTTGAATATTTTGTAGTTGTTGTAGTGGGTATACTCGATATTATCATTCCCAAAAGTTTTGGAACCGTGAATGAAATCCTGTGCCGTTAAAATGATCGTGAAGGCAGTTAGGACGAGAAGGATGTATAATGGCTTACGCGACACAATGTTTATGTTTGGTGGTGCAAATAAACGTAATGTGCTGGGATTGAGCTTTTCGTAAGCTTATTTAGCTTTAGGTTAAGATGGGGTTGTCCGTTGTAGCTTTTTATATAGATTATCAAATCCCTTCTCCCCTGTTCAGATGAATTCTACAAGATCTAAAATTCCAGTTTAACCGCGCTCCGTCGCTAAAGGCTATGGAGCGTGGCGACTAGGAGCGCAAGGGTTTCGCTAAGAACGCAAAGGTAAAAGTAGTGTGATCATTCATTGCGTCCCTTGCGAAACCCTTGCGCCCTTAGCGGTTAGATCAGGTGGCTCCTGAAAAACTAAAGATTTCTGCCAAATTAAAAGTAACTCGATGTCCTGACCCAATGCATGATATT
>JAESRW010000169.1 GCA_016764395.1 Flavobacteriales bacterium
TTTCATGTTCAGGTTTAATAATGAGTGTAACCATTTTCAGCAATGCATCCGTGAGATCTATTTTAGCCTCTACATCGTAGTGGGTCATAACCTTATGATAATCTATCTTGAATTCTCGGCATAGCTTGGCGACTAATAAGGTGGGTTCAGTCATTGGTGTAAATATTAGTTAAACAAGGAGATTGATGGAAATAGGTTGTTTATTTCAACTTTGTGATGAATAACGGATTAGTTTCTAATACATTATTCAATATTCTCATGATAATTTACGGAGGGCCTTTGGCCAGTGACTAGGTCTTCAATTTGGTTGGCATAACCTCAACGGGCAAAAGCCTATTTCTCCATCATAATTCGTCGCGCTGAGATATCTGTAGGCCGCTGGGATGGTTACAATGTCTCGAGAACTTAGTATGGTAATACATCAAACAATTCAAAACCTGCAGCGTGATGAAATGTAATTGCTCCTGATCTTTTGGCTGAAGATTAGTACGCATAGGATGAGATGGTTATGTAAAAATAGCTAAGATTGAGAGGGAGCAACTATTGGGACACCGAAAGTGGCAAGATGTCAGCAAGAGTACACCGTAACGAGGATGCTATGCCGAATGGGGCTTCAGAAGGTATGTGAATCTTTCCCAGAGCTATACCACAAGTAAGATGCAGAAAGCTTTCAGCAACGAGAATATTGAGGCGAAGATGGCTGAAGAACTCCTACCGAGAGGAAACATGGTGTAAATCTGATTATTGGCTCGATTCTGCAGGGAATTATCCGCACCTGTGGCGCGTTGGTCATATGCACTAAAACACCACTAATTAACGTGGTTTCAACTAGAAATCAACCTGCCTTAAATTCACTCACATCCTCCCATGACCTTCTTTCACTTTCAGCCATTTCAGGTTCAAATGAACTCATGTCAGTATTAATGCTGTTTTCCAAATTATACATTTTCAGATCGGTAAATGCACGAGGTGTCTTTTTGGGGTCTTGCTTTTTCTTGCCCATTTTTACAGATTTACTCATCATTTTTTAGTTTTAAAATTACTATAGACCGGAAAAGGCCTGATTACGACATTATCTGGAATAAGGTTACCATCTTTCCCTCGATAATACCATTTATCCGGATACAGAATAAAAAGAAGAGAATCAAGATAACTACTACTTGCTTCAGTAGCATCTAATACAATCATTCCAAACGCTTGTTTTGTTTTACTCTTAAAAAGTTTGGCTGTTGATAGTTCCGCGATCCAAATAAATTTAGGCATCTGAGTAAGAATTATTTTCTTATGGACACTCTTCTTTTCAAGAGAAAACTTCCTCTTGAATGATCTACTTGATGTCAGCAATAGCCGTAGCACTATTTCAGATTCATCACAAGAATATCCAATTTCTTTGCTCTTCAACAAACTAATTACAATCCTGCGCGCAAGTTTTGCATCTAAGTATACCTTTCCATATAATGGCACGACCACACCATTAATACTGGAGCTCAACCAATTGATCTCACAATTTTGCTGTTTCTTTTTGCCCTCTGCGGTAGATGTATCAAACCTCTTTCCATCAAACCCTCCCTCTAAGTAAGAGGATACAGGATTATCAATATCAATCAATCGATATGGAGGCATGTTATCATCAATTGTCACATATCTTTTTTGGCCTTTGTATAAGTCCGCACTATCAGTTACTACAATCTTTCTTCCATTATACAGCTCTATTTCTTCTTTTACTATCGGGTCGGTTTCGGTCATCGTTCTGTCATGCCCGATTAACAAATAAACATGTCCGGATTTAGGTGTGTCGATTAACGCGATTATTGGAATTCCTGACTCGACGTAGGTGTCCACTATTTTATCAAAATCCAGTAAATTTCCCTTTCTAGAATAAATTTTAACACCAAATCCTAGTTTCTTAAGCGCGTATGAAATTTGATGACCATAAAGCCCTTTAGTAGGCAGTTGGCGCTCGTATGACCTACTTCTAAGTATTTTAACTAAATCTGAAGGTAACACGGTACGATATTCAGAATACTTATGTCCAAAGTACTCAGCAGTACTCCATAATGTTACCTCCGCACAGCTCATAGATTCTCCATCCTGCGATTGATGAGGAAATCCGAATACCTGTAAATCAATACCATTAATAGTCACAGAAAATTTCGTTTCACAACAACTAAAAGAATTAGTTTCAAAAGAATCTGGCGACAAAACTGATCTCCCAATGTGCTTTCTTTTCGTAGGACGCAACGTGATAAAACCCAAAAAATTCCCCTCCCTTCTTAATCTTTCGATTGATTCTGGATCGAAGAAATCATTCTTTCGAACTGGTTCATCAAACAATGCTATTCGCACGCATTCTCGAATGTAGGAGCTCTTTTTAGTTGAGAAGTAAGAATAGTACGTATCTCGAAATACCCTCTCCACATAAGGAAATTCTGCATAGAAATAGATATCAGATCGGAGTTGTTTTAAATGCTCACCTAACGAATCAATTGCACTTCTAATCGGGAAACGAGTACTCAAAGTCAACGACATCAATGATGGAGCGAGATTACCAATTGCACCAGTTTCAGAGGATATTTTCACACGTTGAAAGGGATATCAGCAATGATAAATACAATCAGAGTTGAAGAAACGAAGTTAGTAACTATGTTTCAACAGTTGAATGTTTGTTATGGTACTAAGATAGAATATATGTTCGAATTATTACAACATACATAGAATTTAGATACCTGATATGAACTACATTATATCATCTTATGATTGTTAGGGAAATGCTCTTGATTAGTCATCCGACCACGAGAATGAAAAAAGCTTCCAGCGATACGTGAAGCTGGCCGACGGCAATAGTCATCTATGTCCTTTCTATTCTCCACCTTTTCCTTTACGTCTTGACCTTATATATTGAAGATATGCTGCCAACTCCTCCTCCTCTTCACTTGTAACGTTTTCAGAATACAAGGCAAATCCTGCCAGAGATTTTGGCCCTTCCTCTCGTTCTGTTCTATCGATAATTCCAGATAATTCTAACAATAAATTAAAATCCACCTGGTACAAATTAGCCAACTTATATAAAACGTTGGCTGATGGTTTCATGATCTTGTTATTTTCCAGTTGTGACAAATAGGCGTTGGAGATTTTTGTTACCTCTTCAACATCCCTCAGTGTGAAGCTATTTGATAGCCTTAACTCTTTCAGTTGAGTGCCAAGTTTCTGAGTGTTTTCCATAGGTTGATCAATGTTTTTTGTTCACAAATGTAAGTTACATTATCTAAATATACGAAGAAGCGCTTGATATATTTAGATATAATTTAAATTAGTTAACTTTATGCTTGATAGATTTAGATTTGCTAATTATATTTGTGCAGTTAAATCATAATAATAATTTACATAACAATAGAAATCATGGCAAAAAAGATCAAAATTTACTTACATAGTGAAAATCAGAAAAAGCCCAAATTAGTGGAAATTGATGAAGATTCCCAGATTAAAGATATTGCGGAAGAGAATGTAGAAACGTCTATTATAGAAGGGGATGCACAGTCAGCAATTAAGGTCCATCTCGAAGATGAAGATGAGATTCAAGATAAAGAGGACACGGTAAAGGATTCCAAAATCAAAGATAAGGGCCACATCCATTGCCATCGTTGTTCCGACATTAAGGTAACGTTCAGCTATAATGGTACTCTTATGGAGGAATCGTTTAAGCCATCGGCAACCGCTAAGCGTATATTGAAGGTAGCTGCTGATCTATTAGGGATAGATCCAAAGGATGCTGTAGATCTAGTTCTTAGAATTGGAAGTGATAAAGGAGAGGAACTGCAAGACAGGGATCACATCGGATCCTTCGCGAAATATCCAGAATGTTCCATCAAGCTTTTCACTACTGCGGTAGTTAATATTCAAGGATGAGTCTAGATTTAGATCTGTTTAAGGAACATGTCAAAAGTGCCGATTTTCAAATCGGTGTTGACAGTGGCAGATGGGATATTGATTCTGAACCTGGATTTTCAGAATGGCCTCATGTAGTAATTTGGGTCCAAGCTACGGGGAAACCCCAGTGTCCCAACCGCTATCACTTTAGATTTTTGGTGGATGGGTATTCTCAAAAGGCTCCAAATGCTCTTCCTTGGGATAATGAGAATGATAAACCTTTGGCTTTGGAAGAATGGCCCAATGGAGGTGTTAGAGTTAATAGCGTGTTCAACCCTTCGTGGAAACCAAATGCCCTGTATTGTCCATGTGACCGCGTAGCTATGGTCGGACATGAAACTTGGAAAGAACGGCATCCTGATCTCTGGTGGAATTCAGAGTCAACCATTACTTTGTATTTGGATCTACTCCATCAATTATTGAACTCAAACGAATATGCAAATAGTTAGTCAGATTAAGATTTCAGCACTTACATGGTACAGACTAATGCGAGCTCTCCGAATTAGGGGAAACGGCGTGAGGGAAAGCGGCGCATTTTTACTGGGTCGCCAGGGAACATCAAAGATAACCGACTTCATATGCTACGATGCTCTTGATCCTCATTGCTTGGATACAGGTATAATCCAATTTGATGGTTCTGGATACGTTCCCCTCTGGGAGCACTGTGAGAGGCAATCGCTTCAAGTTTTAGCAGATACACACACGCATCCGGGCAGTTGGACAGGTCAAAGCGAGCTAGATCAAACTAACCCAATGATCGTCACAAAAGGACACATCGCGTTAATTATTCCCACGTATGCTCAAAACCGGATGCAAGGGTTGAAAGGGGTTGGAATTTACGAATATCTTGGCGCACATAAGTGGAGAATGTGGGACCCAAAAGATCATGCGGTCACAATTACACTGTTATGAATCAACAAGTTACGCCCGATAACCTTAATCGCTTAGCTGTAGCATTAATGGAACATTATTCTTGTACCTACCTGGAAGCTATAGACAAGTTAGAAGTATTTACTCTCGTTCTCGAATGTGACGATAAAATTGCCGAATCAGTGGCACTTCAGGCCGCATTGCTAACTTGCGTTAACTCAGGAAAGAGAGCATTTTTAGGTGGTGTCTACTGTATAATTAGAGATAATATAAAATGCTTGGTACCTGGCTATGGACCCGGGCCACTAAATGATGTCATTAGTGATTTAGGTGCGATTTGTTCAATTAACCCAGATATGGGTGAGCAATTTGTACTAACATTCGGTCAACCTGCAACAAAAACTAACTCGCTAGAGGTTGTATGTAATGGTTGGCAGGGCGGGGTATGTACACCTGATGACAGGCTAAGTTTATCTTCCCGCCCCGATTTCAATCTCGGAGGTGTTGCTGCTGGGGCGATAGCTGTTGGCTTTGCCTTTTTACAAATATCCGGAGTCGATATCACAGCTGGGGATACATCTCAAGGCATTTCATTGTGGCGGCCTGATTTGCCATGGCATACCGAAGAGAGTTTGGGACCTCCTCTTGAAAATCTGCCTAGTCGACTGTGGACTCTTGGGCTTGGACATTTGGGTCAAGCATATTTATGGGTTCTTGGTTCATTGCCTTATCCAAAAGCTGAGGAGACAACACTAATACTCCAGGACTATGATCGCATCGAAGAAGGGAATTACTCCTCTGGCTTGCTGAGTGAGATCGATTACAAAGGCCAATACAAGACTAGAATAATCTCTGATTGGTTAGAACAGCGGGGATTTACCACTATAATCTCTGAAAGGAAATATGATGATTTCACGGTTCGAGTAGGAGAAGAACCTTATGTTGCAATTTCTGGATTTGATTCTGCTGATGCTAGGACTAACTTAGATAAAAGCGGATTTGATCTGGTAGTGGATTGCGGACTGGGTGGTAATCTTATGAACTTTGACAGTATTAGTATCAATACTTTTCCAAATGCAGTGAAATCACCTCTCGAACTATGGGGAGGAAATGAAGCAGCTGAAGCACTACAGCATGACGCTGTAATTGATGAATTTGAAAAAACGGAGGAGGAGTGTGGAATCTTAGCAGCAGAACTAGCAAGTAAGGCCATCTCTGCTTCATTTATTGGTGCGCTGTCTGCATCATTAGTGGTATCTGAGATTTTAAGAGGTTTGCATAAGGGTACACGATATGATCGCGTTATTCTAACACTGAGAAGCTTAGCAAACATTAAGACAATCACACATGGACGCTATTCCACGGAATTGGTCAGAAATGGCTATCACAAGGCCAGTCTTTGATTGAGACAGAAGCATCAACACAACTTTCCAACGTTTAGTCGTTACTATCCAAGAAATAAATAGGGTGCAAAGGCAGTAACTCTTTTTGTTCATCTGTCATCTGCGCGAAGTATTCTTGCCAAAGTGATTTGAGTCTCACAAAGTCTATTAGCTCAATATGCTTCTCTGATTCACGCGCCTCCCTTTTGGCAGGCTTAGAAAATGTGCCTGATGTCGCAAAAATTCCAACATCCGTGGGGCGCTTCATTGCGCCACCTAATTGTTGAACATCACCCAAAGAAATGGGGTTAGTAGGATGGTGCTTGACTTGTACTATGATACAGGGCATTTTGGTACCTAATGGATCTGTATATGCAATAATATCTATTCCCAGTTAAGCATAGTGTCTCGCTCCGCTTCAACAATGCAGGCCTCCCGCTTATGAATAGGTCCACCATTTAGGTGTCAAAACTTCAACTTCCAAAAGCCCTATTTCACTTGTGCCATTTGCCGTACGAACTTGTTTGAACAGATCCACCTAACCTGCCTGCCAGTAGGGGGGTTCAGCCATCTGGTGAGATGTCATGTAATTGCTCTTACCTTAACTTGATCCCTAGTAGGGATAGGTGTACCTGAATGTATAATAAAAAAATAGCCAATGATTGTGCTTAGGGAATCTGTTGAGTTCAAAACCGGCAGGATGCCGACATGGATAGAGCGTAGCGAGGACGCTACGCTCAACTGAGATGCGTTGAACCAGCTTCCAAGGGTAGAATCACTAATTTCCAGCTTTTGTCTTTTAAAGATCTGGCGCTGTCGGTAAAAAGGGAGATGATCAATAAATTTAGATACCAGAATGTGAGCCAGCACAGAGGCACCTGCATTTCCCTTTGGGATTGGCAATGAAGGCAATTCTGCTATAACCACACCTGAGTTGCCAGGTTTTGCATATTTAGGACGGACAATCCTGCGTACAAAAATATTAGCTGGGTTGTATTCCAGTATTTCAGTAACCTCTTCACCAATCTTCTTACTCCCCTCAACCAGACCTTCAGGTTCAATGACTTCTTCAACTCTTGGAAGATGTGCAGGAAGTAATGCTCTTACAGGAATTTGCTTCTTCTTGCCTGACTTGGTTCGAGTGTAGGTGATTGTTTCAGTTTCAGCTTCTGCCTCTTGTCCTTTCCCTTCCAGTGTAAACAGGCCTAATTGCTCACTGTTAGAAGGAATAAACTTCTCGCTCTTGCTGCCATAGATAAGACGTTTGAGCTCTGCAAGCTGCTCCTTGAGATATTGGTGGTCCGATATCAGTTTGTCATACTCCTTTTTGGGAATACTAACTAGTTGCTCTGCTGCTGGTGTCACCTGCCCTTCCACAGGTTAAAGATACAAACAACTTATGGGTCAAGCCCCCTTAAATACCGGCTTTTTACGCACTTGATATTGTGGATGAATAATGGGCTTTTCGTTTGATATTTACAATACAAATCCCATCAATCAACATAACCATCTGAACGTAGCTCAGCCGAAGAACAGAACTGCCAGAATCATAGGCAGGAAACTCGAAGGTACCCGATTCTAAACGTTTGTAATAAAGCATAAATCCGCTTCCCGCCCAATGCAGCAACTTTATCTTGTCACGGCGTTTATTGATAAACACAAACACTTCACCGCTCTGAGGTGATTGAGCCAAACAGTTTTGAACAATCCCACACAGTCCATCAAAGCTCTTTCGCATATCGGTGGGCTCGCTATACAATTGAAAACGGTGAGAAGTAGTAAGGGCAAACATATTAGAACTGCTTTATCAACGTGGCCAACCTATCAACACCTTCTAAAGAAGAGCATTCAATACGCACCCCATTGGGGAAAAGAACCTTTACTTCACACCCGGCCTCTAATAAGGGATCCGCAAGCTTAACAGGAATGAATTTATCCTTTGCTGAAACTTTAGCCCTACCCCTGGAATTGCTTCCTTTGCGATATTTGGAGAGCCAGTACTTGAACTGCCAGTGAGGRATATTGTGCTCRAGRCAAAATGATCGCTRSGWGCTAKTGCTCTGATGCCAACGTTCAATAATATCGAACATCCGMTGACGCTGGTCTGTATCTTCTTTCTTCATGAYACAAACCTACTTCCACTCAAACYMAAAGTCAAGATGTACTTCACCGGACGCTTACGCTTGTATAGTGTTGGACCTATGTGGAAAATTACGAATAAGCTCATCCTGAATTTCTTGCAACTTGCCACGGTATAAATTCATTACACTTTTATTTACTTCTTCCTCTTCATCTTCAATTTGTTCGCCTAATTCAATTATTTCTCCAAACGTGGAATCCATCGAAATATACCATCCATATTCTGCCAGCTTGACAAGGGCTGAAGGTGATCTCTCCATAGTATCCCTGATTTGATCCGCAATTTTAGACATTGGGATAGATGCCTTTTCTAGAATGCTTACGGACTTAACAAAAGGCTCAATCGACTTTTCAATCGGCTTTTGCCAACGCTCCAGGTGATGTTGCACTTCAGCGATTACTTTGAATGCTGGCATTGATTGGGGGAGCTTGYGATGGTCTGTCATTCGTATTGAGTTTTGTTGAATAGTATTATTAACGAAATCAGTACCACTTTTGTTCCAGATTGTACACGCTTAGGATAACATGTAAAACCTCTCACGTTCAAGAAGTCTGATAAGAAATAATTATAATAATAGGATTCTCCCGCTTTCCGTAGCATCCGCTACGGAAAGCTCTTTGGGTAAACTATGAGGAGCGAATAAATTTAGGGCATTTTTATGCCTGATATATTGTCCTCTATTTATATCCGGGTAATTTATCTTGTATTGTACCCCGATATGTAAAGCTTGGCTGGTTATTACCTTCATTATCACTATGCGGGTAATTAATTTAAATTTTTACCCCATTAGTCTTGTTGCTGATAAAAATTACCCCTAATACTGCTATTAGGGTAATATTTTCTGTTTTTTACCCCTAATTATATTGAGGTATGGCATACGACAGAAACGCTCCCTATAATGAACCTCTTCTGCCTCCACCGGATGATAAGGTAATTGATACAGAGATTCTTAAAAAATAATCTGAAAAAGCATCTAAAATTCACCAAAAACAAGGTAAAGAAAGTGGCTGACCAGGTGAGAAATACCATGTCTTTGATTTTTTTGGCGTGTGTCAGCAAGATTAAGCCTTTCTAGGCACTTGATTTTTTCGGTTCACACCACTTGATCCTAAAATCAAGACCTCCTACAAATGCTTAAAATCAGCCATTTTTCTTCAAAACGGAAGGTTGTGCATCATCTACCAATGTTAAAGCCAGTGCCACCCCAACTATCGTAATTCAAATTTCACCTCTTCCGTTCGATCTTCCGCCTTGCAAATTTTGTTAAGTGAATGTTTTTTCATGAGTCTTCTCAATTCTCGAATTGATTCAAGAGCTGCGTTATCGCACTCTGGCTCCAATCCGTAAGTAATTGCTAAGCCCGAAATTGTACAGTCAGTATTGATTGAGTAACTAACTTTTACCGTACCTTGAATACCTGCATCTTGAGCTTTAGCAGGATAGCTAGCATATACGTAGAAAATAGGTTCAAGATCTGAGTTGCTATCATGATCATGTTGCAGAACCACCTTGCCTTCTTCTTTAAAAGTCTTCCACACCCCAACTTTAACCCCATCTTTATATTCCCCCTCTGATATCCGATATCCGGTATGAGTTATGCTTCCCTTCTTAGTCGGTGGTTTGTAAGTAGTCCACATGCCATCTTTTTTCCCGTTTTTGTACTGACCTGTTTGAGAGATCAAATTATCCCCCTCAAGGTTATATCGCTCCTTATGGTAAGAAACGTATATGCCATGTTTAATCGATTTATCAGATTTAAGGACTTCATATTTTTCATTTATTTGCTCTGATCCCGGGAACTTAATAACGACCCCTTTCGTTTTCTGACCGTTAACGAAGAATGGTGTGACTGTGATTAGCAAAAGTGTCAGGATTAGATTACGCATCACTTATCGAAGTGTCTTCTTTCTCTTTTCTTATTCAGTCAATGTAGCGTTTACGCGCTTATCTTACTGTCCAGTCAAATGTAGCAGATCCAGAGGGCCTTCATTTGTCTGGCGAATTGTTTTCAGGGTTAACGTACTATAGGTTCTGTTCTTCTATTGGTCACAACGATTTGGATAAAACATATGGCTTTGAGCGAAGGCTTTGCGCCAATATGTTTTATGCTTTGTAGGGCTTAGTTCTTCTTAGACTTTTCAAGTTTTCAGGTGCAATTTGTTCTTTGAGCCAATAAAACTCATATTCATTTGGTCCTACACAATGTAATTTCCAATTATCCTCAGAGGATTCAATGCCTGAAATAAGGGAACACGATATCTTACTGTAGGATGTTACAAGCTGATTTAGTAATTCGCTTGCCTCTTCAAGTGAGCATATTCTTGTGACATCACGTAATCTGGATAGATCCTTCTCCGTTAGTTGCTTCCTATGTGGCATGAAAGCGATCGTGTCCAGAAACCCACTTTTTACTTGTTTATCATCAGGATCAAATCCATATTTAAAGAGAATCTGTCCGCTTTGGTTTGAAGAGTACCCATTCAGAGGATCGTCCATCATCAACTGAATTCTCCTACCGTTAGGATATCTCCTGTCCAAATGTTGGTCTTCATCGGATGAAAGATTTAATAAGCTGCATGAGAACAGATGATTGATTACATCTCTGGATCGAATGAATGGGTTCTTAATCGCATAATATTGAATCAAGTCATCCTCATACATCATGATGAACTTGTCCAAAGAATGTGCGGCAATTACAAATTGATCTAATGTGATGGTTCCACAGATATGTGCTTTAAATAGATTTGCCAATACTCGCGGCTTGGCCAAATCGTCAAGGCGGTCAATTAGCGTAAGTAGCCTCTCTCCCAGATTCTTTTTGAATTTTGAATCAGCATCAATCTTTACAAGAAATTTCTGCCGTTCATCAGCCGAAATTTCGGATAAATGATGAAGAAAAAGAAGTAATTTTTTTTCAAATATTTTGTCCGAAATGCTTGTTCCAGTTTTATACAATTTCACAAGAGAACCAAATACTGGTATATCCTGTAGCATCCCTTCTCCAAGGAGAGAGTCAAGACCCATCTCCAGAGCATCTCCGGTTAAATCCCTAAGATTTTGCACGGCAACTGAATCAACTATTCGCAGTTCAAGGGATTTCTTATTTACTGACATATGTTATGTTCAATTAAGCCCAACTTGTTAGAACCGTGATAAATATACACATTAACCGATCTTATTTCGAAAACAGTCTGTTTTTACTTGATTTCTCCATTTTGTAAAAACCACCCAAATAATTGCCGATCCTATCTGGTGATTACCCATTTTTCAATGTGATACTTATTTGTACCCCCAAAGTGATAAAAATGCCAAGTTCTATCTGGTAGAAGTCAAAAAAATGGTTGCCCTAGTCGGGCAACGCTCTTAACTTGTAACCTCCTGTAATTAAGGGGGTTGCAATTTTAAAATAATTCCGTACGAGATTCGGTCGAGTAAACTCGTGTTTTCGGCCTTTAGCTTAGTTTGTTCTCGAAGTGAAAGGCATTCTTATAAAATGAATGTGTTTTTATCAGTTGTTTTCAGCTCTACGGAGAACAAAGCGTATAATTTTCCAAATTACAGATGCGACCACAAATGCTAAACATTACAAAAGTTATGGGTAAGCCTCGGTAGCGTATATATTTCATCATATTCTGAGTTGAACATAGACAGGTAAGGACTTGAGCATGAGGCGAAATATATTAGTAATTTAGGGCACATCATTTAGAGAAAATAAAATTAAACCAGGGGCAGCTATTGAGAGCAGCATGACTTGGAAATATATCTTGGCAGAGTTTACGGGATCCAATGAAATAACCATACAAGGAGTAAACATCCAATCATTAATTGTTTAATAAGTGACTTGATGAAAAAGACAATTGCCCTGATTCTGTTTATCATACCTTGGATAGGCATGCTCAGCGCCCAAACCGCATTTTTTGACTGGGCGACATCAACTGGGGGTATTTTCTCTGATATTAGTGCAGGCATTACCATCGGTTCTTTAGGGAATGTGTATAGCACTGGAAGTTATCGAGGTACGGCAGATTTTGACCCAGGCGTCGGTACCTTCACGATGACTTCAAATGGTGGTGAAGATATTTATATTCAGAAGTTAGATGCATCAGGGAATTTTATTTGGGCCAAATCCCTGGGTGGAACACTTGGTGATAATGGGCTATCCATCAGTGCGGATGCTTTTGGCAACATTTACGTGTGTGGAAATTTTCAAGGTACCGTAGATTTTAATCCAAGTGGGGCAATTGTCAACCTAACTTCCAATGGCAACAAAGATATTTTTATCCAAAAGTTGGATGGGGGTGGGAATCTAATTTGGGCTATATCCATTGGGGGGCCATCAGGAGAATTTGGTAATTCCATTTATACGGACTCTTTGGGCTATGTGTATGTGACAGGTTCTTATGGTGGAACGGTCGATTTTGACCCAGGTGGGGCCACCTTTAATATGACTTCCAATGGAGGAGATGCTTTCATACTCAAGTTGGATGCCCTGGGGAGTTTTATTTGGGCCAAATCAATAGGCGGTGCAGGAGCATCTACTATCAGTAAATCCATTAATGTGGACGCCACAGGAAATGTGTATATGACCGGAAATTTTATAGACACTGCAGATTTTGATCCCGGTATCGGTACGTTCAATTTGAGTTCAAAGGGGAATTGGGATATTTTCATCCTAAAGTTGGATGCGTTGGGAAATTTTAAATGGGCAATCTCTGATGGTGGAATCGCTGCTGATCAAGGGAATTCTATTACTACTGCCTCTTCAGGGAATGTATATGCAACTGGATATTTTGGAGATGTGGTGGATTTTGATCCGGGAGTGGACACGTTCAATTTGATTTCAAATGGCCTGGACGATGTGTTCATCCAAAAATTAGATTCCTCAGGGAATTTTATATGGGCCAAATCCTTTGGAGCGAGCGGATGGGAACATGCTCTTTCCATAGCAATTGATACCTCAGAAAATGTATATGCAATTGGAGATTACGTAGGAGTGGTGGATTTTGATCCCGGTGGGGAGACATTCACAATGACTGCAAATGGTAATTTCGATGTTTTTATCGAAAAGTTAGATTCCCAGGGGAATTTCTTATGGGCCAAGTCTTTCGGTGGTACATTGGATGACTTTGGTTATTCCCTCATAACTGATATCTCGGGTCACGTATACGCAACTGGAGTATTTGAAGGTACAGCAGATTTTGATCCTAATGGGGCGACATCTAATTTGACTTCCAATGGCGTTCACGATCTTTTTGTTCTTAGTCTGCAACAACCAGGAGTGCTTGGCTCCGTGTACAATGACCTGAATGCCGATTGTATCCGAGATAGCATTGAATTGGGCTTGTCCGGATGGACATTGATGATCGATCCAGGGAATATAGTGGTACAAACCAATGCCCAGGGGATCTGGTTCATTGATTCGTTACCCATTGGCACCTATACCATTGCGGCTGACACCTCAGGCAAATGGAAACAATCTTGCCCTGGTCCGCAAGTATTTAGCGTTGTCAATCCTTATGGCTATACTTACGCACCTTCTTTTGGGTTGGTTTCTGATTTGCCTTGTGCCAGCCCCGACGTATCCATACACGCACCTATTCTAAGACGATGTTCCACCAATAAAATATATGTACAGGCGTGTAATCAAAACACGGGTACAGCGGTGATGGATAGTGCCTTTGTAGACGTACAATTGGATGCGCTATTTACTGTTCTATCTGCCTCATTGTCGTACACGTCCCTGGGTAATAATCAATATCGATTCGACGTCGGATCTTTGTATCCTGGAGTTTGTACAACCTTTACTATTGACTTCATATTAAATTGCGGCCCAATCACCGGCAGAACTTTGTGCATGCAGGCGGAATTGTCTCCCGTCGATTCCTGTGTATTTGATACTGTTCCAGATACAACTGTTGGTGGTGTCTCATTGTGCACCCTCCCCTGGGATAAGTCCAGCTTAATGATACAAGGGAACTGTGTGAACGACAGTATCAGATTTGTAGTCCATAATACTGGTGACCCGGGAGGTGGGGACATGACCTGCTTCTCCGCCGTAAGGGTGTATATTGATGGTCAATTCGTCCTTTTGGATTCCGTGCAACTGCTGGGAGGTGATAGTGCTGTCTTTGTTTTTTCCGGCGATGGCCGCACTTGGCGATTGGAAGCTGACCAGCATCCTTTACACCCTGGAAATTCGCATCCGAATGCCAGCGTTGAGCTTTGTGGAAATTCGGACAATTGGACATCTGATTTAGTCAATAGCCTTCCCATGGATGATGCTGATCCCATTATTGACATCTATTGTGGTTTGGTCACGGGCAGCTTTGACCCTAACGACAAAACAGGCTATCCACTGGGGGTAAGTGACAGCAATTATATAGCTCCTAATCAGGATCTCCAATACGTGATTCGCTTCCAAAACACTGGAACAGATACTGCTTTTACCGTGGTGATCACGGATACCTTATCAATGGACCTCAACATCTTTTCGGTGAGTCCTGGCCATGCAAGCCATAGCTACACTTTCAGAATGTATGGCCCACGCGTACTCGAATGGACGTTTGACAACATCTTGTTGCCTGACAGTAACACGAATGAGCCAGAGAGTCATGGTTTTGTAGTTTTTAAAGTTGCACAAAACAGCAACTTGCTTAACGGTACGAGGATTCAAAACGCAGCTGATATTTACTTTGATTTTAATGCTCCGGTTATTACGAATCAAACATCGCATCTAGTCAATGATGGCACGAAACTACCTCCGTTAGCAGGCCAAACGACAGTTATAGCAGCTGCCTGTAATGCCTATACTCTCAATGGATTTACTTATACCAGTTCCGGAACCTATATGCAAAATATGGTGGGTGTAGGGGGGCTCGATAGCATCCTCACCCTCAACCTAACGGTTTATGATAGTATAAGTAGCGGCCTCGTTAATTTGGCAACTTGTATAAGCTACACTGTGCCAAGCGGTGATGAGACCTACACTGCATCCGGAACCTATATGGATACCATTCCCAATTCAGTGGGTTGTGATAGTGTTTTGACCATTAACCTGACCATTCAAGGCACCGTCGGTAGCACTGTCATCAATCCGGTAACTTGTTTAAGCTATACTGTACCCAGCGGTGATGAGACCTATACTGCCTCGGGAACTTATATGGACACTATGCCCAATGCAGCGGGCTGCGACAGTGTTTTGAGTATTAACCTGATAGTCAACCCTCAACCCACAGTCAGTTTCATCGGGCTTGACTCAATTTACTGTATGGGCGGTGGTGTGTTTACCGATTCCTTAATTGGGTCACCATCAGGTGGAGCATTCTCTGGGCCAGGCATAGTAGGAAATATATTTAATCCTTATTCCGCAGGATTGGGTACGTTCACAATTGTGTATAGTTATACCGATGGCAACGGATGTACGGAAAGTACAGCCGAGTCAGTTGTTGTAGAGAGCTGTGTGGCAATTGAAGGCCAAGAGGTCTTGGACCTTGTTAAAATTTATCCAAATCCGGTTAACGAAAACATAACATTTGAATTCGAGAGTGGGGGAGATTGGAGTATAATGATATACAATTCTACTGGCTTAAAAGTAATGTCTTTTACTTCTACAGAGAGACAAGTTACAGTTGAGCTTGATACCTTCGCAAAAGGTCTTTACTTCTATTCCATCAGCTCATTGAGGAGTTCGCAAACTCCATGGAATGGGAAATTCTTGAAAATGTAGGATGAATGAAAAGATGAACAACACGCCCCGTCCATTCTTTGAAGGACCTATTCGCGAAGGTTGGTGGTTGGATCTTGCATCAAAGAGCTGCAAAACCAACCATTCCAATAAATCACACCCCTCCTAGTTCTTCAAGTTCTGAAAAGTGCCTTTTATTTCCATCACCTGACCGCATCAATTAAGAAACGTGACGGTTTTTAGGTCGAGAACAATAATTGTGTTTCAAGGATCTTTGCCACAGCTTTTCGCCCCGCTTGTACCCGAAGGCTTTCTTGCTATAGGCGATAAGTTTTGTCAGTAGTTTTATTCATTTGATGGTGTTAATTTTTGACGTTACCAAAGCTTGTTTAATTCTCTTTTGCATTTTTAAATGTCCTCCTATTTCCTAGCTTCTCTTTCTGCTATGACATTACAATTAATCTTACACATCCGACGACGCTCTAATTGTAATAATTTCTTCCTTGGTTTTAGTGAATGGACTTGCAAGAGCACTTATAAATTACCTTGCTCTTTTAAATGGGTAGTTGGGTATCTTTGTGTTCTTCAAGATTAGCCGACGGAAGTATAGCGCCCCATGAAATTACTAATAGCCGAAAAACCATCAGTCGGACAAACCTATAAAGCACTTTTAGAAAAAGTGGAGGGGGAGAATTTCGTCAGAAAGGATGGGTACCTACAAGGAAAAAATCACATCATCTCCTGGTGTATTGGACACCTGGTTGGTTTGGCCTATCCGGAAAAATACGGGTGGGGACAATGGACGCTGCACAACCTGCCCATGATCCCGGTAAAATGGGAATACGAGATAAGCAAAGGCACCCGAAAACAGTTTAAAGTGTTGGCAGAGCTTGTTAAAAGATCAGATGAGATCATAAATGGCGGGGACGCCGGTAGGGAAGGAGAGTTAATCGTAGGATTGGTGGTGATGATGGCCGGGGGAATGAAAATACCCCAAAAGAGACTGTGGCTCAATTCCTTTGTAATGAAGGATATGGAGAAAGCCTGGAAGAAACTGGAACCGGCTGTTAACTATCGCAACCTGCTCACGTCAGCGGTGGCACGCTCAAAAGCAGATTGGCTGGTCGGCATGAATGGTTCCAGGGGCTACTCTATTGGAACTGGAATCAGGGGGCTATCCGTGGGAAGGGTTCAAACACCTACCTTGGCATTGATCGTAAACAGGGACGATAGCGTTGAGAATTGGAAGGATAAATATTACTTCCAACTTCAATGTTATTGGAACGACACGCTTTTTACATTTAATAGAGAAGGTGAAACTAAGTTCGAGGAGTCCAAAGTGCTTGAACAGGTCAAATCGGCCTGTGAGAACAAAACTGGAGTTATAAGAACGGTGGATAAAAAGGATCGCATTGCCTATCCTCCCAAGCCATTTAATCTGACAGATTTACAAAAAGAAGCCAACAAAAAGCTGGGTTTTAAAGCAGTGGATACGTTGAAATACACCCAGAGTCTCTATGAAAAGAAGCTGGTTACCTATCCAAGAACCGATTCGGCGTACCTGCCCGAAAGTATGAAAGACGAAGCTTTTGAGATCCTGGACAAATTAAAAACAGCCCAACAAAGTCAACATTTACAAGGTAGGGACGGGCGGTTTGCCTTTTTCAATTCTTCTAAGGTAACAGATCACTTTGCTGTGATACCCACAGGAGAACAGGGAGGTTCTGAAGGCCTTTCTCCTGGAGAGCTAAAGATTTTGGGCCTTATCACCAAAAGGTTCGTGACGGCATTCGGGAAGCCGAAGAAGTGGCTGGAGTACAAGATTGAAATGGAATGCGAAGAGCACACCTTTGTTAGTTCTGTTAACCAGGTTTTAGAGCCGGGTTATACGGCGTTGGATAAGGAAACGAAAAAGAAGGATGAAGATGAAATAGAGATTGAGGGTAGCTTTAGCATGACGGAGGGAGATACGGGGCTGTGTAAGGATTTCGATGTTGCGGAAAAGAAGGTGACCAAACCTAAATATCATACCGAAGCAACCTTGCTACAGGCCATGGAGACAGCCGGCAAAAAGCTAGACGATGACGAGCTGCGTGAAGCCATGAAGGAAGGAGGCTTAGGCACGCCGGCCACAAGAGCCCAGATTATTGAGACTTTGAAAAAGAGAGAATATGTCACGCTTAAGAACAAATCAATCGTGTCTACCACCAAAGGACGCCAGTTGATTGTTTTGGTGGATGAAAAAATCAAGAGTCCTGCCATGACGGGTGATTGGGAAATGAAATTAAACAAGATGGCGAAAGGCCAGTACCCGTTTAAGGATTTCATGGGCGAAATTGAAAACTATGTACGTGAGTTGAACAGCACCTATAAAAGTGCCAGAGCGGCAAGCTTTGAGCAAAAAATTATTGACAGTCGTCGACCGGAGTCTGTGGTATCGGACGAAGACGGCTTAACCTGCCCAAAGTGTAAAGAAGGAGATATTATAAAAACGGATAAGGTTTGGTACTGCAGTAGGGGAAAAGATGCTTGTGGTTTCGGGATGTGGAGAACAGTTGGTAAGAAGAAGCTCAGCGATAAGCAATTGGAGCTCCTGGCCGCCAAAGGTAGTACAAGGATCATCAAAGGGTTTACCAGCAAGTCAGGAAAGAAGTTTGATGCCAAGCTGGTGTTTGTAGATGATAGAGTGAAGTATAGCTTTGATAAGTAGTGGTATCCCGTCAAGCGTTGGGTGCTTGCTAGGCCCAACGGGGAATTCTGTCATGATGTGAATACTTCTGCTTTAAAAGCTGCCGGTAATTCCTAATCCAAGAAAAGGTAGGGTTACAGGCATTACTTATAGCCCCGTGTTAGACACTCTTACAATAATCTATAGCTCTCTTTGAACGCAACTATAGCGAGCAAGTTGGTGAAACGCACATGAAACAACCTCAAATGTCATTTTAGAAAATTGTCATTTCGAAGCACAGCGAGAGATCTCCCTAAGCTTGCAGATYTGCTRGTTTCTGACACGTTCTAAATTAYACTSSTGCAAGTTCAGGGAGATTCTTCGTCACTGCGTGATGTCTGAATGACAATTGTAATTGGCGACCTTGGAGGTAAGGGAGGCAGGACTGAAGAGGGGTTGTACCTCCCGACCCTTACTCATTAAAAAATATACACCTCAAATAAGGTAATGTTAGAAACAAAGTACAAGAGCTATGATTGTAAACATCATCATAAGATCCTCTCGGATTCCGTACCGGCCCGTTATTCCTTCCAAAATGACTGATTAGAAACCCAAGTCCCGGTCTTTTGAAAATGTGCGTTAGGGCAGGTTAACCACCAATTTCCCCAGCCCATCCGCATCAATGGTTAGCAAGGCACCGTTGTCTGCATCTTTAACAATGGTATTGCACTGTCCGGTATTGCCCGCATAGATCTTTGGATTGAAGGCGGTGCCTCCCGGCACATCGACATCRGAGGTCGTARTAGGAATGGAWSCTTTATCCCAGTTGCAGGCCTGGTGCCARTCATCTTCKGAGCCARCWGTACCTCCCACCCATGTCCAGGTATTACCRGGAGGGGGWGCTGTGCCTTCATCAAAYCTCATAATTAAACCCAAACTGGCCGACGAGCTATTCTTGATATGATCAATATAGGCGCCACCCCCGGGATCAACCTCAGCCGCTGCAGGAATCTCAGCCGATGTAAAACCAGTGCAGTATAGCTGTGCAGAACCACAAGAACCGCTTGAATTTATATGTACTCTCCTAAAGAGCTCGCTACCAGTTCCCCCAACATAGGTGGCCCATTCCCTAGCTCGAGTGGATGCGTTGAACCACACCAATAAGGCATCCGAAGAGCCTGAAAGAGTGTTGTCGTTATACGACCCCGCCTTACTCAGTGTCGCACTGGCATCAAAAGTTCTCCCACCAGCAAATAAGTTATCCTGACCGTCATAATCACCAGAGTAAAAATCAGTTTGATTAGCTGTTGTAGGTCCATAAAAGGTCGCCCATTGCTGCACTCCGGAAGCGTTAAATTCGCATATTAAACCGTGGGAGGTAAAAGAACCACCACCATTGGCCTGATACCAGGCGCCGCCGCCGGGATTGAATGTCGGAAAAGTTCCCGCATTACTGGAACTTCTACACACCAAGGTAATGTTTCCAGTACTTGAGGAGGTTATACCACCATCATTCATGTTGTCATTTTCATTTCCCCCCATGATGGTGCCCCATTCATGCGCGCCTGTGCTACCATTGAATTTCCCGATGATCAAATCGGTAGTGGTCGTAAAAGTATTGTCAAAAAAGGCGCCCCCTCCTGGATTGAGCAAGGGGGTGGTTCCCGAACTTCCGTCAAGAACCAATACCAGTTTCCCCGTTTGTGTGTAGTGAATCTTGCCACCAAATTCAAAAGCCGTACCACCGTAATAGGTGGTCCAAAGTTTAGTTGTAGCGCTATTGAACTTAGCAATAAAACCCTCCTGAGAACCAGAATGTAGACCGTCATTATAAGCACCAGACCAGGTCTGAATAGGAAAAGTCGCTTGTGTGCTGTTCACCTCACCGGAGATATAAAAATTCCCCGCAGGGTCCACATCACAACCACGTATCATTTCCGACGAAGACCCACCAAAAAATGTTGACCAGACTCGAGCCCCAGTCGATGCGGTGAATTTTACAATAGCCGCATCGTTCGAACCACCATTAAAGGTCGCATCGTAATAACCACCACCATTTTGCAATGGCCAGTCTGTACTACTAGCAGATCTACCTACCATGTAAAATGCATTATTGTTAGGATCCGCCACCATGCAACCTGGAAATACAATATCGCTACCACTACCACCATGATAGGTGACCCAAGTCAGGGATAGGTCGCCTGCAAATTTTAGAATGACCCAGTCGTTACTACCATTGTTGGATTGAATATAAGCACCACCGGGGTTTACAGTTGTAATGTTTGCAGTGCTGGCATAACCACCGACAAATAAGTTGGTGCCATCAAAAGCATTGTCATACCAAACGACACTACCACTGGGAGTTATGTCATAATAAGTGGACCAAAAAATAGTCGGATCGATCACGATGTCTTCACCACTTGTGCTTTTTTCAGGCATGAATGATACAATATCATCCGTTAGATTAAAGGAACAAGAAAAGGGCAGTTTAGTTTCCTTGTAATACGCTAACGGGATGTGCTCTGTATATTCACCAAGGGGTGTTTTTATCACCAGCGCATTGCCCGAAAGCTGCATTCCTTTATGCCCATTATATCGAAATTTAATGACTTGAGGATCCGCATTTGCTTGAAGCTCAATATCGTATTTTAAACCCTTGTCCGTAGCATAGAACACGATATCAGTACCAGGGTAGATGCCCTTATATCTAATCTGGCCGAAAGCCGACACATTGGTAATGCCATCAGGACAATGACCTAAATAATAATTATACACATGCTTTTGCCGGTGCTCCCCTTGAATATCTGCAGAAACGTTGGCTCCGCTAAACTCCATATCCATTCTGAAGATTCGTGTAGATGAATGGTCAAACTCAACGGCTTTAGCATTGACCAGATCACCCATCTCTTCATACCTGATTTGCTCTTGGGTCTTTTCCTTTTGAGGTATAAATTCTTCAAAAATGTAAATGACACTCGTTGGAGTAAAGAATGCCCGAAAGCCTGGGAATTGTGCGCGAAACAGAATCTTGGCTTTGAGACTATCTTCAATATTGCTTAGCTGACCGTTGTTTTGGATGAATTCTGTAGGAATCGCATCCGCTGAGGGCATTGCACGGTCTTGATTGGATTCAGCATGTGCAAATGTTGCAGTGCATACCCAAATACTGAGCATTGTGCTAATGGCTAAATTCTTCATGTCTTATTCGTCTGAGGAGGTCGCTTCAGCATTCATTGTGAAGCCGTTTTTATTCAGGGCATCTTCCAACAATTCGAGTCGCTGGCTGGTCTCCAGCTTTTGTGCTTTCAATTGTGCTTGCAGCGATTCAATAAGCTTCTGCTGTTCTTTCATCCCTTCTATGAGCAATGCGGTAATATTGGAATATTGCACCGATTTCCATCCTTCACTGTCCGTTTCCACCAGCTCGGGGACGATCTTTTCAACTTCCTGGGCGATGACTCCAATTTGACGGTCGTTGGCAAAATCCTTATCCGGGAATTCGCTGATGCGCCAGTAGTAGTGTACACCACGCATTTGAAGCACTTTGGCCAGCGCTGTTTCTATGGGTTCAATGTCTTTTTTCCACCTGATATCAGAGATTTCATTGGTTCCATTCGTTGTTAACTTCCCGTTCACATGAAGCTTGTTGGTGGGGGAGGTGGTACCGATTCCCACGTTGCCATTTGCATGCAGAAAAAGTTGTGATGCGAGCCAGGGGGTTGCGTCATCTTCAACAGCGGAAAAATAGGCGCCGGTTAAAGCGTCTCCCGATCCAAGGAGTCCATAGGCGAGCCCTCGGTGTTCCGTAGCAGCCAATTTGGTAAATTTCATGTCAGCGCCTCTGGCCCAGCCCCCGGCATCATATGGAGAAACCAATGAAAATTGATCAAAAGCACCCGTTGAATTAATAGCTAATTTACTGGTTGGCGTGGATGTCCCGATACCGACATTGCCGGTACTAGTGATATGGACTCGCTCTACCGTAGCGGTATAGAAACGCATTGCATTATCAGCATTGCCGTAAATCAGTCTACCCTGAAAATCGTTGCCTGGATATCCAAAATCAATAAATCCACCACCAAGTGTTGATGAGGCTCCTTTTAATTCTATAGACTCGAAATCACCACTCGCCCCCATTACTATGCCCCTTAGGGTTTGTGAACCTGCACTAGCACTCACAATATGCAAAGCACCCTCAGGACTCGTCGTCCCGATACCAACGTTGCCGCCGGAGCCGGAAATAGTCGGCCCGCCGCTCCCCAGCTTTATAGATCCCACAGTGGGGTCCTGAAGGCCATAAAGCCCCAGCGTATTGGCCACGTTCAAATCCCAAAGAGCAGCGTCGTTTCCTATCTTGTAATTCAACTGATTACTTATTAAAGTAGTAGAAATCTCCCCAGCGACTTGCAGTTTCGTATTTGGTGTAGTCGTCCCAATTCCCACGTTGGTCCCATTGTCAAATACCAGGCTATTGCCTAAAGTAGCTCCATCAGGGGTCCATTTGGGCAGGAAGTTTAAGGTTCCTGATCCGGTTGGAGCGATGCCTGCGGTGAGTACTTGAGTCCAAGCCCCCCATGTGGCCGCATCGGGTTGTCCTTGTCTCCAAAAAATACCACCTTCGTTAAAATTCAACTGGTGATGCGCATCTCCTGAATTATCACCCCATGGTGCCAGAGTGATCTGACCGGAAAATGTTCCACTGCCGGGGACGCCCACAGTCGTTCTCGTCTTAAATTCAAAGGCAACTTCCTGATTGAAGGCGGTGGGCGCGTCATTCACCGCCCTGGTATCGTCAACATTGAGATGTCCAAAGAACTTCCCGGTTGTACGGGTAGCTCCAATTACATCTAAGCTAACAGAAGGCGTAGTGGTACCGATGCCGACGTTACCAGTATTCGTTATTCTTAATCGTTCATTCGCAAAGTTGGTACTAATGATGAAGTCACCAACTCCTCCGGACGATCCATTGCCTTCTAGACCCCATAACCCAGTGGCGTCGTCAACGAAAAACTTAGCTCTTCGGTTTCTGGTCCCATCAATAACATCAAGTTCGTATGCGGCCTCTTGGGAGGCGGAATTGGCTGAAACAAGTGCGGCATAATCCGGGGTTGTATTAATAGTTCCTACACCTCCGGGACCAACATGAAGGAGGCGGACTGGCCCTGGCGTCCCGATGCCGACGTTCCCGTTATCCAGATCTACCCGCATATATTCTATCATGTCATCATCTTCATAGACAGCCCCAACTTTTCCGAAACTCAAAAAGCTATTGGCGCCATTCTGCCCAAACATCATGGTACCAAATTGGGATCCCGTATATTGCATCTTTAACCCAAATTTAGTGGTGGTACCACTTGAGAATACCATCAATCCGTTATTTAACGAATTGGCTACTGATTGAACATTATCGCCCAGGGAGATATTCGTAGCCGATGTGGTTACCGGGTTATCTATGTCTAACATCTCCTGGGGACTGGTTCGGCTAAGGCCCACAAATCCATCGTCCTCGATCCATAGCCTGCTGGTTCCGTCTACTCGCAAATTCAGCACGCTACCGGCTATGACATTACCTTCATCAGCTCCAATGAATAGTCTAGTGCCATCCCAGATTAGTTCATGAGAAGCAAAGCCTGCTCCAGTGTATCCCATTTTTAATCTTGGGGCGCTGGCGTTTCTAATATCCAGAATACTGGTTGGCGTTGTCGTTCCGATGCCTATCTTCCCGTCTGAGGCCACCCGAAACCGTTCTAGGTTATTGGTGTTAAGTGCAAAATCCTGTGCATCTGTAGTACCTAAAAAATTGGTGCCTACAGTTGTTCCCGCATTACCGGTGGTAGACCAGCCGCTGCCTGATCCGCTTCCGGTGAGCATCTGTACCCATGCCGTTCCATCCCAGTAATAGTAGCCGGGGGTATTATCCGTTTGAAAAACCAGTTCACTTGTTACTGGGGCTACAATGGCATTTCTTTGTACCAGGGTTACCCGTGGAATCAGCACTCCTGAGGCGGTGCTAGATACGTCAAGCGCAGCTTGCGGTGAGGAAGTTCCGATACCTACATTCCCGTCTTCTTGTATGACAATTTCTGCATCGACATTAGCGCCAGCACTCAAAAGGAGTTTTTCACCACCACTGGGATCAGTGAAGATTCGGCCCAACTCAGCACTCGTGCTAGTTTGAAATACAATATCTCCAGCATCAACGCCTGAACCCTTCAGTAGGATATTGCCACCGCCAAATACTTCCAGCTTTGCCCCGGGAGTGGTTGTCCCGATGCCGACTCTGCCGGTTGTTGTAACCCGCACCTTTTCATTCCCGTCTGCATAAAGGGCCAAATCAAATGTGCTTTGACCTCCAATGATCGTTCTTCCAGCGTCCCAAGAGAGAAGTCCACTATTGGCAGTAGTGCCCCAATCCAAAACGCCATCCCCTCTGAATTTGAATCTGCCATTCAATTGCAAGGTAGTCTCTCCAGATGTTCCTCCATCAGTAACATGAAGCTTCGCCGTGGGAGCAGTCATACCCACTCCGACACTGCCGCTCGGGAATGAAACCGACGAAACAGTTGTCCCGGACCGAACAGCCTGCCACACCGTTTGTCCGAAGACACCCGCATCAGTGCGGGTAACAAGGCCAAAGGTCTTAGGACCGATAACGCCTGAAGAAAAGTCCCATATTTTTTCATCTAACAGTTCGTCCGCATCCTGGATTCTTAAATCTACACGCGTTGTTCCTTGGATATGGAGGTGGCCCACAGGAGAGGTTGTCCCGATGCCGACATTGCCAGTTGAATTCACCCTAATTCTTTCCGCATTATTGGTGTAAATGGCAAGATCCTGTGCATCGGTGGTACCTAAAAAGTGGGTGCCAACGGTCGTTCCTGCATTACCCGAAAGATCCCAACCTCCAGCACTGCTACCGGAAAATAATCCCACCCAGTTGGGGACTCCTGGCGTACCTTCATTGTAGTAATAGCCGGGAGAATTATCGGTTTGGTAGACTAGTAATCCGGTGGCCGGCGAGACAATCGCATTGCGTTGGACCAGGGTTACTCTGGAGATCAAGAATCCTTTAGTGGTGCTGCTGAGATCCAGTATAGCTGAGGCGTCTGGCGTAGTCGTGCCGATACCTACTTGTGAAAATGCCTTAGGCGCATTACACACGGTAAGCGCAGTTAGGAAGATCAGCACAAGCGCTCTACCAGGCCACTGAAACAAAAGTCCTGTCTCGTCTGCTAACTTTGTGGTATGTGCCCGTCCTCTTAAGCTGGCACAGGCTGCAGGCTTGAATCCCAATTTTGTTTTTCTCGTGGTTTCAAATTGTTCGTTCATCTGTTGCATTTTACTGGTTAATTAGACCAGGTTGAATTTGCTTGCCCCGTATGTGGACGTTTTTCATTTTGTAATGTGCTATTGCTATCTGTCCTAAATATTAGCCCTCTTACCATTGAAGTTACCTTGGATCTATATGCCAAATGCACAGGTGTGCATGGTGTCAACTCCGTAGATAATTTTGATCCATTAAAATGGTTGGTCTCTGTTGGCCGGGCAAGGCTAAAGCGACCTCCCTCGCCAGCGTTGATAACCTCCCTTGTACCATCATGAGAATAGTTGTAAACGTTGGCAGTAAAATGGGATGACATTCGACCAGTTTCAAGGGAAGAAGCAACCTTTTTAAGCGTAACCGGTGATCCGGACGTGAGCATACCCTGCCCGCCAGTGGTGAGTTTGGCAACCCCATCAAACCCAGGATTCGTGGTGTCTGTGCCTATGGTGTCATGTGCAAACAGCCCATTGTGCAAAAGCAGAAAAACAAAGGCAACGGTCAATGCAAAAATGATCATCAAGAGACTCGATGAACGGGTATTTTTTGCTTCATTGAAATTCATCCGGTTACCTTTAGGAGTTAATAAATAACGCGTAAAATTACCCCTGAGAGAGGCGTGAAAAAGTGGGGATATGATGAATGGGTGGTTTGGATAAATGAATCACCACAATCCGGGTAGTTTTGGTCGCATAATGGTATAATAGAGGCCAAGTCTGTGGTGACGTCTTGGATAATTTGCCGATAACCTTGCTACTTTTGCATGATCATGAAAAGGTTGTCTTACATATTTGGCTGCTTAATAATGAACTTGTGCGTATGCGCTCAGGACCTTATCTACCACCGATATTCTACTCAGGACGGTCTTGTAGGCAACATTGTTTACGATGTATTTCAGGACTCGAAGGGATATATGTGGTTTGGTACTGCGACCGGGGTTAGCCGATATGACGGATTTTCCTTCCACAACTACACAGTTCATAACGGCCTAGAAGAGAACGAAGTATTGAAGCTTTGCGAAGATAGCAAAGGTCGTGTATGGGTATTGGCCTACGGTCAAGATGTCTGTCATATTTTGCCTGACAGCGTATCCACAGGGCGCGATAACCCTTTGCTTGCCCAACTTTCTTTTCGTTCTTTTCCATGCGCTTATTTAATTGATGATGAAAAGGTATGGGTTGGTGGAAACGTGGGTGAAGTGTTCGCCATAAATTCACAAGACAGCATTGAAGTTACAGCCAATCTAGGCTCCGGAATACGTGCTTTTCACAAGGAAGCGGATGGTGAGATATGGGCGGTAACCAGTGATATCTATTATTCGCTAACATCTAAAGATACCGTTTTATCCAGGGGCGACTTGGGCTCTTTTCTCAAAGCAGGCGAGGGACCAGGAGGCAGCTTGGCTAAAGTGCATCAAAAAGGCATTTATCTTTTTCAGGAACATGAGGAGACCATCGCATATGAAAGCAACTCTTTGGGTTTTATCAATGTGAATGCCGTATCCACGGACCGTTCGAATAACCTCTGGATTGGAACTTCTAAGGGAGTGTTGAAATTCGCGTTTGACGGCCATGCACTTCGATTAGAGGGGCATTTCCTCAAAGATTACGAGATAGCTGACTTCTTTGAAGATCGGGAAGGGAATTATTGGGTTGCGACACTCAGCAGTGGGATCTTGTTCATCCCCAATGTGAATATATTCACCTATTCGAACGGCGATTTTTCTGAAGCCACCAGTGTTGCAGTTGACCAATCCGGTCGGGTGTGGGCGTGCAGTGAAAACAACTCCTGTTTGATTATCGATAAGGGTACCATTGATACAATAGCCCTTCGAGAGACATGGGAAGCGTCCAGGCAAAGAGTCATTGGGATTTTGCCGCATTCAGAAGGCAGTGTATGGATTTATGGAGATGGTGGAGCTTTCCGGTATAAGGATGGTCAAACGGAAGTGGTTCTTAAGTATCTCGCAAAATCGATTTTTGAAGGTCGGTACGGCAAGCTGTGGATCAGTACAGCAAAGGGGTTGCTCTGGCTGGAACCTTGGGAACGGAATCTTGAATATCCAGGGAAAGTGCGGCAGCGCATTGTTGCAGATCAACGCATTCACGCTATGTGCTTTGATGCCGACAGCAATATTTTGCTCGGATCGCTGACTGGGTTGATGGTATTTGATGGAGAACACACAAAACTATCGCCCTACCCCGAACCGTTTTATAATAAGCGGATGACGAGCTTGAAATTCGATAATGACACACTTTGGGCTGGGAGTTATGGATACGGTTTAGGGATCCATTCCGGAGGAACATTCAAGCAATTGACCACTTCCGAAGGCCTTGCAGGAAACATCATAAGAAGCATTTATCTTGGTGAGAATGGTTCCGCGTGGGTCGCTACGAATACGGGGCTTTCACATGTCATATCTCAAATGGATGGATCGTGGTTGATTACAAATTATACTTCCTTTGACGGCTTGGCTTCCAATGATGTGAACGACGTGGTGGCTCACCGAGATTCCGTGTGGGTAGCGACGAGTTCAGGGCTTAATGTTTTCCCTGTGAAAGGCCTGAAAAAGAAGCTAACCACCCCTCTGATACATATCACTGGCATGCGAATTAATCGACGAGACTCTGCGTTCACTACTGAGTTGAACTTGTCTTATAAAATGAACCATATTTCCTTCAGTTTTACTGGGTTGTCTTTCAAAAGTAAAGGTGATGTAACCTATCGTTACCGATTAGGGGGCTTGGATAGTTCCTGGCACACAACGGAGGCTGCAGTCGTCGAATACAATGCGTTACCGCATGGTGATTATAACTTCATGGTTTATGCCATTGCCTCAGACCAAACAGCGAGTAGAGAACCGGCAAGCGTATGCTTCAGCATTGGAAAGCCGCCTGCGTTGCAATGGTGGGGCATTTTGATTGAAGTGTTCTTACTCGCAGGAATGATATTTGGCGTAATTAAGTTTTTCGCAAACCGAGTAGAAAAGCGCGAGCGTATGCGTACGGCTTTTCAGCTGCAACTCTCTAATGCTGAACAAAAAGCCTTGCGTGCACAGATGAACCCGCATTTTATCTTCAATGCCCTCAATACAGTCCAGCTGTTCATAATAGAGAATGATAAAAAACAGGCCTATGAGTATTTGGAAAAATTCGGGGTGCTTATTAGAAAGACGCTGGAGTTCTCCAGGGAAAAATCTATTCGTCTTCAGGAGGAAATTGATTTGTTACAATTGTACTTGGAACTTGAGAGCAAAAGGTTTGAAGGTAAGTTTGATTTTAGAATCCAGGTGGCAGAAACAGTGGAAGTTTCAATGTTGCGTATCCCACCGATGCTTATACAGCCTTATGTGGAGAATGCGATCCGTCATGGAATTATGCATAAGGCCGGAAAGGGCAATATCTGGGTAAAAGTGAACTCAGGTGACGGCCATCTTAAGATTGTAGTTGAAGATGATGGGGTAGGAAGAGTTGTGTCAGCAAAAATGAACGCTTACCGTTCTACTCATAAGTCGCTCGGCACAGGTATTACTCAAGAACGAATCATGTTACTAAACCAAATGGGAGCGGGTGAATTCTCTGTGAAAATAATTGATCTGAAGGAGGACGATGGCAATTCTTGTGGCACACAAGTGGAACTAAATATTCCTTTAAATCGAGAGTTTTAAATATTGTAATATAGATGAACTCCATTCAGAATAACCAACATGGTCCAATAAAAAATCAGAATTTGCAGTGAATAATAGTCCTTAGTCTACTGTTAGTAATTCATTTCTTCTAATAAGAAATTAGAATGAATTAGTAGAAGTACCCTTAACAATTTATAAGAATCCAATGAAGGCAATTATTATTGATGATGAGGAAAGCGGCCGCAAAACGCTGAGCTGGTTGCTTGAATCCTATTGTTCGGAAGTAGCAGTAATAGGGATGGCATCCGACGTAAAAAAGGSKGTWGMSATCATTCAATCSCARAAGCCYGACYTARTSTTTCTGGAYRTAGAYCTGGGMACRGGGACGGGRTTYGAAATTCTTGAACAAATTCAGGAAAAATCCTTTTCTGTCATTTTTGTCACAGCTTACAGTGATTATGCCATCAAAGCCTTTGAATTCTCTGCACTACATTATTTATTAAAACCTGTAAATCCACAAGCATTACAAGATGCGGTAAATCGGGCCGAGACGGTATCTGCCAAGCCATTCCCCACCGAGAGTTTCAACCACCTGGTAAGACAGTTAAAGGAACACCCCGTACCTAAAAGGCTTTTTATTCCCAATCAGACCGGTATTGACTTCCTGGAAATAAAAGAGATTATGCGTTGTGAAGGAGAGGGGAACTACGCTACTTTTTACCTGAAAGATGGCTCGAAAAAAGTCGCTAGTAAGGGCCTTTCTGAATATGAACCGCTGCTTGCGGACAGCGGGTTTTTCCGTATTCACCGTGCACATTTGGTGAACCTAGCATTCATAAAACGCTATATTAGGGGGCGTGGAGGTTCGGTTGAAATGGAGGATGGTACTGAAATAGATGTTTCACGTTATAAGAAAGAGGCGCTCTTAAAGATGCTAAAGCTATCATAAGTATTGCTGTTYGTCCTTCCTCCTCCGGTAGTTCCGGCCTTTTAAAATGTGCGTTGAGACCTTTGCACAATACCCTCTGTTAGGATTTCATGGCATTAGCCCCTTTATTTGAGGTTGGTTTTTAAAATCTCGGCTAGTTTTAGCTTTTTCGC
>JAESRW010000170.1 GCA_016764395.1 Flavobacteriales bacterium
GATCTACGATTTCCAGTTGCAGAAAGAGGGGCAGGGCCTGGCGGTACTTTTCGTGACTGAAGAATTTCTCCGCTTCTTTGGCCAATTTTAAAATCTCAGGATCATCACTTTGTCCAAGTGCATCAATACATATGAAACTCTGTAACATCACCAATAGCATCATCACGCTCCTACTTATCCTAATTTGTATCCTCGAACACTGGCCAGCCAGTTTTAACCCCTTAGGTATTGTACTATCTGCTAGATACATCAGATTATGCTATGGAAATATTCTTAATTTAGTTCATGTCTCTCAGTCCTGGCCCCACGCACCGCATTCATAGAAATCAACATTTTAATTGGCTTAAAGAAGCAGTCACCTCAACCACTGCAGCCCCTTAATGCCAACTAGGCTTGCTAGCCATAACTTGGAACAGGGTTATGGCTGACCCTCTTTAACTTTAAGCAATCCCAATCTGTTTGGCGGGCTTTAAGGGAAGTTAGAATTGCTTTTCTATCAGATTAAGCTTTACTATTAGATTACGCTAATTCCATACTTAAGGCTTTAGCTTTCTCTTTCAATTCTTTGATAATTTGCGGCATGCATGTGTCCAGCTTTTTAATCAGTATCGGAATTTCCTCAAGCTTCAATTCTTCTGCAGCAAGACGCTCGATTTTGACGATCGTATCTCTCAGGTCATCAGTTCCAATCAACATGATATTGGGCTTCATTTTGTGCGCTACAGTACGCAACTTTGTCCAGTCTTTAACAATTAAGGACTCATTCATTATCTTTAAGTTTTTAGGTAGTTCCTCAATGAGTACTGTTATGGTGCTCACCATCAATTTCGGTTTTCCACTGGTGAATTCCTTTAACACGGCAAATTCGGTTATCTTATCTTCCTTAACCTTTCCTAAATCATCCGCCACAGCTGCGTCTTTGGTTACAGGGAGCTTCCCTATCAGCTCTTCGATTTTGGTGAAGAGCTGATGCGGTTCAAAGGGTTTTGCTAGATAGTCATTGGCTCCAGCTTGCTTGCTCTTCTCCATCTCCTCTTCCATCGAATAGGCCGTTAACGCCAAGATCGGCACGGTACGTTTTTTCGGTTCTAGCCTGGTTCGTATATGCTCCATGGCCTGGTATCCATCCATAACCGGCATCTGCATGTCCATTAGTACTACATCAAATTCTGATAATTCTAAGCTTTTGATTGCTTCAGCTCCGTCATTGGCAATGGTCATGCTCACCCCTACCTCCTGAAGAAGGACCTTTGTAACCATTTGGTTCACCTTATTATCCTCGGCCAATAATATTCTTAAGCCTTTCAAATGCTCCCTGTGTTCTTTCGTGACGTCCTCTGGTTCGGATTCTTTGAAGTTGAAGGTATTGTCCTTCTGATAGGAGAGGATAAAATTAAATGTTGAACCTTTATCAACCTCACTCTCCATTAAAAAACTCCCGTTTTGCAATTCAACCAAGCTTTTGACAATGGTCATTCCAAGCCCAGTGCCGCCATAATTTCTTGAAATTGCACTTTCAGATTGATCAAATGCTTTGAAGATATAATCCAATTTAGATTTGACAATACCGATACCTGTATCCTGCACGCTGAATTCAATTTTAACTTCAACATCATCCTGCTCTATGGCCCTCACCACCAACTTAATCCCACCTTCATTGGTGAATCGAATAGCATTGCTTAAGAGATTGAACAATATTTGGCTCAGTCGTGCAGCATCTCCAATAATGAAAGAAGGAAGATTAGCATCCACCTCAGATGACAATTTCAAGCCTTTTTCCGCAACCTTGTCATTGAACATACCTGTGAGGCGCGCCAAAGTGGCCCTGAGCTCGAAACTGCCGCTTTCAATTGTGACTTTACCTGCTTCCAACTTTGAAATATCTTGTAAGTCACCGGCAATGGCCACAATCATCTCTGATGAACTCACGATAGCTTTCAAGTAATCGTGCTGTTGCTTTGTTAAACCAGATTCAAGCAACAAATGGGAAAGCTTCATAGTTCCTTCCGTCAAATCTCGGAGCTCAAGGCTCCTATTGGCAAGAAAATTAGATGTTGCTTTGACTTCAGCCAACGCATGCTTCATTTTTTCTTGCAATTCCTTGTTCATCTGGGTAAGGTCTTCAATCAGCCGATCTTGAACCGTAACTTGAACACCATTTTGATCGCCTTTAATCATATCTATCTATATTGTTACGCGTTCCAAATGCAGGTTTTTTAATACGCTCTTTGAATCCATCACCGTAGCGTTGAGTGGATACATGCGGTTAAAATAAAATTCTTGTTCAAGAAATGTTCTTCCAGAAATACAGTCTGAAATCATGGTCACTTTAAACCCTTTCTCCACGGCAAACTGTCCCATCCAATCAAGGCAAATTGAGCATGCCGTACCGGCTAACAACACATCTTCAATTGCGTGTTTTTTTAATATCTTCTCCAGATCGGTATGAACAAATGCGTTCAGCGATTGCTGACTTGGAATTTCAATGATGGAATCACCGAATCGCTTCATGCTCGATCGCGTCCCGTCCTTATTCTCCCTCATCTTAAAAGCGCCCATGTCGGCGATGGTATTCAGAAGACCAACTGGCTCATCTAACTCACGATACTCTTCGGTGAAAATTATGGGAGTGGAAATAATCAGCGCATTTCTCAGATCCTTCAGTAGCGCAACAATATTCTCCAACACTCCTGTTACATCGGATGTCTCATCAAAATCATCCCTGATTAGGCCTTGGCTAACCGCTTGATTGTTGCGATAGTCAAGAAGGATAATGGCCGTTTTTTCAAGCTCCATATTTATGCTCTGTTTTTAGATAGGTGAATGGTATACAATATTGAATCTCTAAGAGGATACAGTTTTAGCAAGCAAGTCATTTACGGTCAGTACAATTTCAGCACCTGAGAATGGTTTCACAAAGTAGGCTACAGCGCCTACGGCAATGGCAAAATACTGGACGTCATACCCGTCCATGCAAGACATCACAATAACCGGAGTATCTTCAAARTGCTGTCCCTTGTAAAGATTGAGTAGYTCCAAACCCGAGAGGTTGGGCATAATGATATCAGTGATGATGAGTGCGGGTTTCGTATCGATGATCACTTTCAGCGCATCAATGCCATCCCGGGCTACCACCATTTCATATCCTTCTGGTTCAAGTAAGCCACATAAATTATCCGACATAACCTTATCATCTTCCACAATTAGTATTTTCATAACGATTTTTTTGACTATGATTAGATGCGTTCATCATGGGGAAACAAACCAGTTCAGAAGGAAAATAAAGATCGCGATGAGCGCCACCAGGCCAGCGGCGTAGTATTTAAAGATCTTTTCCTCATAGAGCCTCTGTAAGAGATGTAATTGGTTGAATATATTTTTTGCTTTGTGTTTAATGTTGATCAGTGCACTTTCATTTTTAAYCACATAGTCATAAGCTCCATATTTCATCGAAGCGACCGCTATTGTAACATCATCCCACCCCGAGAGCATAATCACCTCAGTTTCAGGATTGGTTTCCTTGATCTTCCTCAACACTTCGACCCCATTCATCACATTGGGGTCATCACCAGCCAATTCGTAATCAAGCACTACCATAGATGGATTCTTATGCATTTGCTTTAAGCATGATTCCCCTGAGGTAAACGACCTTGTAGTAACCCTTGCCATACTGCTAAAATCACTTTGGATCAAGGTTAAAAAAACAGGGTCATCATCCACCAAATAAACCAATGGTAGGTCATTGACGGACTTGATTATTTTGGAATCACTTTTAGCTGTAACAGTTTCCATAATTCACAATTATTACGATTGTTCATTTAATTCAACGGAAAAGCATATTTAATGGAGTATCTTTTTCTGTTATTCCGTAATTTTCTACTGTCAACGGTAAGTTATTGGCTGTGAACTGATAAAACCACTTAGGCTGCACTTATATGAGGTGTTTGGTTATAGATGATGATAGAACCCAGCGAGAATTGCTAGGAAGTTTTGTACAGGAGACAGAATTTTTAACGCTCTCTCAAACATGTGAGAGTGCCGTGAGTGCAGCAAATCTCTTAAACCACATAACCGTCGATCTGATTCTTCTCGATATAGAGATGCCGGTAATGAGCGGTTTGGAGTTCATGAGAATTATCAATATCTCACCGCAGATCATCCTGGCCACTTCTAAAGAAAAATACGCAGTTGAGGCATTTAATTATGATGTAACCGATTATTTATTAAAGCCTATTTCCTATTCAAGGTTTTTGAAGGCTGTAAATAAAGCCAAATATCAATTTGATCAACAGAGAGATGCCAATTTAGAGAGGAATGAAATTTTTGTTAAAGTAAATTCAGTGGTTGAGAAAATAATATTACCCGACATTCTCCTCATTGAAGCGGCAGTGGACTACGTAAATATACGTACGTTGGAGACCCGATATATGGTCAATACTTCATTGAGCAGTATCCTTGAAAGACTTCCTCAAAAGGACTTCATGCGCATTCATCGCTCTTATATCGTTCGCATTGACAAAATAGACAGCATTGATGGAAATACGATCTTGATCGGTGATCAACTGATCCGAATTGGCAGGTCGTATAGAAAGCTGTTCATGCAACGAATCAGCCCCATTTAGAAAACCTTTATAAGGTATACCTACTAGGTGGGTATTTCAGTAACCCGTATGGACTTTGTTTCGTTAAGTTTTGATACACCTATGCTACTCCAAAATCTAAAAGTTGTGGGACAGGGACATTGTGTTTAAGTAAATAAATTACGCTGATTTTATGGTCTTTACAAAGTGTGATGGTCTCTCCTTTCTAATATCCTTCTTGCTCCTTCTACTGGTAAATGCAAGCGCGCTTGCTCAGCAAGGCAATCCCTACATCGTAAATTATGTACCTGATCTAAAAAACATAGACAATCAAAATCTCTCCATCGTACAGGGTGCAGACGGAGTACTCTACTTTGCCAATCGGAAAGGTGTCCTCTCTTACGATGGATACCAATGGAGACTGATCAAAACTGCATCATCGGTGTTTTCGCTGGTGCGAGATACGACAAGTGGACAAATTTATGTGGGATGCCGGGGTAATTTTGGTTTGTTAGACAAAGATGCGGCAGGCGTGATTTCTTATGTTTCTCTATTTGAACAAAATGAAAGCCATGAACAGAGCGAAATAACCAATATAATTACAGCCCAAGACGGAATTTACTATGCTGGTGCGTATGTTCTTTTTCGCTATTCAGGTAGTGACCAAAATATCGATACGATTTGGAGTACTAAGAATGACAAGTTACTTAGGGGCTTGTTTAGTTTAAAAAACGAGCTATACATCAACCTTGATGGTAGTGGTTTGCAAAAAATAACGCGTTCAGAAACAGCTTCTGTAATTGGTGGCGACATTTTTTCAGACGTTGAAATAATTACTTCTATTCCATTTAGCAACGATGCGATTCTACTGGGAACAAATGAAAATGAAATATTTCTTTTTGATGGAAAGGACATACAGCCATTTTCAGTTGAGGCAAAGGAGTATCTTCTGGAAAGCAACCTTGCCGGGGGCCTGGAGCTTTCAGCCCAGCAATTTGTGCTATCTACACTTACCGGAGGATGTGTAATTATCGATAAGAAAACTGGCAACACGGTTAACATACTCAATTACCAAACGGGCCTCCCTGATGACGAGATATATGCGATGGGAACAGACAGAAACGGTGGCTTATGGCTAACACATGACTACGGAATTAGCAGAGCTGACATTTCGGTTCCCATTAGAAACTATTCCAGTTACCCAGGCATTGAGGGAAATCTCATCTCCGTAGTGGAGTTTGATAGCACGATTTACGTCTCGACCACTGAGGGCATTTATTTTTTGACCGAGGTTAAGGATTATTCTGAGGTGGTAATTTATATCAAACAACCCAAGAAGAAAACAGAAGCTATAGAACCGAGAATAGAAAACCGATATGTAAGGCCACATAGAGAACTTACGCCTGACAAAAACAAAGAGCCTGTTGAAGCTAAATCCAAAACTCAAGATCATACTTCAGGCGAAAAACGGGAAGGGTTCAAGTTATTCGGTTATAGGGTTACTAAGGAGAAGAAAAGAAAACTTGGGTTAAACCGCAAAGGAAAAACTGCTCAAGTTGAGGAGCCATCACAAGAAGAGAAAGCAGCGCCTACACATGGCCAGGATGCCGCCTTTACGCGTAAGGTGCCCGTGCCAAAGCGAGCAACGAAAGTCAAGGACCCTGTAGATCTAAAAAAAGTTTACGCATTGCAATCCATCCAATATGTTTACAAACTCGTTCCCGGCTTAAAAGATAAATGCCAACAAATGGTTAAGCACGAGAATTTATTGTTGGTGGCCACGAACACAGGTTTGTATGAAATCACCAACCAGGAGGCACGGCCCATCGTAAAAGACCGATATATCAACTATCTAACCCATTCCAATAGCGATCCCAACCGCTTTTATGTCGCAACGGCCTCCGGGCTTTTTGCTTTGTATCTTCAAGAGGAGAATGGCAGTCATTTAAAAAATCGTCAATGGGAATTTGAACACAGCTTCGACAGTATCAGAGAAGCTATTTACTCCGTACTAGAAGATGAATCTAACAATTTGTGGTTGGGATGCAATAACTCTGTATACCATGTAACAATGGATGCCGGTGTAATCCCCACAAAATACGAACGGATCAACTTCGACGGTGGCGCAGATGAGCCTGTGTTGGTTAGCGGGCTGTTTGGTAAGCCGTACTTTTTTACTGCTGAAGGAATCTATAGCTATGATGCAGCAAGCGATTCAATTCGTTACGAGGAAAATATCAATGATCTCTATCCGTCAGATTCCCGATTTATGTCTTTACAGCGTGATATCACGTGGATACATAGTGGGAAGGAATGGAGCAGATTTAACGCCTCCAAAGATGTTAAAACACATAAAGAAACGTATCTGAGCCTCTTCGACAATATTCAAAGCATTTATATGGACCAGGACAATAACTTCTGGGTTAACAATCATCGAGCATTGCACAAGGTTTTAGAGCCCATTTCCCCTGAAAGAAAATACATATTTAATCTCGAGCTGAGTGGCCTAACCAATGACTATGACCAACATTATGCGCTGGAAGATGAATTAACGCTAAAATATGATAACAGCTCTTTGAAACTCCATTTGTCCGCCCCCTCTTACCTGAAAGATGGCGGTGCATTGTACCAATATATCGTTGAAGGGTTAATGAAAGACTGGACCATATGGAGCCCTGATCCGGTAATTAGTTTTCCGTTTATCGCGGCAGGGGATTATACCGTTAATATGAGGGCCAAGGACACTCAGGGAAACAGGAGCGCGATAAAAACCTTTCATTTTAGCGTATCTCCTCCGTTTTGGCAGTCGTGGTGGTTTTATCTTATCGGTTTAGTGTTAGGAGGCACTGGCCTTTATGCTTTCACCAAACTGAGAACCAGGAGGGTTGAAAGGGAAAAGCAAATGCTTGAAATGATAGTTGCAGAAAGAACGCAGGAACTGGTAAAGAAGAATAAAAAAATTACGGACAGCATCAAGTATGCGCAACGCATACAGGAGGCCGTTCTGCCCGTTAAGGAGGGTATCAGAGATCTCTTGCCTTCCTCTTTTATTCTCTTTAAGCCCAAGGACATTGTAAGTGGTGATTTTTACTGGTTCACCAAAAAAGAGAATTTGGTGATCATTACCGCGGTTGACTGTACGGGCCATGGTGTACCAGGCGCATTTATGTCATTAATTGGAAGTAATCTTTTGAACGACATCATTGGCGTCCAGGGCATTGTCAACCCGGTGGATATTCTCAAAGCAATGCATAGGGGGGTTATTGACACCCTAAAAAAGGACACGATGCATTCCGAAACCGTGGACGGAATGGACATGGCGATCTGCACGATTGACTTGAAGGAACAGACGCTTGAATACGCGGGGGCCGGTTGCCCGCTGTTATTGATTAAAGACGGCAAAAGTGAACTGATCAAAGGCAATAATCACCCAATCGGGCTAACGTTTGGCAATAAGGGACAAGCTTCTGTCTACGAAAGCAACGGGAAATTACAGTCTCATAAAACCAAGCTGTCGAAAGATGATACGTTTTACATATTTAGCGATGGCTACTGTGATCAATTTGGCGGGGAAGACAACAGCAAATTCATGGGCGGACGATTCAAAGATTTATTGATGGAGATACAGCCAAAGGCCATGAGCAATCAGGAGACCCTACTCGATAAAAATATAGAAAACTGGAGAGGTGACAGCCTTCAGATTGATGATATTTTGGTGATTGGGGTAAGGATTTAGGGGGGCTACGCTTAATGAGAAGGACATTTCAGTGTAGTAGTTGACACCCATACAGCATGCTGTCAAAAAACTATTCTTTGCCAACTTTTTGGTCTACTAAGGTTTATGGGAAATGCACTGCAAGCTATTCGTATCCTATTGCAATAAAAGGTTGTCTGCACCAATTCAAAACCTCCTTATGATTACTAAAAAAATAGAAGGTCATTCTGTATTCTTTATTGGAAGCACTGAGTTTGGTGCAAATAATGGTCACAAGATATTTATTGGAGCCGATCAAAACTTTTTCAAATATCTGAATATTGATATTCGAATAGTCTTGACTTATTTCCATTTCATCAAAAGAAGGGGGTAAATCCAGTTGAAGATTATTTTTAGTCAATTGCCCATACTTAACTTCAAATGGCCCCTTATTCGACGTTTTTAGGTTATATGATTCTCCATTGTAAGTTTCACAGGGGTATACATAAATTTTCTCCTCCTCATTTGTTGCAACAAGATTGTCTACACTCAATTTTGATTTGAGAAAATATGCGTCTTTGCTGACAATCTTGGTGGCTAGGTAATTCAGCGCAATTTGTTCAACTAATACATCTTCTAAGTCCACGGAACTGGAGCATCCTAGAGTGATAATGCAAGCTATCGTCAAGATTATGCGCATCTTACTTCTTAATCTTCTCAGGAAACCCTGCTAGCGGAGTCCATACGATTCCTTAATGCAGGCCTCTGGGCTATGACTATGTCTTCCTCCTGATCGTCAAAACCACGGCAGCCAAAGGAGCTAATTCCCCAGTATAATTAGCTGTGATGGAATATCTGTATACTTCAGAGTTGGTTATCATTTCTGCCTGTACTGGATTGTAGTAAATATAGTGGATTTTTTGCCGGATAAATAATACGGGTTGGGCAAGTTTGCAGACTGGTGCGTTCACCAGGTCCATCTGAAGGGAACGCAGTTAACCCCGTAAATATTTAAGCCGCATCATCAAACAAGCTTTATCTAAAATACTCAAAAATCTTAGCTATGTTTGAATATGCTTTGGTAATTAAATCCGCAACAATGAGTTCTTCCACAAGAATAGTTTTTATGGGAACGCCAGAATTTGCCGTTTCGTCACTCAATGCCTTGGTGGAGCACGGTTTCCACGTTGTAGGGGTCATTACTTCCCCAGATAAAGCAGCAGGACGTGGACAGCGCATTCACGAATCGGCGGTTAAGAAATATGCACTGGAGCACGATCTACCTCTGTTGCAACCTACGAACCTCAAGGATCCTGATTTCCAGGAGCGTCTTGCCGCACTGAAGGCAGATATTCAAATCGTGGTTGCATTTCGTATGTTGCCTGAATCTGTCTGGAATATGCCTCCGAAAGGAACAGTCAATTTACATGCTTCACTTCTTCCCAACTATAGAGGTGCAGCACCCATTAACTGGGCCGTGATGAATGGGGATACAGCAACCGGCCTCACCACCTTTTTTATAGAAAAGGAAATTGACACAGGAAAGGTCATCTTTCAGGAAAAAATGGCGATTCCATACAACTGGACGGCTGGGCAACTGCATGATGAATTGATGGTTATGGGGGGCGCACTTCTGGTCAAAACGGTAAAAGCTATTGAATCGGGATTCGATAACGCAATTGACCAAAAGCAAATGTTGGACATCATTGATCCATTGCCGGCCCCTAAAATATTTAAGGAGCATTGTAAGATAAACTGGCAGCAACCCACTACAAGCATCTATAACCATATTCGGGGACTTAGCCCCTACCCTGCGGCTTGGTGTGAGCTCGTGTCGCCTGAAGGTGATATACATCAAATAAAATTATTCAAATGTGAAGAGGATGCCCACGTTTCCAGCGGAACGGCAGGCGCCATCAAAACAGATGGCAAAAAGCTGTGGACGGTCGCTTGTGCGGACGGTGACATTCGCATCGAGGAATTACAGCTCGCTGGAAAAAAAAGAATGCATGTGGGTGATTTCTTGAGAGGCTTTAATCTCACAGACCAATGGAAACTTCAATAATCAACTATGGATGTATTTAACCCCAACGCCCCTTCTAAGAATCCAAATCATTTGTACGGTTTACCCCAGCGGCCAGAAGACTCAAAGTTGGTGGTAATACCTGTACCTTGGGAAGTCACCACCTCTGGAAACTCGGGCACTGCCAATGCTCCAAAACGTGTACTAATGGCCTCGCATCAAGTAGATGTTTATGATCGCTTGAAGCCTGACCTATGGAAAAAAGGATTGGCATTTGATGAATTTCCAACACAGCTTATCACGCTTCAATTAGAAGCACTCAAATGCATCAAAAACTACAGAGCGATAAATGCTGCCAACAATGGTTTGAAGGACAATCCCCAATCCGATATCCTCAAAAAGGCGATCAACGAATGTTGTGAGCAAGTTAATTTCTGGGTCAAAAGAAGGGCACATGCGTGGCTTGAAGCGGACAAAATTGTGGCCACACTTGGAGGCGACCACAGTACCTGCTATGGATTGGTTCACGCCTTAACTGAAAAATATGATGACATATCCATACTCCAAATTGACGCGCACGCCGATCTGAGAGAAGCCTATGAGGGCCTCACTTACTCTCATGCCAGTATCATGTACAATATCTCCAAGTTACTTCAAGTGCGTTCTTTGACTTCGGTCGGCGTACGGGACTTATGTGAAGAGGAGTTCAAGTACATTGAGACCCAACCAAATATTACCTGTCACTATGACCAAGAAATAAGGAAGAACTTGTATGCAGGAATATCCTGGAAGTCTATTGCAGACACTATTGTTGAGGGCCTTGGCAAGCATGTTTACCTGAGTTTTGACATGGATGGACTTTCTCCTGAGCTTTGTCCGAAAACCGGCACTCCTGTCCCGGGAGGCCTGGATTTCGAACAGTCTCTTTATCTGATTAAGGCAGTGGTAGATTCTGGCAAGAAGATCATCGGGTTTGATATCAGTGAGTGCGGAAATGGCGAATGGGACGGAAATGTGGCTGCCCGCTTGTTATGGAGGATTTTTGGCCTTTTGGGTTAGTAAGATCGCTGTGCTGTAAGATCGCTGTGCTGTAAGATCGCTGTGCTGTAAGATCGCTGCGCTGTAAGATCGCTTCGCTGTAAGACCGCTGCGCTGTATGATCACTTTGTTGTAAGATCGCTTCGCTGTAAGAGTGTTCGCTGGCGCTCACTGTAAGAGCGCTTCGCTGTAGGATTGGTGGGCTGCAAGACCAATGGGTTGTAACAGGTAAGATTAAGACAGTATCTTGGAAGGCTGAAACTACTGTAAGATCGCTGTGCTGTAAGAGCGCTGTGCTGTAAGAGCGTTCGCTGGCGCTCACTGTAAGATCGCTTCGCTGTAGGATTGGTGGGCTGCAAGAGGTAAGATCACTTTGATGTATGAGCACTGTGTTGCAAGGTTTGGGAACGCTGTGATGTAATATCTTCTCCATTTTTTTGATACCGCTAATTTTGCAGAGGCTATAAATCTGGATAACCCGTCGCGATGTAAAAGGCGGAAAAAATCTTATTGCAAGCCACTGTAAGATCGCTGCCTATAAGATCGCTGCGCTATAAGATCGCTGCGCTGTATGAGGTAAGATCACTTTGATGTAAGAGCACTGTGTTGCAAGGTTTGGGAACGCTGTGGTGTAAGGTCTTCTCCTTTTTTTTGTGATACCGCTAATTTTTGCAGAGGCTATAAATATGGATAAACCGTCGCGATGTAAAAGGCGTAAAAAATCTTATCGCAAGCCACATTGAACGATCTTACCTCTTACAGTGAGCGCAGCGAACAATCTTACAGCGAAGCGATCTTACAGTGAGCGCAGCGAACGATCATACAGCGAAGCGATCTTACCTCATACAGCGCAGCGATCTTATAAACAACAAAGTGCCGCCACCCCCGAAAGGATGACAGCACAACCAGTGAAACCGCACTAGTGAAGATCTACCAATCGCTCAAAGTGGACAAACTCTTTGCCCTGGGTTATTCTCACCACTTTGAGAAAATGAATGCCATGAGATATTCCATAATCGCTGGCATTAAATTCATGCTGATACTTACCTGGTTCTAGGTCAGCGTTGACTAATACTTTAAGCCGTTTTCCAATCTGGTCATAAATTTCCATTCTGATATTCGCAGGCTCATAGAGTGTATACTTGATGAAGGTCCGTTCGAAATATGGATTGGGCCCAACCTTCAAGGAAAAATAATTGTCTTCATCGCCCTTACAGGCGCCCAAATAATCCCCGTGCTCCAGATGTTGAGGTAAGGCATTTCTTTCAATTTCTATGGTGTGCACATTCTCAGAATCGGAAAGAGACGTGTGGCATACATCAATTTTCTGAGCTTGCATGGCAAATGGAAGCAACATGAGCGCAGCCAAAATTGCTCCCACTAAAAATCTTCTTATAATTACTTTACCTTCTACTTTCATGGCTAGTGTAGCGTTAAAATATTCGCCTTTTTGTCTCTATACAAGTGTACGAACCTGAGGCGTGAGGTTGTATGTTTTGATGTAAGAAGGACCACTATGTGGCCGTAGGACAAACACCTACTTTCCAATCATAAAAGAGGTGTAAAATATTTATACATTTGTACCCGCTTGCAACACAACGGCGCACAACAAACAGAAAATAACGCATCATGGGTAAAGGAGATAAAAAAACCACCAAAGGAAAAAGATTCAAAGGGTCCTACGGAGTTTCCAGACAAAAGAAAAACGGAAAAGCTGTATATGTCCCTAAGAAGACGGCTAAGGCCAAAACAGAAGAAGCACCCAAAGATGCAACTGAAGCTGTGGAAGCCCCCGCAAAAAAGGCGGCTGCAAAGAAGCCCGCAGCTAAGAAAGCCGCTCCCAAAAAAGCTGCTGCGAAGAAGGCTAAGAAATAGTCCATCTAAGGACCTTCTTTCAGCCTGTTTAGCGATTATAGGTTACCGAGTCCATATTATCTACACGGTTACCTGTAAAGCGTTTCAAACTATAGCACCCATATCATCAATGCCTCTGCGGCAAGCAGAATGGCAGCATAAGTGAAAGTTAGGTGTGTAAGGTATCTTTTTCTCAAGCAATTGATCAATGGGGCGTAATAACCTGACATAAAGAAGGTCATCTGTTGCATGTTTAGGGCCCTTCCTACTGATACCATTATGTGGTTCAGAAGGTACAGTATTGTATAGCTAACAATCATATCTTGATCCGTTTTAAATTGTTCATAAGAACTTTATTTCCCATATCCGATGAATCGGTATCTGGATTCCCATCTTGAGTACCGCCATCTTTTTCGTCGTTTCCCATATTGTAGTTTCTATCCTTCGCAATTTCCGGTCATCTTCAAAGATGATTTTAACCTTATAGCGATCCAGGTTTCCCAATTTGACCGCGTAATGCAGATCAATCGTCCTTGCCCTGATGTCCTCAGAGTTGAAGAGCACATCCGTTATGGGGAAGCAAAGCAAGGCTACTTCTTCCTTTTCAATGCTAGCCGGTAACAACGCTGATAAGTCCATAGGATCCATAAATTCCATAGCGTAAAAATTATCCTTGATTGATAAATTGTTCATTTATTTGGCTTTTGTTGATTTTGAATGGTCACAAGGAACCTGTTTTCCGGAGAAGCAAGCGCGCCGTTCATCATCTCCTCATGAGCCAATGTTTTTGTCCAGACTTGTTTCATAATATATAGATGCCTATTAAGAATTCGATAACACAGAACCTACCTACTCGCCCGCAACCATATAGGTAGGTCAGACAAGTAGGCAGGTTCGCCCATAATTAGTTTCAAGTGTGTTAAATCGTTCATTATGACCTGTTTTATTTATTCATTAAATACTGCTATTCAAACACTTACACCTTTCATCCTGCACTGTTCATTTAAAGGTACGGGTTTACTCTCTAAAGAGATTGGAAATGACCTAAGTGAAAGGCCATTATTTATGTAGGACAATTCAGTATACTTGGATAACTGATAAGTTTCAAGCGTACCTAAGCAGTTGGACTGTCCATGTTGATGGGCGTATTGATGAACCGGACAGGCTTCAATCGATTGATACGTGTACGCTGCATATTTCAATCGCTTTAAATAATAGTCAAAAAGGAAAAGGTACCTATAGCGAGTTTGTAAGAACGGCGCTCTCACCATATTATCGTTATTTTGGGTTTGCTTCAGTGAAACCCAAAACAGGCCAATATGGGCGATTGAGGGGTGTCGTTTTAATAATTCAAATTTGGCACTGAACCGCATTACACCACCGATTCCCATGCTCCCTCTTTGCAACTGTGTATCCAAAACCAAGACGGAGTTGCATGCACTCTGTAGTTCGTCATAAGATTTCGTTGTCAATACCATTTTTCCCATTTCTTCCGCTTCCTGAGCGAACGAATGTCCAAACGCTATGATACAAATGATCATGACTAGATTGAATAGATTCATTGCCCCTGCTTTTAATTCATCCTCTGTTACTATAGTATACCTTCAACCGAGAAGAAGAGTTGTCAGAACGCATGGGCGTAAGGCGCAAGAATGCGTCGGAAAAGCACGTGAAGAATTGTAGGAAAGCGCCTACGAGGAGAAATACCGGCTAGAATTACCTATTTAGCAATTCATATTCAATGACGTAGTGTATGAGGTCAGCGTTGTTCTTAAGCCCTGTCTTTTGAAGGATCCTGGTTCGATAAGTAGAGATTGTTTTAGGGCTCAAGAAGAGCTTCTCTGCTATCTGTGATACTGAAAGGCCCGAGCCTATTTGTTTGAGCACTTCAAATTCTCTATCAGAGAGCTGTTCGTGGGGCAACTTGTCTTTGTTCTTCTCATCTAGCTCTGAAACCAGCTTGTGCGCCAAATTAGGGCTGATAAATTTCTCACCCTTGAGCAGTTTATCAATGGCCGATAATAGCATTTCAGGCGCTGAGTCTTTTGTGAGATATCCTGCGGCCCCTGCTTTGAGGCATCGGATTGCGTATTGATCCTCTGGATATACGCTCAACATGAGTACGGGTAATTTGGGATGTGTTGCTCGGATCTCTTTCAAGGTTTCCAAGCCATTTCTTCCAGGCATTGATATATCCAGAATGGCCACATGAATATCCAGGGAATTGATCTTCTTAATCAGCTCCTGTCCATTGGTAGCCTCTATCACATGTATATTGGGCCTCGCTGCAAGTATTTCTTTCAGCCCAGCCCTAATAAGCGCATGATCATCTGCAATAGCTATTCTTATCATAATGCTAGGTTGTTATTGGAATGGAAACTGTAAGCTTAGTGCCTATCCCCTTCTTTCCCTTAATCTCAAAAACACCTTCAAGTCCAAGCACCCTTTCTTGAATACCAACAAGCCCGAATGAGGTTGCTTTCTTTAACTTTTCTTTGGCAATTCCCTTTCCGTCGTCATCAATAGTCAAAACTATGTCTTTTGAGGTTCTTATCAAACTAACTTGAACGTTTCTCGCTTTGGAATGCCTTATAATATTGGTTAATGCCTCTTGAAGGATACGATAAAGTGTGGTGGCCACTTCATGATCCGTTATCAGCTCTTCCTCAGAGCCAATATTGACTTTCATTCCGAGACTGGTCCTTCTCCTGAAATCGGTGGCGAGCCACTCAATCGCAGCATTAAGGCCAATATCGTCTAAAACAACCGGTCTCAAGTTGGCCGAAATTCTGCGCATCGCGTCAATTGTTGCATCCACCTTGGAAATCATGGACTTGGTTTTGCGTTTCAGAGGCCTGTATTGGTTAGTGGGGAACTGATCAATAAGTTGCTTATTCAGTAAGGAGATATCAAATTTCAGGGCCGTAAGAATTTGCCCCAGGCTATCATGTAAATCACGGGCAATTCGTTTACTTTCCTCTTCCTTTATACTGTGTAAATGGGCAGACAGGTGACGCAGTTGCTCATGCGAGTTTCTAAGCTCCTCCTCCGCTTCTTTCCGTGAGCTTACGTCCCGTACGTGCAACAACAAGACTTTCTTGCCTCCATAATCTATGTGACTCACCTTTATTTCTACGGGTATAATGTTTCCATTTCGACCCAGGCTATGGCTTTCTAATGAGACCAAATCTTCCCCGAAGAAGTTTTCAAAATTCGACTTTATCTCTCCTCTGAGTTTCTCCGGAATCAAATTTATGTAGCTGTTTCCCACAATTTCAGCGTACGTAAGCCCGTGCATTTTACATGCCGCAGGATTCACATCCAGCACCAATCCCTCCAGCGTTTCAACAAATATGGCATCCGGCGATCCTTCAAAAAGATCTTTGAATCTTTGCTCACTCCGTCGAATGGACTCACCGGCCTGTTTCTGTTCAATTACGCGAGCGATTTGTCCAGACACAAACTCCAGCAATTCCAAATCATCCCTGGTATACATTTTGGGATCTGAATAGCTTTGAACCACCACGACTCCAATAACACCTTTGGACGTAATAAGAGGTGAACCCAGCCACAACTTGGGAATCGTTCCAATCATTACCGCCTCTCCTTTCTTTTTGAGTTCTGACCTACGCTCTTGATCTACAAAAAGAGCTTCCTCGGTTCTACGTATATAATCGGTTAAACTCTTTTTCAATGAATATGATTCAAGCTCGTTGAGCAAATCATATTCGTCTACATAGTAAGGAAAGGAATAGGCCTCGGTGCCTTCATCGTATAAAGCCACATAGAAATTGTCTACGTTGATAAGCTGTTTCAGCTCTTTATGAAGATTTTTCAAGAGCGATTTCAGATCGCCTGAACTGGTCGCCGCCTGGGTAATTCTCAAGAGTGTTTCTTGAATGCGCTGTTGCCTTTGTTGTAATGTGACGTCTCTAATAATACCCTGATACCCAATAACCCTATCCTTGGAATCTTTAATTACGGAGGAGGTCAAGAGGCAGGTAATTTTTTCTCCTGTTTTCTTTCTGAGCAGCACTTCAAAATCCTGTACGTAGCCGTTTTTCTTAATTATTTTTTGGAAACTCTTCCTTTGCTTGGGGTCAACATAGAGATCAATCGTATTTTGATTAGCGAATTCCCTTTTATTCTGGAACCCAGTGATCTCCAAAGCAGCTTGATTCACATCTATTATACTGCCATCCAGCGCTGTTATATAGATTCCATCTCTATTGTTCTCGAAAAGATTTCGAAACAATGTTTCATCTCGTTTAATAAGCTTATGGTTTATTTTATCCGCAGCGCTCATTGATCTGACAACAGGTTAATTTCAAAAAATAATCTTCGATTGTGAGCAATTAGCATTCATGCATCGCGACATCAACCAAATGTGCTAACGCGGTATACCCCCTGATCACAGCAAGTTAATATTCTTATTCAATTCCTTTTTATAAGTCCGCCCAACCGGTATTCTATCCTTCCCAATGCGAATTTCATCATCTGAAATAGAATCTATTTTATCTTTCCTAACAATGTAAGATCGATGAACCCGAAGGAACTCTTGTGAGGGAAGTTTATCTTCCAGGGATTTCATGGTAAAATGAACGGTGTACTTTTCGTTTATTGTATTGATTGTCATATAGTTTTCCAGTGCCTCAATCCACAATATATCGGATTGATTCAACTTCACCAGTGATCCGGAAACTTTAATATAAAAGCTGGCGTGTGTAGACGGCACTGTCAAGGCTTGTTTGTACAGATCATGGGCTCTGTTGATTGCTTTTGAAAAGCGCGCAAATTCAATGGGCTTTACCAGGTAATCCGTTACATTGTATTCAAAGGCCCTGGCAGCAAACTGTTCATGTCCGGTGATCAGAATTACCAAAGGCTTGCTCTCCAAGTTGCTGAGCAAATCAAAACCAGATATCTCTGGCATTTCAATATCCAACAACATAAGATCCACTTGTTCGGTGTTCAATACATTTATGGCTTCCATAGCAGTTGAACACGCTGTAACCAGGTGCAAGATTTCTGTTTGGGCGACCAGGTCGCTCAATACTTTTCTACTAAATGGATCATCATCAACAAGAATACAGTTCATCGTCAATCAACACTAAATCTTTAACAGCTGCCAAGGTGTAATAAGTATGCTCAAAGGGTCAARTTGTCTGGCGCTTCAAGYCGCTTTTTTTCCTCTAAYAGCTCAGCTCTAGCCACTTTAAAAATATCTTCAACCAATTCAATTTGAGCCTTTAACGACTCTTTATCCCGGCCTTCCGCTGCTGCTTGTTCCTCAATAGCTGAAGTAAGTCCCTTTATTTCGGAGATGCCCATATAAGCGGCACCAGCCTTCATCTTATGGGCCGTCCTTTCCACCCCATCCCAGTTTTCCTCTTTTGCTGACAAAAGAAGTTCCGTTACTTCTTTTGAAGCCAGTTCAATATACAGGTCAATGTAGCTGATKATYCTATCYGKYTTGCCACCYGTAWWCCYAMNTATRGTGCTWAGRTCRAAMGCTTTTTYTTYCATWAAGARTTTASTTRTTTAGTGTGGAATCTACACACTTGAGCAATTCACTTTCCACAACGGGTTTGGTCACGTGTCCTGCAAGTTGAATATTAGACATGCTGTCTAACTCCGCTTTATTATTCGCTCCTGTAACAACGATTACCGGTATCTCTTTTGTTTTTTCATTGGACTGTAACTGTTGTACGGCCTCATAACCGGAGAGGCCTGGCATATTCCAATCCATTAAAATTAGATTGGGTTGAAAGCGTTCAGCCAATTGGCAGCCTAAATGCCCATCCGTGGCACTCATAACTGTGTACAGTTCCACACTCATAAGCATATCGACCACTATCTGCCTGTTGAAGCTATCATCATCAACAACCAGAATACTTTTTTTATTCATAGTCTAAAAATTATTGAGAATTCCACTCAAGATAAGCATAAAATAGAACATAGGTCAGCTTATATTTATGACAATAAACGGAGCAACTAGCAGTCGCTAAAACAGGATAAAGAGGGCCTCGAACGGTTAAACCTGCACACCAATAACGAGTATATCGTCAATCTGGTCTCCCTCCCCTTTCCATTTCGTTATTACAGTGTCAAGCACCTGCCTTTTATCCTGGGGGCCCTGGCCATGGATCTCCAACAGGCGTTTCTTAAATTTTTTTGCCATGTATTTCCTATCGCGAGGCCCTCCGATCTGGTCGCAATACCCATCAGAGAATATATAAATGCTATCTCCAGCCTGCAGATCGATCTGATGTTTTGTAAACTCATAGTCTATGTCCGTTCGCCCACCTATCGACTGCTTGTCACTCTTTATTTCTGTCAATACTCCATCCCTAACATGATAAAGTGGATTTCTGGCTCCTGCAAATTCTAGCTGACTCATGTCTTCGTCAAAAATGCAAAGCGCGATATCCATACCATCCTCCACACCTGAACTGAAGGAATCGATAGATCCGATGGTTTCCGCATTCCCATTGTTCACCTGGCCATTCCAAGCATCCGGATTAGCTGTACCTGTACCTCCAAAAACCCTGATGATGCCAATATTGAGCAGTGCAAGAATGAGCTTAGRATCGACTATCCCTTTTTCTATCACGATCTGATTAAGTAGGTCATTACCTATCATTGAAACAAATGCACCGGGAACCCCATGGCCCGTACAATCGCAGGCGGCTACAATGATCTTGTCACCTGYCCTTCCAAACCAGTAGAAGTCTCCGCTGACGATATCTTTGGGTTTTAACAGCGTAAAGGCCCCGGGAAGTGCACTTCGTATCTTTTCATCGCTGAGAAGTATTGCTTTTTGAATATCCCGCGCATACCGAATGCTGTCGGTTATGTCTTTCTTCTGTTGTTCGATCTTCTGATTCTGCTCAACGATCTCTTTATAATAACGACTCGTCTTCAACACAGACCTAACCCTTACAAGCAGTTCAATTTCCTTAACAGGTTTGGTGATATAGTCAACTGCACCCGCCTCAAAAGCCTCCTGTAGCTTGTCATCAGAGGTAACCGAAGTTACCATTAGCACCGGGATGTTTTTCGTGAGGTTCTTTTTCTTTAGCCTTTTCACCACATCAACGCCGGATAGACCAGGCATTTGCCAATCCATTAAGATTGCTTCAGGCAGAGATTCTGTGGCCATTTTCTCCGCTTCATCACCGTTTGAAGCCACCAGTACCTCAAACCTGGTGTATTTCGACAATTCGTCCTCTGACTTGTCAGCTTGCTGCAACGTGTCTATCAGGACCTGACGGCTAAAAGGGTCATCATCTACCACCAGGATTACAGCTACACCGTTATTTTCAGGTAAGTGAAATGAGTTCATTAGACTAGTAAATAATTCAGCACTGTGTTCTATTAATCAGATGTTAGCCGAGGTGACAAACACCAAATATCAAGAAATTTTTGAAATCGGAAAGTCCTAAGACACAATAAACCCCGCCAACTGGTTATTTAACCATGTTTAAAAGCTCCAGCCACCTTTTCTCATTGCAATTGTACATAGCCATTTCCATTTCCTCTTTCCACTGAATCAAACATTCAATTTCCGTATCATCCATTTCTTTTAACAGGCTGTTAATCTCACTGCTGTGGAAAACTGATAAGGCTTCGAATTGTTCAATATACCTGACGAAGTAAGCTTTATCATCAGTCGTAAATGTAAGGCGCTTTGGTTGTGCTTCCTCCATAACCTCGGTTTCCGGGACAGGATCGGCGGAATCGCTTGGTCTTGTTTCTTTCTTAGGAGTGGAATGGTTGGAACTATCCTCTTGTGTGGAGGTTTCACTTTTTGCCACTTTGGCGGTATCTCCTATTGGTAAGCGGAAATAAAAGGTACTGCCCTCACCCACCTCTGACTTTACGCCTATTATTCCTCCATGCGCTTCAACTGCAAGTTTGCAGAATGTAAGTCCCAGTCCTGTTGACTTGGTGGTACCCAAATCCCTCGCTTCAGCCTGAGAGAATCGCTCAAACACGGTGGCCAGTTTTTCCTTTGGAATTCCTTCACCAGTATCGGCAACCTCAATTAAAGCCATTTTCGGATCATCTGGAGACTGTTCAGCATTTAACGTTACTTTTCCACCAGAAGGCGTAAATTTCACAGCATTGGTGAGCAGGTTAACCAATACCCTGGAAACGATGTCAAAGTCACAGGCTACAGGAAGATCCTTTGGTACGATGTTTATTAATTCCAGGCTTTTCTCGTCTGCCGATGCAACAACCTGCTCAATGGCTTCATTTAAAACACCATTTATCATATAATGTTCTGACGACAGCTTCATCTCAGCCTCTTCAAATTTTTGAATATCGAGAATATTCATGACCATATTGAGCATCTTTCGCCCTGATCTGTAGATATTGGACATTATATTTGGACTGGGCTTATATTTTGAGAAACTCATGATCGCATTCAACGGATTTTTCAAATCGTGTACAATCATGCCCATCATGGAATCCTTGAAAGTCTCCAACTGTTTTAACTTGTTAAATGCATCGTTAAGATCCTGATTGGTAATTTCCAATTCTACTTTTTGTTTCTCAACCAATATCTTTTCTTCTCTCAATTGCCTTGTGCGGAGTTTTACTTGCTGTTTCAGCAGTTTTTTGGCTCTTTGCAAACTTTGTATTCTGAATAATACGCCCGTATATACGGCAGCAGCTGACAACAATCCGCACGTAAGATAGAACCACCACGTTTGCCAAAAGGGTGGCGTAATCGTGAAGCTGTAAGTATTGGGTGTACTGTTCCAGATCCCATCGCTGTTTACAGTCCTTACCTTGAAGCTGTACTTACCGGGGGGCAATTTAGGATAGGTGGCAAATTTTTCCTCAACCGGGGGTGACCAGTCTAAATCCAGGCCTTCAAGCATGTATACACTCTTTACGTTTTCTGGTTTTTTCAAGCTTATGCCCAGGAAGTCGAAAGTTAGGTGGTTCTTGTTATAGGGCAGTATGAGATCCTTTGGTAAGTTGGACCAAGGATCATAGCCGCTATATGCGACTCCCTGAAGTTCGTCCTTTTTGACCTTTGGTAAACCCGTTTTATCATCTGATTGGCTCGCTTCAGAATCGTCTGGGGAGATATCCTGTATGGACCAATCCACCTCGTCAAAGAACAAACGCAACCCTCTAATATGGGTCAATGGCGCCAAGTCATTCAACTCTTCCGCCTTCGCATTTAACCTGGTTAACACATGCGCAGTGCCAAACCAAATATTACCGTTGTTGTCTTTGCATATTGAATTCTGATTGCATTCTACCCCTACAAAACCCTCTCTCTTGCCAAGTTGTTTAATGTGATACCCCCTGAATGCACTGATATTTCGTCGTTTAATTTCCCCCACATTGCCTTCAGCATCAAAAACAATCTTATTGATACCTTTATTTGTACCGGCCCATATATTGCCCTCGTCATCAAAAACCATTGAAACCATACCATCGTCCGTTAACCCCTCATCGGTTGTAATATAATGCCATCTTTCACCAACGTCACCGGTGGCCTCATTATCATCTAGAACGCTGATTCCCCCTCCATAGGTAGCGAACCACATTTTCCCATATGCATCTTGCATGATATTGAGCACAAAATTGTTACTAAGCCCCTCATTTTCTGTGATATTATGAACCGTATACTCGTTTGTACTTCCATGGACGGGTATCAGTTTTGAGACCCCACCTGTCGAAGTGCCCAGCCAAATATATCCACGATTATCTTCAGTAATTGACCAAATAACATTGCTATTCAATCCCTCAGCTGTTGTTACATAGCTTATCTTGGCCGTGTCAACCGTCCACTCACCCTGTGATAGGACCACATCATTTACATCAAAATAAATTGCCCCCGCATCATCCGTACCTATCCACATTGTGCCAGACTTGGTTTGAGTCATTGACAACACGGTTATATTGTTGAGAATGGGCAGATTGAGACGAACAAATGCATCTTCCTCATGAGAAATAGCTTTGTTTTGATCATAGATGCTGATTCCTTGAAAGGTTCCTGCCCATACTTTTCCCTTATTGTCTTCAAACAACTTAACTACATTATTATCCGTAAGGCCGTTTGCGGTTGTATAGTTTTCAATGTTTAAACCACCATAGGTCATATCGTCCCCATCTCGTATCAAAGAGACTCCTCCCTCGAAAGTTCCCAGCCATATGTTATTGCGACTATCTTCCATGATTGAGAAAACAATATTGCTGCTTAGCTTATCATCCGTACTAAAATGGGTGAACCTTTCACCCAAATACTTGAACAGCCCCCCTCCTTCGGTGCCTAACCACAAGCTACCTGATCTATCCTGGGTGATTGACCAGATAATTTCGTTGTTCAACCCCTCCCCTTGACCATATGTTATGTAATTCTGGGATGTACCAATTGAATTGCTCAAAACTTTACAGGCCCCTCCTCCATAGGTGCCCACCCACATGTACCCTTTTTTATCCTCATATAAGGAGGTTACACTGTTATCGCACAGTCCATCAGCTGCAGTCACATAATGCCAAGTAAAACGGTTGATATCGAATACTCCTATTTTGCCGGCCCAACTTTCTTTCATCAGGACATTCAATCCCCCACCGAAAGTACCGAACCATATATTGCCGTTATGATCTTCACAGATCGCATTCACTACTTCATGCCTAAGGCCATTTCCTACAAGAAAGTTAAGCGTATAAGTAATCTCTATGGAATCATGGCTGTCGCTCACATCATAAGAAATCCAACTGACTCCGGCAGCTGTACCCACCCATAGATCTCCATCTGTATCGATCACCATTGAAATCACACTATCGCTGACCAAGCCTTGACGCGCTCCGTAATGGGTGATTTTGAATTGCAGGTCTCCTGAGGCCATAGAAGGCCAAATAGCGTAGAGACCGCCGCCGTCCGTTCCTACCCACATTTCCCCGCTATTTCCCTTTACGATGGTGTATACATGCTCATTGTCAAGGCCATCATCACCGTCTATAGTCGTAAACGCATGTCCATTAAATACTGAAATACCGCCTCCATCTGTTCCAAACCACAGGTTTCCCAAATCGTCTTCGGCTATAGCATAGACCAAATTATTGGATAAGCCATCCTTGGTCGCATAGTGGATAAATGAGTGGCCATCATACCGGTTCACTCCTCCTCCATACGTGCCCACCCACAAATACCCCCGGCTATCTTGATAGTTTGCGTAGACCTGAGACTGTGAGAGGCCATCTTCAATATTGAAGTTCTCGAAGTACTTTTGAGATACAGCAAATTGGCAAACAACGAGAAGTTGGATAATGATGAGCGCCGAAGTTTTAAACACCTATTTTGGAGGGATTGAATTAGGATAGTAAATATAGAATATTTGGAGCTTTCAGCATATTGTATAAGAGCAATATACGCATCACAAAACACGATGTTAAACAGCCGGTAAACGCCTTTTAAAGATGCGCCTAGTGAGTGATGAAGTGAAAGAGCTTATTATTGGATAACTACTTTCTTCTTGTACAGCCTGTTATCGCTTGAACCTATGATCATGTACACACCTGGTTCGAGCTTTTTCGAAGGATCAACAGCCAGGTGAAATTCACTGTTGTGTGGGAATATAACTTTTGAGTAATGAGCGCGTCCTAACATATCTTGTACTACTATAAGGACTTCCTCACCCACTCTATCTCTGATAGTAATGTTCATCTTTCCCATGGAAGGGTTAGGCGTTACGGCCATATCCAGTTCATAAATCGCAACCCTAGCGTTATGTTCCATTTCAACCTGAGACAAGGTATTTTCACTTTCCAGATTCACCTTCTGGGATGAGAAGTCCGGTGGACCTATGAAATTATCTTCAATTCCCGATGTTCTGAGGCCACTGTGTTCACAGCCAAAGGTAAAACATCCAAAAGCGCTTAACGTATTTGATGTAATCGATCCAAAATTAGGATCTCCGGATAGACTGCTGTTGCCTTCAGAGATCCATTGAGCAGTATCGAACCTTGCCACCTTTAGTGCCGGCAAAAGATCCATCGGTGTGCAAGTAGTATTGTCCCAGAATAGTGATATTGCTGCATCAGCTGTACCGCTCACTCTTGTCATTTCCCAATATTGCATGTCGCAGATATGATCAAGTCCACTGGTCAAGTTGCCTGACCCAGGGTGAGGCTGGTCAAAATACTCTAAGATAAACACTGAAGGGTCTGTAGAAGACGTACTGAGGGCCGTCTTTTTTTGTTTGCCATTTTTACCGGTACCTATGACGATGGACTTAATAGTATCTGTCTCGATTTTGATGCGGCCATCTACATAGCTTGCATCTGAACCGCCCAATGTTGTTGCCAATGGCCCCAGGGTTACATAGTTTATACTGTCAGAATACAATACACCTTGCGTCAATTCAAATACGCCCTGAACATATGTTGGTACTGCGAGGAGTACCCCATTCGGTTGTCCTCCATTGCCATTACCTTTGCCTTTGCCTTTGCCCTTACCCTTCCCCTTTGTATTTAATTCAAGTGAATTAAACACGGTTGCTCCAGAACCGGTAATTGTCTGTAGATTGGATCCTTCCAATACCACCAACCCCTGTCCTTGTACAAACGTCCCATTGTTAATCCAATCTCCCTTTAGAACAATTTCATGGTTGCTAGTTGAAACATCCAGAGTACCATTGATGGAGAGATCGCCTTTCACTTTAATGTCTCTTCCAAGAACCGTTGTACCTGCATAAATCACTAGATGCTTAAATGTGCTGAATTCTGTAGGTAATGTATTGTGAGCTGTCAGTATTACGGTTCCCTTTCCATGATCAAATTCGCTGCCGGAATGAAGCACCGTAATTGAAGGAGTAATTAATGTACCGCCGTCATCCATGTCAAGGGTTCCTTCACCGTTACTTGATCCCAACGTGACACCAGCCACTCCATAAACCGTCAACTGGGAGTTACTGTCATCAAATTGCAGTGATCCCTCTTCATCACCAGAACCATTGTTATACCCTATATATATTGCCGCACACACTGCATTGTTTACATCAACGGTTAATTCAGCTTCATCGTAGATATAAATTATGTCTGCCGCCGTTGGCTGAGGAGAAAGGTCGCTCCAATCTTCATCATCATCAATGTGATAGGTGCCCGCTATCACCAATGATGACATGGTTAATAGAGCAAGGCCAGTGCACAAAGCAAGAATAGCCCGCTGGTAGAAGTTTCTTCGAGTCTCTATGTTACTGTACCTGTTCATTATCTCGTTTTGCGTTTGCTATTTTCTACGCAAAGTATAGGTTGTGAGTTTCCTGGAATTGACCAACGACAATCATTTTGTGATAAACGGTGCTGTAGTCTTGATAGGTGTCGAAAGGTTATCATCTTGAATCTATTTAATAGCCTAAAATTATTATAGGCCCTATAGAAAGTGTACCCATCAAACTCTAAACTAGTTACAAGAACACGTAGGATATTGTCTTACAAGCTTGTAGGTGTTTATCCTACACGGCGAGTGATACCTGTAAAACTGTTGTTAGAAACAGTGGAGTTTATCTTATTACTAACTTTTTGCTGTACAACTTATTATCGCTGGATCCTACGATTAGATATACGCCGGCAGCGAGCCTGCCATAAGGATCGAAGCCAAGGGTATACCCTTGGTCATCAAGGACCACAATTTTTGAATAGTGCTGTCGCCCGAACAAGTCTACCACCAATACGAGTACTTCCTCCCCTTCACTTCCCTCAATTTCTACCCAGAACTGTCCTTGCGTTGGATTCGGATATACACTGATGGATATTTCCTTATTTTGTACGTAGTTAATGGCCACCATAGGGAATGTTTCAGATATGCCGTCATAATCTGTTTGTTTTAGACGATAGTAGGAAACTCCATATAATGGATTTTTATCCATGAAAGCGTATTCTTGCAGCGAATTCGTAGTTCCACCACCTTTAACGTTGGCAAGAAATTCAAAATCAAGTCCATCTACGCTGCGTTCAACCGTAAAAAAGTTATTATTAACCTCAGTAGCCGTTGCCCAGTTTACTTCAACCTCTTCATTGGGTTCATCAAGTTTAGCATCAAAGAAAAGCAGCTCAATGGGCAGGGGATTGGCTCCTCCATTTTTATTGGCGATCGCAAAACGACTGAAGGAGGTAAAACTACCAGATAGAATATTCCCCGATGGTGTGCCTACCGCAGTGCCGAATAAGTCAATCCAGTTTCCTACCCCATCATCCTTGGCTACAGCCAAATTGGCTGGGTCCGTAACGCTATCATTAGGCTCATAGTAGATCCTTATCTTGGTGTCATCGAGTACTGTTGCGGGCGCTTGTGTAACCTGGAAATAACGTGTACCTGAAACCATATCAATGGTTCCTGGAAGCGAATTCCCCAGTGCATTGGCATCGCCTAGTATCATCTCAGCGGTGTACTCAGTTGAACTCGCAACATTCTGGTCGATAACCAATTCAATTGGCCGATATTCTAGTCCTTTCCCTATTGGGAACACTTTGGTAATGGATGTTAGCACATTGACCGTGTGCCTCATTTTACCATTCACAAAACTAGATACGCTTCCACCACTCACGGAAGCGTTTGCTCCCATAATTATAAAATTAGTGCCAGTTATCACATCCCCGCTGGACAAAGTAAATGCAGCGTTAACCGTTACATTAGAATTGTTGGATAGGGTAATATCTCCACTTGAATTGTTCACAGTAAGACTGTTAAACACTTCGTTAACAACATTATCGGGATTAACGCTCTGTGCAGCGCTGCCATCAAATATGACGGTAGACGTAGATTCTATGAACAGATCCGAAATAGTTTCGTTATCCCAATTACCCGCTATATTTATGGTAAATCCAACTGCATCAAGCGAAGCCGTATTTCTAAACGTTAAATTTCCATTAATATCGAGATTTCCAACCATTGTCTTAATACCGTTATTGGAAACCACAAAATGGTGATAGTTGGCAGAAGGTGTTTTAATGGTTTGCGCACCACCGCCATTATAATCTACTGTATTGTTGTTTGCAGATGCATTAAGCGCCCCGGTCACCAGTACCGCACCTCCGAGAGATAGGGTTGAATTAACTTCATTTCTCCAAGTGGATGTAGCATTAGCTCCTGTAAGATCACCGCCAAGTGTGATGGTTCCATTGTTAAATACTGAAAAGCTTCCATTTATATTAGTTTCACCCGAAACTTTAGTAATACTTGTGCCAATAAGAATGGTTTTATTGCCGTTAATCCTTAGGATACCCGTATTTGAAATGGTTCCTGTGTTTCCACTGATATTCTTGGATGCCCCATCTAAATTAATATCCCCTGAACCGGAGTGTAATCCACCTATTTTATAATCGCCATTCACCGTCATGATAAACGTTGCATTTGCCAGTTCACCTGTGGCATAAATAGTAATGTTGCTAATGATCTCGTTCGCTGTCAGCGTCACCACATCACCGCTGTCAATGATTACATTGTCATCATCGGTTGGTACACAGTTGCAATCCCACGTTCCTGGCACATCCCAGTTACCCGTGGTAATACTTTTAATGATGCCGAATTTTGTTACCGCTAGGTTTTCAGGAGCAGCAGAGGCGCAACCAGTAACAGTGGCCACGACCTGCACATTACCCACTCCTGCTGTGCCCCAATTAACCGTTATGCTATTGGCGGCTCCCCCACTAGCTTGGGTACCTCCGGTGATGGTCCATGCATATGAATAACCTGTATTATTGACAACTGAATAGGGTTCTCCCARCGTATTTTCRGCCAMATTGGTTGTTCCCGTAATGACAGAGGTGGAGAGGGGATGAATGGTGATAGGCTTCGAAACAGGGTCACCTACGCAGCCGGTACTATTGGTTTCAACCACCTGTACACTACCAAGACCACCTGTAGCACCCCAATCCACAGTGATGCTACTGGTAGTACCACCTGTGGCTTTAAGACCGCCTGTGATCGTCCACTTGTAAGTAGAACCAGAAGTATTGGTTACTGAATAAGCCACTGCTGACTCATTGATACAAACTGAATCAACGCCTGTTATGACTGAAGTAACCGGCAGGGTACAGTCTGAAGAATCACCAAAACAAAATTCAAAATCAGAGATATCATTTACGTTATCTCGGTACGCAATTGGTGTAGCATCACCAGCATGGTTGCCGTCCAGTGTCCATGAAGTAGTTCCCGTTGCTCGTTTCAAGACCCTCGTACTTGAATTAACTCCATAACTTGTAAATCCATTACCGGTCAACCGGAGACTGTAATCCGTGCTGGACGTTGCATTGACCGCATCTAGATGCCAATACCCCTCAGTAAAGGTATTTCTAATACTATCAGGAGGGGACAAAGGGCCTTCGCCTAGCGGTAAACCACTCTTCCCAGGTGAGGCTCCGACAAAGTCAGCTACTACCATTCCATTAGCTGGTAACGTGTTGAATGTAATTTCCGCCGGACGGTAACTTGTAGCTGTTCCAATTG